>CAJTSV010000135.1:0-4926 GCA_910579075.1 uncultured Eubacterium sp.
TATAAATCTGTGCCAGCGTGCTTTCCACAAAAGCTGATGCGCCGCCGATAAGGGCCATCAGCCACATCCAGAAGACCGCGCCCGGGCCGCCTGCTGCAATGGCTGTGGCAATGCCTGCAATATTCCCGGTGCCGACGCGGGAAGCAGTAGAAATCATCAGTGCCTGGAAAGAAGATACCTTTTTTTCCCCGTTCTTTCCTTCCGGCGCCTTGTCCAGCATGGAGCGGACGCCGTCTTTTAAAAGGCGCAGCTGCACGCCCCGGGTGCGGACCGTAAAATACAGCCCGACGCCGGTCAGAAGGATAAGCAGCACGTAAGTATACATGGCATCGTTCATTTTGGTCAGAAAATCATTCATTTGTTCTCTCCTTTATGTTTGATGTGGGATGTCAGAAAGCCGCAGTCCATTCCTTTTTGCTGAGAGGTTTCAGGTTTGCCGTTATCATAATAAATCTTTACTGTATCAAAAGAAAGGAATTTTTCATAGTGCCCGCGGATAAAAAAGAGATTTGTCTGGAAAGCTTATCAGTGGCCTGTGCCACATCAGAAATGTGTTTTTTCTCAATATAGAAGCTTTGATACCGGATATCAGCCTGCCTGATAAATGCAGTCATTTTATTGAAGATACGTCTTCTTTCTTCGATGGACATGCAGGCATAAAGTTCTTCTCTGTGAATAATTGGTCCGGTATGTATACAGGATTGCAAAGACCGAGATATGAAAGTTCCATGTTAAGCTTTGCGATGGCAGTTCTGACATCTTTGTTCTGGTCATGAAAAACCATTGTGATAATATAGTATGGCGAATGATGGCAGTATATGCCAAAATCACCAGATTCGTCTATGAAGATACTAAGTTCTTTTAATGGATAAATTCCTCGTGAAATCCCTGATTTCATAAATTCAGTATACGCTAAAAATGAATGAAATGCAATAGTAAATGAATTATAAATACCAGAAAAGTGCAATAAAAGCCATCGCGAAGCGATTTTTTTCAGGAGAGGGGAGACAGCCTGCCTGCTATGTGGTAAAATGAATCAGGAAGCATCAGGCACATACATCCGTTCTGCCCGGAAAAGAGCCTTGTAACGAATAAAAGAAAACAGCAGGAAAAGAAAAAAGGGGACAAAACATGAATCAGAACAAAATGAAACAGGTACAGCAGCAGATTACACAGTTATCCGGCGTTCACTCGATGGGCGTTATCGGGGACCCGGGATGCGAGGGGCTTGGCACTTATAATATGAAGGTATATGCCGCAGCGCTGGAAGCGTGCAGCGGGGATGATATTACGCTGATTGCGGGCGACCTGGTGCCGGCCGGAACCGGACACTATTACAGGACCATCCGGGACATGACGCAGGTGCTTGCCGGCAATGATGTGTATACGCTGCGCGGAAACCACGATACAGGCGCATACAGCGATTACTTCGGGCTGAAAAATTATGCACTTTTAACAGAGCATTTTGCCGTTATCGTGCTGGATAATGCATTCCGCACGTTCGAAGACGAGGGGCTTTTGCTGCTGTCTGAAGTACTTGCGCGGGATGATGTGCAGCAGGCAATTCTCGCATTCCACATCCCGGTGCCGAACCATTTTATTTTAAACTGTGTATCTGAGGAAGAATTTACAAGGCTCAAAGAAGCTTACGGGCCATGGAAGGAAAAAGTAAAATACCTGCTCTGCGGGCACGTGCATTCACGGTTTGTGGATGAAACGGACGGCATACCGCTGATTTGTACGGGCGGCGGCGGAGCCATGATTGAAGATGTGTCAAAAGATATCCGTGCCTGTGATGTGGAGCATCATGTCGTGCATTTTTACGAAGAAGACGGGAAGCTTTTGTACCGGATTTCGGATTTGTCCGAAAACGGATATGCCAGGGAGCGCAAAGACCCGGTTTTAAAACAGAAGCTCGAAGAAACGGTGCAGGGCGAGCTGATGGCGCATTTAAAATACCTGATGTTTGCAGACCGTGCGAAACGCAGGGGAATGGAGCATATCGCAAACCTGTTCCGGGCACTGGCTGCTTCGGAATATTACCATGCAAGGAATTTTTATGCGGTGCTTGAGCATCCGCCGGTATTTACCGAGTCTGTCGGGACTTATGTGCCCGGGGAAGAATTTGAATATGAGCGCCTTTACCGGATGCTTGGCGAGTATGCAGGGGAGCATCAAAGCCCGCTGGCAGAACAGGCTTATGCAGCTGCATCAGCAGCAGAGCGGGAGCATGCATCCCTGTTAAAAAAAGCGCAGGATATGGAACAGTTTGAACAAAAGACCGTCTATGTCTGCCCAATCTGCGGAAATGTCATGACAGGCGAAGCGCCGCAGCGGTGTCCGGTATGCGGCGGGCCGCAGAGGCAGTATGAGGTCTTTGAAGCAGAGTAACCGTGGAAAAGTATCAGAAAAAGGAGCAGGGCAGCATGAAAAAGATTATGGTAGTAGAAGATGACAGGGCACTTTGCAACGGCATCTGCCTTGCCTTGAAATCTGAAGAATACGCGTTTGTGCCCTGCGGGACGATACGGGAAGCAGAAGCGGAGCTTGCACGGGCTTCCTGTGACCTGATAGTTTTGGACGTCGGCCTGCCGGATGGAAGCGGCCTGGATTTTCTGTGCAGGCTGCGCAGGACTTCTTCCATGCCGGTGATTTTCCTGACGGCCAATGATATGGAGACGGATATTGTGGCGGGCCTGGAATCCGGGGCAGACGATTATGTAACCAAGCCGTTCAGCCTGGCGGTGCTGCGGGCGCGGGTGAACGCGCAGCTGCGGCGCAGGGAAACAGAAAAACAGGAAGCCGTGCGGCTGGATGCATTTGTGTTTGATTTTTTCAATATGAAGTTCTGGAAGGACGGGACAGAAATCGAACTGAGCAAGACGGAGCAGAAGCTGCTAAAGCAGCTGGTCATGAATCCAGGCATTACAATGGAACGGGGAATGCTGGTGGATAAAATCTGGACAGACGGGGCGGAATACGTGGATGAAAATGCGCTGTCTGTGACTATAAGGCGGCTGCGGGGAAAGCTGGAAGATGTTCCGGGGAAGCCGCGGTATATTAAGACGGTGTATGGAATCGGGTATGTCTGGGCTGCGGGCTGTGCGGATTAAATTGCATCGGCTGGATTTCATATACAGGAAGGCATCGGGGCGTCAGATTATGGAAATAACACAAATACTGGGCTTGGCAGCCATTCTGTTTTTGATATCTGCCGCGTGGGTGTGGCTGGAGCATGCCCGCGTCAGGCGGATACTGGAACACATGGAGCGGATGTTAGAGCATGCCGCAGACGGCAGCTTTCAGGAAAGCCGCTATGATGAAAGCCTGTTATCTTCACTGGAAGCAAAGCTGGCAGATTATCTTTCCGCTTCGGCGGTATCTGCCAGGAACCTGTCCGGGGAAAAGGAAAAAGTAAAGCAGCTGATTTCGGATATTTCCCACCAGACAAAGACTCCGGTTGCAAATCTTTTGCTGTACGCGCAGATGCTGGAAGAACGGGAGCTTCCGAAAGAGGAGCGGGAGTTTGTACAGGAGATAAACCGCCAGGCACAGAAGCTGAATTTTTTAATTGTGTCTCTGGTAAAGGCATCCAGGCTGGAAACGGGTGCGTTTGTGCTGCATCCGAAATGGAACCTGCTTTCGCCGATGCTGGAAGAAGCCGTAAGGCAGGCAGCACATGCGGCGCAGGAAAAGCAGATTAGCATCGCGTATGAGCCGGCAGAAGCCAGGGCATATTTTGACCGCAAGTGGACAGCGGAAGCCGTTGCGAATATTGTGGATAATGCGGTCAAGTATACGCCAAAGGGCGGGTCGGTTACGGTCAGGGTGATGGACACAGGGATGTTTGCAAGGATTGAAATCCAGGACACCGGAATCGGCATGACAGAAAGCGAGACAGCGGAAATATTCAAGCGGTTTTACCGTTCTCCCGCGGTCAGCGGGCAGGAAGGGACCGGCATCGGGCTGTATCTGGCACGGGAGATGATTGCCAGCGAAAACGGATATATCAAAGTCCGGTCAAAGCCGGGCCGGGGCACGTCCTTTTTTGTGTATCTGCCGTCCGGGTGTGCATATAATATGAAAGACGGGCAGGAAGCCTGTGTCCTGATGCAGGAGACGGCAGGGTGGAACGAATAACAGATATGGAAAAGAGATATGGAATAACAAATTATGAAAAGAATAACAGAATGGAAGGTGAATGGAAGATGAATGAAAACCAGATATTTGATGTGCTGATTATTGGAAGCGGGCCGGCCGGGCTGAGTGCGGCTGTTTATGCAAAGCGTGCCAATCTGGATGTGCTGGTTGCGGAAAAGGAATATCATGGCACAGGCCAGATTGCGGAAAGCGACCAGGTGGATAATTATCTCGGCATGTTTGGGATGAATGGATATGATATGGGGGAAGCGTTCCGTGAGCATGCGCTCCGGCTCGGGGCAGAGTTTTATGAAGGCATGGCAGACGGGTTTTCGGCAGAGCCCGGCGAAAAAGCAGGAGTGTGGAAGGTGCATTTTGCAGACGGGCAGACCGTTACAGCCAGAACCGTGATTTACTGTGCAGGAGCGTCACACCGCCGCCTGGGCGTGGACGGCGAGGAAAAATTTGCCGGCAGGGGTGTTTCTTACTGTGCCGTCTGCGACGGGGCCTTTTACCGGGGAAAAGAAGCAGCGGTTATCGGCGGCGGAGACACGGCGCTTGGGGATGCCCTGTACCTGTCTGATTTGTGCGGCAAAGTTTATTTAATCCACCGGCGGGACGAATTCCGGGGTTCTGCATCCGCTGTGGAAAAGCTGCGGGAAAAGGAAAATGTGGAAATCCTCACAAGCGCGGCTCCGGCCAGGATTGTCGGCGAACAGACGGTAACAGCGCTGGAATTAAAAGACGGCCGGCAGCTTCCGGTCAGCGGGGCGTTTGTGGCGGTCG
>CAJTSV010000135.1:4963-8622 GCA_910579075.1 uncultured Eubacterium sp.
AGCTTGATAAAGCAGGATATGTTGTGGCAGATGAAACGGGCGTAACATCCGCACCCGGATTTTTTGTGGCAGGAGATGTACGTACAAAAGCGCTGCGCCAGGTGGTAACGGCAGTTTCGGATGGCGCAAACGCAGCGGTTTCAGCGGCAGAGTATCTGAAACAGTATTTTTAAAAGCTGCCATCCTGCAGGTTACGCGAGAGGGGGATTCGATTGAATAATTTTAAGGAAATGTGGGACTTTGAGGTGAAAGAAGGCGTGGACTTTGAAAACTGCAACCGTGTCCACCCGCTAATGCAGAAAAGGGTGCAGAAAATACTAAAAGAACTGCAGCAGGATTTCAACGTCCAGAAAATTGTCCTGTTTGGAAGTGCATTGGAATTTCGATGCAGCAGTTTCAGTGATATTGATTTGTATATTGAAAAAAAGGATAAAAATCTGCCGCTGCAGACAGAACCGGCTGCAGACTGTGAAATAGATATCGTTACGAATCTGGAACAGGAAAACAGGCTGTACAAAGAAATTGAACGGACAGGACTTCTTTTATTTGACAGGGGGCAGCAGTATGTGTGATGTGAGGCTGTTTAAAAGCGCCTATCTGGACTATCAGGCTGCCCTGACTTTATATAAGACGCCATTTCCGGATGAAATGTTTTTGAATATCGCTGCTTATCATTTACAGCAGTGTGTGGAAAAAATATTGAAGGGTGCCCTGGAATGCGTTGGCGTGACTGTGCCAAATACACACCGGATTCCAAAGCTGCTACAGATGGTTATTCATAATGGAGCAAATGTAAAGGTTACCGAATGGGTGGATGACCATGCAGAAATGCTGAGTGAATGGGAAGCACAGTCCCGTTATAATATGGATTTTACCGTTGAGAAACGAAAGATAGACAGGGCCATTTCAGAAACCGGGATATTTTTAAAGCAGAATGGAATTGATGAAGCTTTAAGGCTGGAATTGTGCAGGCAGGAGATGCGGGAAAAACTGCTGTCATTTCTGCCACAGAACAAACAGCAGTGCAGTGATTTTGAATTGAACTGTTATTATATTATGTTTGAAAAACGCCTGAAAAAATCCTGAGAAAAGGAAGGCATGGAAAGGAGTCCGGATGGAGATAAAGCAGAAACAGGCCCGTTTAAAACAGTATCTGGAAGAACTGGGAAGCGTGGCTGTGGCATTTTCCGGCGGCGTGGATTCTGCGTTTCTGTTAAAGACTGCGCAGGATGTGCTGGGAAGCCGGGTGGTGGCTGTGACAGCCAGTTCCTGTGTCTTTCCGCGGCGGGAGCTGGACGAAGCAGGGCAGTTTTGTGCACGGCATGGCATCCGCCATATTATCCGTGAGACGGACTGCCTGGGAATTGAGGGATTTGCAGAAAATCCTCCAAACCGCTGCTATCTTTGCAAGCGTGGGATTATGGAAATGATGCTGGAAACAGCGAAAGAGCAGGGGGCAGCCTGTGTCATCGAAGGCTCAAATACCGATGATGACGCAGACTACCGTCCCGGGCATCGGGCTGTGGCGGAGCTTGGGATAAAAAGCCCGCTGCGGGAAGCCGGGCTTTCGAAACAGGAAATCCGCATGCTGGCCGGGCGGATGGGCCTTGCAGAGTGGGACAAGCCTTCCTCTGCCTGCCTGGCTTCCAGATTTGCATATGGCGAAAAAATTACAGCTGACAGGCTCGCTATGGCTGAACAGGCCGAACAGCTGCTGCTGGATATGGGATTTACCCAGATGCGCGTGCGGATGCATGGCACCATGGCACGCATCGAGGTGCTGCCGCAGGATTTTGCACGCTTTTTGGATGAAGCAGTCCGTGAGCGGATTTACCGGACGCTGCGCGGCTATGGGTTTTCATATGTTTCGCTGGATTTGCAGGGGTACCGGACGGGGAGCATGAATGAAGCTTTACAGGCACATGGAGGGCCTGCAGCGGATGGCAAAAACTGAATTATCTGAACTTTTTATCTTTACGGTGTGAAAAAATACCGATATAATGATATTTATCACAGAAAAGGAGAACAGAATACATGTCAGGTTTTGATTATGAACAGGTAAAAAATCCGCAGTATTTTGCGGAGAAAAGGCTGGACGCACATGCAGACCATGTGTGTTACCAGAGCAGGGAAGAAGCTTTGACAGGGCAGACGGGATTTCGCTATTCCCTGGACGGCATCTGGAAATTCCACTATGCCAGAAATTATGCCCAGGCCATACCCGGATTTGAACAGCCGGAATATGACTGCAGGCCGTGGGATGATATCCGCGTTCCGGCACATATCCAGATGGAAGGGTATGATATTCCGCAGTATGCCAATGTCCAGTACCCGTGGGACGGACGGGAAGAAATCTGGACCGATGAGATTCCAAAAGAATTTAACCCTGTGGCCAGCTATGTGAAATATTTTACGCTGCCGGAGCATTTTGCGGGAAATCCGGTTTATATTTCGTTCCAGGGTGCGGAAAGCGGCCTTGCACTCTGGGTAAACGGGCATTTTGCAGGTTACAGCGAGGACAGCTTTACGCCGTCTGAGTTCGAACTGACGCCTTACATAACCGAAGGCGAAAACAAGCTGGCGGTACAGGTATTTAAGTGGACTAGCGGCAGCTGGTGCGAAGACCAGGACTTTTACCGGTTTTCCGGCATTTACCGCAGTGTTTACCTGTATACCGTGCCGAAGGTACACGTATGGGATATCAAAACAGAACCCGTCCTGGAAGAAGACCTGATTCATGCGCAGCTGAAGCTTGCGCTGAAGGTGCAGGGAGAAGGCAGCATGCATATCACCCTGAGAGCGCATGGAACCGAAGGCGCCGCGTGCGGCTGCGGGATGGAACCGCTTGTGGATGATACGGTGCCGCTGAAAGGAGATGTACAGCTTTCTTATGCGGTGGAGCATCCAAAGCTTTGGAGTGCAGAGTTTCCTTATTTATATGACCTTTTGCTGGAAATTTTTGATGCGGATGGAAGCCTGATGGAAGTTATTCCGCAGAAAGCCGGATTCCGCCGTTTTGAGATGAAGGACGGGCTGATGTGCTTAAATGGAAAGCGGATTGTATTTAAGGGCGTCAACCGCCATGAATTTTCGTCCAAAACCGGCAGGGTGGTTTCGGATGAGGAGATTCTGACAGACATCGTGACGATGAAACGTAATAATATCAATGCCATCCGGACCTGCCATTACCCGGATGATTCCAGGATTTACCGGCTGTGTGACGAATACGGGCTGTATGTAATCGCAGAAAACAACATGGAGTCGCACGGCTCCTGGGATCCGGTGGAACGCGGCCAGACAGGGCCGGATGCAGCAGTGCCCGGAAATCACGAAGAATGGAAAGCGGTTATGCTCGACCGTGTCAATTCGTGTTACCAGCGGGATAAAAACCATCCTTCGATACTGATCTGGTCGTGCGGCAACGAATCCTTTGGCGGGAAAGTGATTTATGAGATGTCGCAGCTGTTTCGAAGCTTAGACCCGTACCGGCTTGTGCATTACGAAGGGGTATTCCATGACCGCAGCTATAATGGCTCGAGTGATATGGAAAGCCAGATGTACCCGTCTGTGGAATCAGTGAAACGGTTTTTGGAAGAACATCCGGACAAGCCGTTTATCTGCTGTGAATATACCCATGCCATGGGAAATTCGTGCGGGGC
>CAJTSV010000136.1:0-7888 GCA_910579075.1 uncultured Eubacterium sp.
TCGCTGCTGCCGGAAATCCGCCGGAGTATAACAAATCCGTGCGTGATTTCGACATGGTCACACTCGACCGCGTACGCTGCATGAATGTAGAGCCGGATTTCCCGATATGGAAAGAGTATGCAAAAAATGAACACATGCATCCTGCCATTCTCAGCTATCTGGAGCTGCACCCGGGCCACTTTTACCGTGCAGAGGCAGATGTGGACGGGCTGAAATTTGTAACTGCACGCGGCTGGGAAGATTTAAGCCATCTGATGAAAATATATGAAAAGCTGGACATTCCCGTGGATGAAAATACCGTCTCGGAATTTGTGCGCCATGAAGAAACCGCAATGGATGCAGCTGCTTACTTTGCGCTTTTCCATAAATACCAGGATGATTACGGCATTCTGGAAATACTTTCCGGGAACGTGCGGCCACAGGTATATGCCCGCATCAGCCAGGCCGCTTTTGATGAACGGCTCAGTGTTGTAAACCTTCTGTCAGAAGGCCTGTCCGGCTTTTTCACAGAAGCAGCACAGGAAACCGAACGCACAGAACTGTGGTATGCATTTTTAAAAGAATACCGCAGCCAGCTGTCTGATGCGAAAGATGCCGGCATCTGTTACGTCAGGCTTATCCGGAATCAGGAAGAACAGCTGAAACGAGAGCAGGAAGGAAACCTGTTAAGCCGTTCCATGCAGAAAAACCGGGAATGGCTGCTTATACAGATAAAAAATGCTGCACCGGAAAACGGCTGCACTCCGCAGGCTGCTTTTGCAGAAGCAAAAAAAGGCTTTGACATTCAGCAGGAATACCTGCAGCAAAAAGAACGTGCGGCAGAGCTTGCACTCGAGCATGCTTTTGATTTTATGGAACAGGCTTTTACAGGCACACAGGAAATGGTTGTTTTTATTACGGATCTTGCCACCAGCATTGAATCCTCCGCTTTTCTGGCTGAACATCCATGCAGGCGTTATGACCAGTATAATGAACAGCTATTAATTGGCACCCGCCGGGAACAGCTTTTATCCGAGCTTGCCAGGGATATTGAACAGTTTACATAAGATATAGAAAGGAAACCAATATGAAGCATACATTATATCTGGAATGCACACATGGAATCAGCGGAGACATGACTGCTGCCGCACTGCTGGATTTAGGTGCCAGCCGCCATGTTCTGGAACAGGCACTAAACAGCCTTCCACTGGAAGGTTTTGCTTTTAAAATCAGTACCGTACAGAAAGCCGGACTGCGTGCATGTGATTTTGAAGTCGTTCTTGCACAGGAAAACCATGACCACAATATGGAATACCTGCATGGCAGCACCGTCCAAAAAACGGAAACTATACCGGAACACAGCCATGCCGGACACACACACCATGCGCACCGACACCTCAGTGATATTTACACCATCCTTGATCAGGCATGCATGACTGATACTGCCAAAAAAACTGCCCGCAGGATTTTTGAAATATTAGGAAGGGCGGAAGCAAAGGCACATGGAACTTCGCTGGAAGAAGTCCACTTTCATGAAGTCGGAGCTGCAGATTCTATTGCTGACATTGCTGCTGTGGCAGTCTGCCTTGATAACCTGCAGATATCAGATGTCATTATCCCGGCATTGCACGAAGGCTGCGGCACAATCCGCTGCCAGCATGGAATCCTTCCAGTTCCAGTTCCTGCCACTGCAAACATTATTACAGAGCATCACATACCGTTAAAACTGACCGGTATCCAGGGTGAATTTGTAACACCGACTGGAGCTGCCATTGCCGCAGCCATCCGAACCAGCGGGCAGCTCCCGGAACAGTTTCAGATTACCCGTATCGGCATTGGTGCCGGAAAACGCACCTATGAACGCCCAAGCATTCTGCGGGCCATGCTGATTGAAACCCCGGAACCAGACAGCAGTCTTTCGGAAGATGCAATTTATAAGCTGGAAACAAATATCGATGACTGTACCGGAGAAGCCATGGGCTATGTACTGGAACGCCTGATGAATGCCGGTGCAAAGGATGTTCATTATTTTCCGGTATTTATGAAAAAAAACCGCCCGGCTTACCAGCTGAATGTGCTGTGCCAGGAAGCAGACATTCCAAAACTAGAACAGCTTATATTCAGCCAGACTACAACTATCGGAATCCGACGGCAGCGCATGGCCCGTTCCATCCTGCCGCGCAGCATTCAGGATTTCCAGACAGAATACGGTCTAGCCCAGGCTAAAATCTGTGAAACTTCCAGCGGAACCCGCATTTACCCGGAATATGAGTCCGTTGCCAGAATCTGCAGGGAAACAGGCGCATCTTATGATGAAATACATCGTAAACTGCAGGCAATCTGCTGCCGACAATTATCCGGAACTGCAGGCAATTTTGCACAAGAATCAAACGGTTCTTATAGGGAATAATCACGAAATCGCGCCATACTGCATAAAAAGTGTTTACATAGTCAAAAATAAACTGGTAGAATAAATTAACACCAATATTTTCATATTTCATTCTCAAAGAAAGGAAGGATGGCTTATGTTTCAGAAAAATGATTATGTAATCTATGGAAGCAATGGCGTCTGCATGGTCAAAGACATTGGCCCGCTGGACATTCCCGGCGTGCCGGCAGAACGGATTTATTACACGCTTGTGCCGCGTTACACAAAAGACAGCCAGATTTTTACTCCGGTAGACAGCACAAAAGCAGTCATGCGGCCGTTAATCTGCCGGGAAGATGTCATGCAGCTGATAGAAGAACTCCCGGACATCGAACCGCTGTGGGTAACGGACGAAAAACAGCGCGAAACCCAGTACAAGGAAACACTGCGTACCTGTGACTGCCGTGAGCTGCTGCGCATTATAAAGACGATTTACAAGCGGATGCAGGAGCGGATTGCAGAGGGGAAAAAAGTGACTGCTTCCGATGAACGGTATTTCCATATGGCAGAAGAAAGCCTGTACGGAGAATTTGCCATTGCACTTGGAATTGAACGTGAAGAAGTAAAAGATTTCATTGCCGGAAAAACCGGACAGGCCCGGGAAATGCAGGCAGTATGAACGCATTTTAAAAACAGCATTATGATTCAGAAAGCCAGCTGTGTATGGAACAGTACATACATTGCTGGCTTTTTGGGAAGCATCCATGCGAAACACAGAATTTACAGCAGAATGACAGATTTGTGCTTTAACAGCCTGGCACCATTAACAATCAGCAGAACGCCTGACGCAACGCCGGTCACCAGAATGCAGATGCCAAGCACAAGACCGGAAACAGCTGCAGCATTAATGGATTTGTACAGTTTTTCATTCATGGGATAAGCCCTCCTTATAAGTTTTCCATATCTTTATTTTATCATACAACGCCAAAACAATTCAATGAAATTCCATTTTTTTCAAGAAAATGATTTGCCCTGTAACTGCCATGCGTGTATAATAGAATGGTACCTGGCATATGCAGAAAACACCCGTCATAAATGCCAGGATATGGAAAGGAGAACTGCATTGAATAGAAAAGAAATTAATGAAATTAAAAAAAGATTTAAAAAAGAATCATGCACGTTTACAAGAATATGCGGATGTTATGTAAATGGAGAACATGCACAGGTTACCCAATTCGGAAAAACTTTTTTAAACCTCGACGAAGAAGAACTTTTCAAATATCTGGATATTGCAAAAAAAGTTTTATCCGGCACAGAAGGAAACAATCTGCTGGAACTGGAATTCCCGCTTGAAGAAGAAGAAGCGGGCGGACGCCAGCAGTTTTTGCTGGGCCTTCGCGAAAGCAGGCTGAAAAACGAAGACCTTTTGAACCGTTTTTATGATTTAATTATCGAACATTACAGTTATGCCGGAAATTACCTGATACTGCTGTTTCATGATGCATATGATGTGCCCGTCAGGACAAAAGACCGCAGAAGCCTGGATGAATCAGAGGAAATATATGAATACCTGCTTTGTGCCATCTGCCCCGTAACACTTTCCAAACCGGGCCTCGGTTATCTCGAAGAATCCAACGAAATCGGCCTTCGCCTGCGTGACTGGATTGTCGGGGTACCGGATGCCGGTTTTGTATTTCCGGCATTTACCGAACGCAGCACTGATATCCATGCCACACTTTTTTACGCAAAAAACCCAAAAGAACCGCCGCTGGAACTGGCAGAAGGCGTGCTCGGCTGCAGCCGGAAAATGACAGCAGCTGAACAGAAAGAAGTGTTCCGCCTGATTCTGGAAGATACGCTCGGCCCGGACTGCAGTTATGAAACCGTTAAGGATATTCATGACAACATCCAGGAACGGATTTCCGAAAATGCCGCACTGCATGACCAGAAGGAAGAAGCAGAGCCAGTAGAACTGACGAAAGAAACCATCAAAGAAATTTTGAATGCCAGCGGCGTTCCTGAAGAAAAAGTTTCACAGGCAGAACGTGCCTATGATGAAAAAGCCGGGGATGCAAAACTCTATGCTGACCATGTCGTTGACAAGCGCAGGTTTGAAGTCAAAACGTATGATGTTGTCCTGCATGTAAAACCGGAAAAGGCATCCCAGATAAAATCCCAGATTATCGACGGGCAAAAATGCCTGGTCATTCCTATGGATGCAAATGAAAACATTAATGTAAATGGCATCCAGACAACGGTATAGTCGGATAAGAGGGATTTATCGATATGGCACTGATTGGAAAAAACAACCATGAATCGGTACTCCGGGAAGACGCTTCGCTGTTTCAGGTCCAGGAAACGAAAACGGAAAAGCAGAAGTGGAAAGAAATGAGCTGGAAACAGAAGCTGCAATATTTCAGGGATTATTATTTCTTCAAATGCCTGCTATGCTGTTTTGCCGCTGTGCTTGTTTTTTCTTTTGTCTGGAATGCCCTGAAGCCGAAGAAAGAACAGGTCCTGTCTGCCGCTGTTGTCCACAATTTCCTGGCTCCGGAAGAAAAAACTAAGCTCGAACAGCATATTTCAAAACTTCTGATTACAGATATGGAAAAACAGGAACTGCGCATTAATGATTCATTACCAGACGGATATGAAACCGATACAAAACTGACTGCATACATAAGCGCGCGGGAAGTGGACCTTATTATTACAACCGAAACAAAATTCCGGGAGCTCGCCCGAACAGGCTGTTTTGAAAACCTGGAAGAAACCATGCCGGAATTTTCAGAAAAAAATAAAAGCTTTTTATTTTATGCCGAAGGTTATCTGGAAGAATCTGACATTCAGCAGGAAGACGCCAGTGAAACCTGTAACGCTTATGGCATAAGCCTGGGAGAATCAGATTTATTTTCCGGCATCTGGCACGCCGGAAAACCCGCAGTTGCCGGCATCATACAAGGCAGCAGGAATAAGGAAAATGCCAGAAGGACACTGGAAGAACTGTTTTTTCAATAATACAGGTATTTACCTGGCATTTTTTTAGAATCTTACCACCATGCCGAAAACTGTTATACAAATCTTACCGCTGTACCAGGAACTGTCGTACAGAATACAGGACAGGATATTATAAACCTGAAATTTTCTTTATGCAGTACGATAATTCCTGTATGCAGCGGTTTTTATCAGAATTTACAGCCATAACTATTCGCAAAACTATCCTTTTGCGAATAAATATGTACATTACGGCTGCATGCCTTCCCCGCTCATTTTTTCCAGAAGACTGGCAATTTCCTTCTGGAATTGAGGATTTTCTGCCATCATGCTCTGCAGTTCTTCCACAGAAATTTTCTTTGCCTTGTTTTCCGTTTTCGGTTCCAGTTTTTTTTCTTTCTGCAAATCCCTGGAATCGGCCTGTTCCCGGTTCAGCAGGCTGCGTTCCAGTTCCTCATAATTGTAATTTCTCTGCGGAAAAGAACTCTGCATATTATTTCCAGCTTCCCCGTTTTCCGGCTGACGATTCTGGCCTGGCTGGTTATATCCGTTTTTCATAAAATAGCATGCCAGCCCCACCCTGCTATCGCACCTGGTATGGTCTACAATATCCAGGGCTTCATTTACAAACAGTTCATCACGCTTATATTTCTTTGCCATTGACAGAATATCACGTACTTCCCCGTCCAGATAACCGCGTTTTTTTACATTTGTATGCTGTCTTGTTATTTCATAAAATACAGCATCTGCGACCACTTTGGAATTCGGACTCAGCTGTGTAACGTGGAAGGTCAGGCTAATGACACCTTTCTGGCCAGATTTTAATTTCCCCCTGTTTTCTTCATATTCAAAATAAATATCCGTGCTTCCGTTTATCTGTTCCATGGACGGTTTAATCACATATCGTTTGAAATCTGTATATTTATACGATTTCGGACAATCAAGCATCCGCAGAAGCTCCTCAATTGCAATCGTAAATACCCCGGTTTCCAGTTCTGGATTTTTCAGATTCCAGTTTTTCCGGTCCTGAAACAGGTAATAAAGCCTTTTCGCATATTTATTGCTCAGGTTGATTGCATACCGGATGGAATAATAAGCCCCGCGCCTGGATTCGACAATCATCCGCTTTAAATCGTCATCCATTTTAAAATCGATATGGCTGTTTTCTTCATCCCTGGCACGGACATATGTAATCTTGGAAAACCATGGATAAAATATGGATGTATCTTCATCTTTTTTCAGTTTAAACCCCTTTCCTTCCAAAGACTCCACCGCCTGCTTTAAAAAACGGTATGCATGAGATTTATCCTCGATATTATAATACTCTTTTACATCAGCGACCCTTATGGAGTATTCTTTGCGGTCCACCTCATCGTCTATCATGCCGAATGCAATGTCCATAATATCATTCTGCCTTCTGTCCAGGTTATATCTGGCTTCTACTATGCTTTGGGGCCGGAATGCTACTTCATTTCCCCCTTTCTTCCGTATTTTCTTTTTTTGATTCTGCGCTGACTCTGATTTCTTCGCCATAACTCCTCCATTTCCTATGATTTCTGCTTTATCTGCCTTCAGGAAAATATCATTTATTATACTTTGAACAATTTAACTAATGCTAAACTGTTCTGCGCATTTCGCTTCTTAAAACGAACATAACGGACATAAGAGCATTTTCCTTTCTGATTTTTCTGTATGAAATCATTTTGTATATTGGTTTATTAGTACAGCCATTTTCTCCTATCTTATGCCGTACTGAACCTTATTTTTATTTTATAAAACTGCATGCATTCCAGAATTTATATATGCAGCCAGTTTCTCTCACCTTTTATCAGACAGATACAGTCTTTTAGCTTTTACATGCCTGCTTGCCACAGAAGTTTTTATAATTTCAATTTCTTTTTAACTAATTTACACAATATTTAGCAGCCAGTTTCTCTTAGCTTACAGCCTTTCTTGTCTTAGAGCATGTTTAAAAAATACTTTCGTACTTTTTCAGCGTATATGCAGCATTTACAGCAAGATTCTCTTAGCTTATTATTCAGGTTTTTCGGGATTTAACCGCAGTTTTCTCTTATCTTTACTGATATATCTTCCCGATTTCATCAAAATTGCATATTTCTTTACTAACCGCACAGCTTCTGACAAAAAACAGCAGATTTCTCTTACCTATTTTTTCTTTTACTATCGCTAATCTGCATTTTCTACGTATCAATTACTGTCAGGCTCAAAAACATCTATATAAAATCTCTTTATTATCAATTTATATCCTGTTTTTTCATTAACTGCCGCTATTTTCTCTTAGCTTAAGGCTGAATATTGTTAAGATTTGTCGTAAAATCATTATTTTTTCTACATTTCTGCTCTATTTACAGCCATTCTCTCTCAGCTTATTTTCTATCTTACCGCCGCTTGCTCTTAGCTTCTGTCCTTCATGCCTCTGTTATTCCCCGTTTTTTCCATTTTCCAGCCGTTTCTCCTGACTTATCCAGCTTTCTGGCATATATTCCACTAACCTGCCTTATATACCGCTGGTTTTTTCTCTGCCTGCAG
>CAJTSV010000136.1:7900-8489 GCA_910579075.1 uncultured Eubacterium sp.
TGCAGCACTGCTTTCTTCTGTTTTAATATTTTTCTATTCACACCTATCCTCTCTCTGCTTTCTTTATACTTCTGGCTGCTATGTTCTCATATATCTGCGCCCTTTTAACCGCCAATTGCTCTCTGCTTTTTTATGTTTGTACCGCTGTCTTCTCCTGGCTTTGTATGATACATCAACTTTCATTATCTCACAGTAATTCTTTACTTTCAACCGCCATTTTTTCTTAGCTTTTTTCCATATCTTTACCGCTATTTTCTCTTAGCTTTTTCTCATATCCTTACTGCTGTTTTCTCTTAGCTTCCTCTCATATTTATACCGCTGTTTTTTCTTAGCTTTCTTTCTTTGTTCACCGCCATTTTCTCTCTGCTTACTCTCTTTCTCTTGCACTTTAACCGCTGTTTTCTCTCATCATTATCTTATGCTTTAACCGCTGTTTTCTCTTAGCTTTATCTTATATTTCCCACTGTTTTCTCGCTAATTTTGTTTGGCTGCAACTCTTTTTCTCTTTTTATTTTCAATCATAAAACCACACGTTTTTAGCACTTTTTATTTATCAGTCTGTTTTCCTTAACTTTATTACTTTGACTAT
>CAJTSV010000137.1:0-232 GCA_910579075.1 uncultured Eubacterium sp.
ATCAAATTTTTCTTTATCCATATCAGCACCTCATATTGTTAGTTCTTTTCAAGTGCGATTTGTTACAAACAATTTTAAGTTTTTTCGTTTTTTCTAACAGCTATATATCTAATCATATACGATTAGGTAAATATAACAAGAAAAAACCGGAAAACAGCAGTCCGCAGATTGCCATTCCCCGGCGTTTGCCTTTGCTTCCAGTGCGTCCGTGCTGGGGGTGTTGCTGATGATA
>CAJTSV010000137.1:264-8462 GCA_910579075.1 uncultured Eubacterium sp.
TCTTCAAAGAATTTCAGATGCTGTGAGGGCGGGGCTGGCATCGCCGGGTTACATGAAACAGAAGCTTATTTCAGAAATACGGGATAGAAATGGAAAAAGGCCTGATGAATTATATTTATGATATCCTGAAAAAAGAGTAAAAATTTTAGTTCTGATTTTTACGAAGTATTTTTAACGATTTGTTTTGAGAAGGCAGAAATGAATTCCCGGTGTCCCTGGAAATCAAATTTTTCATTTTTTCTGCAACGATTCCGGTTTTTATGCGAATATATAATTAGAAGGGCATGCAGGATGCAGACAGGTGGTGAGGTGAAAGCTTGGAACAGGAACAGAAGTGGATTCGGGACATTGTACGGCATGGCTCGCGCAAAGCGGCGGATGCACTGGTACGCGCGTATTATGATGACATCTATGCATATATTTACCGCCAGGTGTGCAGCAGGGAGGATGCCATGGACCTGACACAGGAATGCTTCCTCGCGGCGCTGCGTTCCCTGCACAGCTATGATGCCGCAAAGGCAGGGCTGCGTACCTGGCTGCACCATATTGCTTCGCATAAGGTGATAGATATGAGGCGCAGGCACAGGCCGGGACTGCTGCCGGTGGATGAATTCGAAATTACGGATAAGCGGGATTTTCTGGAAGATGTCCACAACAGGGAGCTGCTGCGTGCCATTGAAGAATTTGTACGCGGCATGGAGCCTTTTGTACAGGAGATATTCCGCCTGCGGGTGTATGGGGAATATGCGTTCCCCGAAATTGCAGCCGTGCTGTCCCAGCCGGAAGCAAAAATTAAGGCACAGTATTACCGCCTGGCTGCAAAAATCAGAAAAGAGGTATTGTAAATGCCTGCTTCTGGAAATATATATGTGCAAAAATATTTAGAAAATACAGGGGAAAGGAGAATGAGTACTATGCGGAAAGATTATTTTGAGGAAGTTGAATTTCCAAGCCTGGAACAGAAAGAAGCAGGCATTGCCAGGATTGTATCACAGGGAACCCTGCGGCCGCAGAAATTTGGCGCTGCATTGTGGGATATCTGGAAGCTGGCAGGAATCCGCGGTATCTTTTTCGGGGTATGGGACTGCATGCTGTGCGCGCTGCTGGCAGACGGGCTGTTATGGGCGGCGGTATATGAATCTGCAAAACAGGATGCGCGCCTGCTGGGGCTGCTTGTATTTCTGGCATCCCCGGTGCTGTATGCGCTGCTGCATCTTCTGACGGCCTGGAAGGAACGGATGGCTGGCATGTATGAGACGCTGGTGACCTGCAGAATTTCGCTGGGACGGATTATGGCACTGCGGCTTTTCATATTCAGCGGCGTATCGGCGGTGCTGTCCGGCTGCCTGAACCTGTGCCTGGGAATCCGCTTTGGCGGTGCGGAAACGGTGCTGCGCCTGTTTAGCCTGTCTTTATCGGCCCTGTTTTTTTATGCATGGATGCAGGCACTGCTGGAATGGAAATGGAAAAGCCGGATGTCCTGCTTTGCAGCGCCCGTGCTGTGGGGCACAGCCAGCCTGCTGCTTTTTGCAGCGGGAAGCAGCCTGCGGGTGCTTGAAGAAATCCCGTCAGCGGCGCTGCCTGTCTGTGCGGGCGTGTGTGCCTGGATGTACCGGAACGTGTTAAAGGCCTATTTATTTGCTCCGTGTGCGTGCAATCCGGCCGGAATACGGGGCGGTATCTGGTAAAATCAGATTTCGAAAGAATGGAGGAATGAAAATTGCTTTCAGTGGAACATGTAACAAAAAAGTATGGAACCTTTACGGCGCTTTTGGATGTAAGCCTGGTTTTCGAAAACGGGCTTTACGGACTGCTGGCACCAAACGGAGCTGGAAAGTCGACGCTGATAAAAATGCTGGCAACGCTGCTGCTGCCGACAAGCGGAATCATACGCTGGAACGGGGAGCCCATACAGGATATGGGAGAGGATTACCGCGGGATTTTAGGATATCTGCCGCAGGCATTCGGCTATTACAGGAGCTATTCCCCGAAGCAGTTTTTGCGGTATATTGCGGCGCTGCAGTGCATGGAGCGCAGGACGGCAGAGCAGCGGATTGAGGAAATGCTGGAACTTGTGGCGCTTTCGGAGGTAAAGCATAAAAAAATGCGACAGTTTTCCGGCGGCATGCTGCAGCGTGTGGGAATTGCCCAGGCGATGCTGCATGACCCTGAGCTGCTGATATTAGACGAACCGACGGCAGGGCTCGACCCGAAGGAGCGCGTGCGTTTTCGAAACCTGATACACCGGCTTTCCAAAGACCGGATTGTCATACTGTCGACGCATATTGTGTCCGATATTGAATCCATTGCAGACTGGATTATTCTGATACAGAACCATAAAATCACGGGCTGCGAAACACCGGCCGGAATCTGTGACAGGCTGCGCGGCATGGTGTATGAGGTTCCGGCCGGGACAGGGCTTTTGGGGGATGATTTTCTTTTAAGTGAGCGCCAGGGGGAATCGGGCCCTGTGCAGCGGGTTGTAACAAAGCGCAGGATAGACGGCGCAAAGCCGGTTATGCCCGGCCTGGAAGACGCATTTTTATATATGTACCGCAGTCAGGAAGAATGATAAAAACAAAGCAGATGGTAAGGAAAGCGGAAGATATACAAAACAGACGGAAACAGGAAAAAGAAACCAGAAAACTGAAAAAAGAAAGAAGCCTTATATGAGAATCATGAAAAAAAGAAAACCGGCGGTATATCCTCAGCTGGTATGCTGGGAACTGAAAAAGCTTTGGCAGATGCGTGCATTCCGGGGATTTTTGCTGTGCGGCCTTATCCTGAATCTGCTGCTTGTGTCCGCCAGCAGGCAGGAGCTCTCTTATACAGCCTATGTACGGGAAGCGGGAGAAGCAGCCGGAACCCGTATGGGCCCGGCGTTTGACAAAAAGGCAGCGCAGCTGGCGGATTCGCAGGAAAAACAGCAGCTTATTTCCGAGACATCGGGTGCACGGGATATTTTTCAGGAATACAGCTGCCAGGGAGCTGCACAGGATTATATTTGTGCATATAAAATAACCGGATGGCTGGCAGATTCCCTGTGGCAGAAATACAAAAAACAGGAGCCGCAGATACAAAGGTTGGCAGCGCAGCAGGCTTCGATGGACCTGGGAGCAGCCGGAATGACAAAGCCGCTGTTTGAGCTGCTGTTTGAAAAGCTCTGCCGCGCCATTCTGACCGAGGGGCTGTTTCTGGCAGTTTTTGCAGCGCTGTATGTATGCGGGTGTGCCCGGGCGGACGGAACGTGGCAGACAGTGTATGCGTCCAGGCGGGGACGGCTTGTACAGAGGGAAAAATTCCTGGCCGGGCTGCTGTATGCACTGGCGGCCTATGCGGTTACGGCAGCCGTATCATGCACGGCTTTTGCATGCACCTGGCGTCTGGGCGGCATCTGGAATACAAATATGTCCACGCAGTTTTACTACATCCAGGCAATGGGCATCCGGCTGCCGTTTGTCCCGTGGACGTCATTTACACTCAAAAGCTATCTGGCAGCAGTGCTGGCGCTTGGAACCGCAGTGGTCCTGCTGTTTTATGCTGCCGGGTATCTGGCCGGGCTTTTGTGTACAAACAGCTACGGCGGGTTTCTCGTGCTGTTTCTGGCGGGAGCGCTGAATTTTCTGATTGTATTGCTGGCAGGAAACAGCATGCGGTGGGGCATTTATGAGGCTGCCATGTGGACGCCGTTCCTGCTCTGGTGGCAGCAGCCGCAGTGGTTTTCGGATATGGGAATCAATGCCATCGTGCCGTGGCAGGAATGCCGGACAGCGGGGGTGTGCATGGGAGCATCCGTTATCCTGCTGTATGCCGGCTTTTGGTATTTTGCCAGGAAGGATTTGAAGTGAAGGCACATGTTATCGAAGGATTCGAAAGGGGGATATATGCTGAGGGAAGAACTCAAAAAAATATGGCGTCCCGGCATGGTGCTGGTGCTTGCCGTGCTCGGACTGATTTACTATATGATGTTTCTGGAATTTTATATCAGCCATTTTCCAAACGGGCCGCACGCCGAAGGGATGCTTGAGATTGGAAAGCAGATGCTGGAAGCATACGGGACAGAGGTGTCTGGCCAGGAAATGGCTGACTTTGAATCCGGCATTGCGCTGCTTCGGGAAGAAGCAGACCGGTACGTGGCGCAAAGCAGCATCGGAAAAAAATACGGGCTGGAAACCTATGAGCAGTATGGGGCTTTCAGGCAGGAGACGCTGGAAGCCCTGCATGAAACCGGACAGACGGCTGACCAGAATGAAACCTATGCAGACGTTATGCTTCTGGAAAATTACGTGCAGGGGGAAGAAACCGGCAATATCGAAGGCAGGCTGTATGCCGCTGTCTGGTATTCGCAGATTTACCGCAGATGGGAGCTGTATGGCACAGACGGGAGAGGGGATGTTTTTGCATCACAAAAAGAACGGGAGCATGCACAGGAAATGTTTTTTGGAACAGACCCCAAATGGCAGAATATCCTGCCCTGGGATATTACGCAGACATCCGGAGTTTATGCCGGACGGCTGCTTGTATGGGTCTGCCTGTCCGTCTGCCTGCTGCTCGCGCCCCTGCCTGTGCTTGACCGCATGGCCGGAATGCGGGCAGTGCAGTACAGCTCCAGGCACGGGCACCGGATTTACAGAACCCAGCTTGCGGCAGTCCTGCTGTCAGCGCTTGTACTGACAGCCGCAAACCTTGCCTTATTTGGCGGCCTGTTTGCCAGGCAAGGCATTGCGGCATTTTTTCCGTGCAGAATCTTTTCTTTTATGGACACGCCGTTTGCCTGGGCAGACTGGACATATGGGAGCTGGTGCCTGGTGCTTGTGCTGATGTGCTTTCTGATGGCAGCAGGCACTGCGGGAATGGTGTTTTTCCTATCCGGGGGCTGCCCTGATTATATCGCAATGCTGCTGCGGGTGCTGCCGCTGTTTATCGTCCTGGCTTTTTTCAGTCCGAAACTGATGGAGGATGCGTTTTATTATGGAAACCGGCTGTACCAGTATACCGGAGTGCCTTATGCGGAGCTGGTGTCTGCTGCGGCAGTATTTGCAGCCGGGGCGGTTTTCAGCTGTCTGGGAGCTGCCAGGGCAGGAAAAGAACCGTGAGGCTGTATATTGACATAAAAGAGTGGACATAGTACAATAATTGCAATAGACAATGTACAAAAAAATGTACAAAAGGAGCAGGCGTATGTTAGCAGTGAATTATTCAACGATAAGGAATCATTTGAAAAATTATTGCGATGAAGCAACAGACCATGGAGAAACAGTAATTGTTACACGCAAGAAAGAAAAAAATGTCGTGATTTTAAGCCTGGAAAAATATAACCAGCTGATAAAAGCTGCCCAGAATGCAGAATATCTTTCCATGATTGACCGGGGAATCCGACAGCTTGAAGCTGGCAGGGGACAGCAGCATGAGCTGATAGAGGTGGAAGAAGATGAATAAGCTATGGGCTGACAGGGCATGGGATGACTATCTGTACTGGCAGCAGCAGGACAAAAAAATAGTCAGGAAAATCAACGAGCTGGTAAAAGATATTGAACGTAACGGGGTTTCCAAAGGAACCGGAAAACCGGAACCGTTACGTTACAGAAAAGCCTGGAGCCGGAGAATTGACCATGAAAATCGTTTGATTTATAATATTGATGACAATGGCAGTTTATGGATTATTTCCTGCAAAGGGCATTACAATGATAAGTGACAGCTTTCTTACGTGTTTCCAGCAGACCCCCGGATAACCAGTTCTGCACGCAGCAGCAGCGAGCTGATATACGTTCCGTCCAGCAGGCTGGCCAGTGCATAGTAGCCGCAGCGCCCGAGTGCGTTCCGGTTCTGGCGGATGGTGGTCAGGGGCGGCACGGTAAAGGCGCTGAAGGCAGCGTCGTCAAATCCAATCACGCTGATATCTTCCGGTACCTTCCGGCCGCATTCCATGCAGTGCACCATGACCGCATTTGCCAGATGGTCATGCTCGCAGAGAATGGCAGAGGCATGGTTTTCTATCAGGACCGGGAGATATTTCTGCGTGCATTCCGATACAAAATAAGAATGTCCGGTCAGTGCTTCGTCCACGTCCAGCCCGTGCAGCTCCATGGCACGCACATAGGCCTGGTAACGCTCCCGGCTGATAAACGAATTCATATCGCCGCCCAGATATCCAATCCGGGCATGTCCCAGTTCCTTTAAATAAGAAACTGCCATATCAAAACCTTCCATATTATTAACCCCGACATACGAAACAAGAGGATTTTCCTGAATATAATTGTCATACAGCACAGCCGGCGTCCTGGCTGTTCTTAAATCCTGCATCCATGGGTCTAACAGGGATAATCCGAGCAGGAAAGCACCCTCATACTGGCTTTTTAACATAAACACATCATAGGAGGACTCCTTTTGCAGGTCTTCGGTTATGGCGATTTTGTCTACATTCCAGCTTCATGGGAAGCTTCGAACTTGCAGGAAATTCTCGGGGAAAACATGGGTGTTGTTTCGCTTCCGACCTATACGCTGAATGGGGAAGAAAAGCAGATGTACTCCTATGCAGGCTCGAAGGTTGTCGGCGTGAATGCGAAATCAAAGCATATGGTGGCATCGATTCAGCTGGCGATTTACCTGGGCTCGGCAGAAGCACAGAAGCTGCGCTATGAGCTGGAAACGGTGGTGCCGTGCAATATCGAGCTGTTAGAACAGGGGGACATTGCCGCGGATGAGCTGGTCAATGCCCAGAACGATACGTTTAACAATACTTCCATCCTGCAGCCGACGGTCGGCAGAATGTCAAACTGCTGGACTCCGGTGGAAAACATGGGCAAGGGAATCCGCAACAAGACGATTACGCATGATAATGCGGCGGAACAGACAGAAGCGATGAACGAAGCCATGAACAGTGACGGCATTTAACAGGATAGCAGGGGATGAGGTGAGAATATGGGATTATTTGATAAAAAGGTAAATGATTTTCCGTCTCCTTATACGGTGGTGGCAGCCGTCAGGGAAGGGGGAACGGAAACAAAGCTTTCGATGCTTGTCATGGGGCTTGGCAATATCGTACATAAGCAGGCGGTGAAAGGAGCGCTTATCAGGCAGAGTGCCTGGACAGACAGGGGAAGCATGTCAATACCTTTGCCGAGGATTTAAAGACGTTCCTGCACGAAAATGTCCAGAAGCTTTTGATGACGCCGCCGCTTATTTTTATTTTCGGGCTTACGGTACTGCCGCTTGTATTTATGATATGCATGGCGTTTACCAATTACAGCAAGCTTGACAATCATCTCGTGCTGTTTGACTGGGTCGGGCTGGAAAATTTCCGCACGCTGTCTGATTCGAACAGCATTTTGGGAAGCACGTTCTGGTCGGTGCTGGCATGGACGGTAATCTGGGCATTTTTTGCAACCTTTTCGAACTATATTTTCGGAATGATTCTGGCGATGGTCATTAACCGCCCGGGCACAAAGGCAAAATCATTCTGGCGGTTCTGCTTTGTACTTTCCTGTGCCGTGCCGTCGTTTGTGTCACTGTTAATCATGCGCACGATGCTGCAGCCGGATGGGGCTGTCAATGTGCTGCTGCGCAATCTGGGGCTGGATTGCTTCCGACAGCTCGCTGCCGTTTTTTACGGATTCGCTCTGGGCGAAGGTGACCATTATTGTGATAAATATCTGGGTGGGCGTGCCTTATACGCTGTTACAGTTAACGGGTGTTTTGCAGAATATTCCGGGAGAGCTGTATGAAGCGGCAAAGATAGACGGTGCAAACACGGTGCAGATTTTTTCCAAAATCACGCTGCCGCTCAGCAAGCCGGTCATTGTCTATACCGTGCTGACAGCATTTATCGGGCCATGGGTGGATTTTATTTTTGCGAAGGTTATCTGCCGCGCGAATGCGGATTATTATACGGTGGCTATCGGGCTTTGGAGAATGCTGGAAAAAGAGTACATTGATAACTGGTATACGAGTTTCGCGGCTGGTGCAGTGCTCATTTCTATACCGATTGCAATTTTGTTTATGTTCTTGCAAAAGTATTATGTGGATGGAATGTCAGGGGCAGTGAAAGGGTAGTTTTTTTGTGGGAAAAAGGGATGCTGCTGGGCGGTGTTCCTTTTTTCTGGCAGTGGGGGAAGAAATGTGTGAATTCGCCGCACGCCGGAGTGGAAGCTGGCAGATTTTATGGCGGTGGGGAGGAATATGTGAATTCGCCGCACGCC
>CAJTSV010000138.1 GCA_910579075.1 uncultured Eubacterium sp.
CGCCGAGCCAAGAACCACGCTGGCCCCGGCCATCTGCGCACGCCGGATAGCTGTTTCCTTTGCATGGTATTTGGGCACCGTCTCGCTTTTATAGCTGTTTTCATGTTCTTCATCCATAATAATCAGACCCAGATTGGAAAACGGCGTAAACAGCGCAGAACGCGGCCCAATCATAATATCAATATCCCCGTTTTTCGCCCGTTCAAACTGGTCATAGCGCTCACCGGGCGACATTCTGGAATGAAGAACCGACACCCGGCTGCCAAACCGCTCATAAAACCGCTGCATCGTCTGAAAGGTCAGCGCAATTTCCGGTATCAGCATAATGCATGCATGCCCCTTTGCACATGCATGCGCAATCAGCGCCAGATATACCTCGGTCTTTCCGCTTCCGGTCACCCCGTGCAGCAGGTACGTGCATCGTTTTCCGGCATCAAACTCACGGATAATGCGTGCCGCGATTTCCTGCTGTTCCGCGTTCAGTACGATATTCCTGTGTACCGCAGGGCTGTGCAGGGCCGGATTGCGGTAAGCAGCAAAACGCTCCATGCGCACAATGCCTTTCTGCTCCATATTTCGGATAACAGACAGCGAAATGCCCAGGTCTTTGGAAAGATGCTCGTATGGCTGCGGCGTGCATTCCAAAAGCTCCGCGAGCAGCCTTGCCTGCACTGCATGGTGTTTCTTCTGACACTGTGCATGCAGGCTGGCAGCCTGTTCTTTCGAAACAGCCAGGCATACCTGCTTTTTTTCCCTGTGGCGCTCCTGGCGCTTGATGGGAAGGACGGTTTTCAGCGCCTGGTTCATCGTGCCGCCATACTGCCGGCGCATCCAGGCCGCCAGCGCAATCAGCTGTGATTCGATTGCAACAGCCCCCTTTATAATAGAAAGAACAGGCTTGATTTTGGACACGTCGTACTCCGGGTTTTCCGTCAGTTCCACAACATACCCGGCAATCGTCCGGTTTCCAAAAGGCACGGACACGCGCATGCCTTCCGCGATTTTTTCTTCCATCTGCGGCGGGACAAGGTACTGGAACGGTTTATCTAATTTTTCATGGGAAATATCTACAATAATATTCGCGTACAAATTCAGCTTCCTTTATGATTTCAGTTCCGTTAAAATATCTGCAATGAGATTCCGCTCATCCATCGGATATTTTACGCCCCTGATTTCCTGATAATCCTCGTGGCCTTTTCCGGCAAGCACGATAACGTCTCCCGGCTGGCCGTTTTGAATGACATAGCGGATGGCTTCCCTGCGGTCGGCGATTTCCACATACCGGCCGTCTGTTTTTGCAATTCCCTGCTTAATATCGTCGATAATCGCCTGCGGTTCTTCGTCCCTTGGATTATCCGAGGTAATAACGGTCAGGTCTGCCAGGCTGCCCGATACCTCCCCCATTTCATAGCGGCGCAGCCTGCTGCGGTTTCCGCCGCACCCAAACAGGCATACCAGCCGCCCCGGCTCATAGGCGCGCAGCGTCTCCAAAAGGCTTTTCAGGCTCATTGCATTATGGGCATAGTCAATCATCAGCGTAAATTTATCCGATACCGGCACCATTTCGATACGTCCTTTTACCTTCGCCTGTTTCAGGGCCCCCTGCATCGTCTCCTGCGACACCTGAAAATGGCGGCAGAGGGCAATCGCTGTCAGGGAATTGTATACGCTGAACCTGCCCGGCAGATGGATTTCCACATCCATGCTGCAAAGCCCCTGCGTCTGGTATGACACGCCCAGAAAGCCCGGCTTGTGAATCAGCTGCATATTTTCTGCCCGAAGGTCTGCCTGCTGCGAAAAGCCAAACGTTTCGATGCTGCAGGTATGTCCCTTTATGACCTCCTGCACATGCGCATCATCCGCATTGACAATTCCCGTGTGGCACTGGCGAAACAGCATGGACTTGCATGCCAGGTATTCCTCAAATGAAGCATGTTCATTCGGCCCGATATGGTCTGGCTCCAGATTTGTAAAAATACCGATATCAAATGTAAACCCGCCCACGCGGTGCATTTTCAGTCCCTGCGAGGACACCTCCATCACACAGGCCCTGCAGCCTTCGTCGGCCATTTTACGGAAATACTGCTGGACAATATACGATTCCGGCGTCGTATTGGCAGCCGGCATATGCGTATCGCCGATAACTGTTTCAATCGTTCCAATCAGTCCGGTCTTGTACCCGGCGCTTTCCAGAATGGATTTTATCATATACGTTGCCGTCGTCTTGCCTTTGGTTCCGGTAATGCCGATGGTCATAAGCCGCTCTGCCGGATAGGAAAACCACGCGGCAGAAAGCTGTGCCAGCGCCAGCCTCGTGTCCGCCACCCGCAGGACACTTATGCCCTTTGGCACCTCGATGTCCTGCTCTGTGACTATGGCTGCGGCTTTTTTTGCAGCTGCTTCGCCCGCAAAGGCATGGCCGTCATAAACTGCGCCCCGGATGCAGACAAACAGGCATCCCGGCTCGATTTTCCTGGAATCATAGACAAGCGCCGTGATTTCCCTGCACGGGCCTTCTGCCAGCAGACTGTATTCCATGCGTTCTGTAAGTTTTTCAATTGTCATAAAATACCTCCGTCAATTTTGTGCATCTTATCATGCACGGTATGGTTTTCATTATATGCGATTATCCAGCCAAAAGCAATTGCAGAATCCATGTACTGCGAACCGCAGCCTGTTCACTCCGTGACCAGTAACTCTCTTGTGCTTCCCCTGTATAATTGCGCCGTTTTCTGCACATCCTATCGGCATGAGACGATTGCAAAACTTTTTTATCTGCGGCCTGACG
Organism: uncultured Eubacterium sp.; assembly: GCA_910579075.1. Lineage (GTDB taxonomy): Bacteria > Bacillota > Clostridia > Lachnospirales > Lachnospiraceae > Eubacterium_J. Next base: position 2,789 of record CAJTSV010000138.1, read on the forward strand.
GGCTGGTGCATGGAAATTCTGTTTACCTCGGCAGGCTGTATTTTCAAGCGTGACAGGCGCCTGATGGGACAGACTTCCCTTTGGATGTTCCCAATATACGGAATGGCGGCGGTGATTGCCCCGGTATCGCGGCATCTGTCCAGCTGCCCGCTGCTTTTGCGCGGCGCGATTTACAGTGCGGGCATTTTTACAGGCGAATATGTCAGCGGAAGCTTTTTAAAAAAACACCAGATGTGCCCTTGGGATTACAGCAGGGCAAAAATGAATATCAACGGCGTTATCCGGCTGGATTATGCCCCGTTATGGATGTTTGCCGGGCTGGCTTTTGAAAAAATACTGGATGCTGCCAGCCCGCACGGACGGGCTGCTGAATGCTGAGTTACTGGTCACAAAGTGACCAGTAATAATTCTGATAATTATGCCAAAATTTTAATGGATTCAGTCTTGAATTTTGTCCTTCTTTATTATATGATTGTAAAAATGCCCATAACTATGGATGCCAAAATGCAAGGAGGTCAACATGAAGCACTTACTTAATCCGCTGGATTTTTCCGTTACCGAACTCGAAGACCTGTTAAAACTGGCAAATGCCATTGAAGCAGAACCGCAGAAATACGCACATGCCTGTGAAGGAAAAAAACTGGCTGCCTGCTTTTATGAACCGAGCACAAGGACAAGGCTGAGCTTTGAAGCTGCCATGTTAAATCTCGGCGGCAGCGTGATTGGTTTTGCCAGCGGTGACAACAGTTCCGCTGCAAAGGGCGAAAGCGTGTCCGATACTATCCGCGTTATTTCCTGCTATGCCGATATCTGTGCCATCCGTCATCCGAAGGAAGGCGCTGCCCTTGTTGCCAGCAGCCGTTCTTCGATTCCTGTCATTAATGCCGGTGACGGCGGACACCAGCATCCGACCCAGACGCTGACAGATTTATTAACCATCTATTCTCTGAAAGGCCATTTTGACCATTTAAAAGTCGGTCTCTGCGGCGACCTGAAATTTGGCCGTACCGTTCATTCCCTTATCGAAGCACTGATTCGTTATCCCGGTATTGAATTTGTACTGATTTCACCGGAAGAACTGCGCGTTCCAGGCTATATCCGCGAGGATGTGCTCGACGCGAACCAGATTCCTTATAAGGAAGTGGAACGGCTGGAAGATGCGCTGTCACAGCTGGACATCCTGTACATGACCCGCGTGCAGAAAGAACGTTTCTTTAATGAGGAAGATTACATCCGCATGAAGGATTTCTACATCCTGGACAAGGCCAAGATGAAGCTTGCGCCGAAAGACATGCTTGTGCTCCACCCGCTTCCGCGTGTCAACGAAATATCCGTGGAAGTCGATGACGACCCGAGGGCTGTCTATTTCCGGCAGGCACAGTACGGTGTCTATGTGCGCATGGCGCTTATTTTAACACTGCTTGACATTCATATTGACTAGGAGGGGGACATTATGCTGAATATAAGCGGAATCAACGAGGGCTTTGTATTAGACCATATCCAGGCGGGCATGAGCCTTCAGATTTATCATGACCTGAAATTAAACCGGCTGGACTGCTGCGTCGCAATTATTAAAAATGCAAAAAGCAGCAAAATGGGCAAAAAGGATATCATTAAAGTAGAATGCCCGATTGATGCCCTGGATTTGGATATTCTTGGTTTTATCGACCATAACATTACGGTGAATATTATTAAAAATGATAAAATCGTGGAAAAACGGGTGCTTTCCCTTCCAAAGGAAATCAAGAATGTAATCCGGTGCAAAAACCCGCGGTGCATCACTTCGATTGAACAGGGGCTTGACCAGATATTTGTGCTGACAGACGAGGAAAAACAGGTTTACCGGTGCAAGTACTGCGAAGCAAAATTTAAGGGGAGACGCCGGCTGAACTAATCCGGCACAGCAGTAAGGCGGCAGCCTGTAAGAATCCCGCCTGCGGGATTCTGCGCCGCAAATGCGCCGTGGCAGCGGCATCTGCGTGCGCATCCTGGTGAAGCTTTTTTGTTTCTTAGGGCGCACTTTCCCATGAAACAAGAATTTATCTGACATACGTTCGGTGAATTCCTGTTCTTTTTTGTTGCTGCAAATCCGCAATTTCCTATAAAGTAAAAAGGGCTGCTGCATTTTATGCGCAGCATGCAGGATGTCACGGTGTCTGAAAGCATAAAGCTTTGATATCCTGCATGCGTGTATTGCCATGCAGCAGCTCTTTTTTGCTGTTATTTATTATTGATTCTTTTTTATTATTGATTCTTTTTTAATTCTGTTATGATTTGTTTTAGAAGAACAGGTATTCATTCATGATTTTTATCAATTGCTTTTGGAAAGCAGGGCTGCTTTCTTTTTCCGTAAAACAGCCGGTTCAAATCATGTCTTTCATCTTTTCGACTGCAATTTCGCCAGCTTCTCTTACAATCGCTGCCAGTTTCCCGGCTTCTTTTACTTTTGCAGCAATTCCGCTGACTGTTTTTACAGCTGATTCTCCGGCCGTTTTTATGTCGCTGGCGGTTTTTATATTCTCAGATACTGTGCTGTTTCTTTTTTCCTGTTTCGCAGCTTCCTGTATTTTTTCATTTCTGGCTTCTGCCGGCTCCGCTTTCACAGCTTCCTGCGCTTTTTCGTCTCTGGCTTCTGCCAGTTCTGCTTCCACAGCTGCGTCGCGGCTGGATTCGGCCATATGTACTTCTTTTTCGCCAGCTGGAATATTTCTGCTGTTTTCTTCTGCAGCTTCTGACTGGAATGCTGTGCTGGCAGTGTCTGCGCTGGAATCGGCTGCTGTACTGTTTTCATTATCCTGTCTGATTTTCTGGCCTGGATTTTTACCCGGCTGGTTCTGTGCAGACAAAATTCTGCCATAGGTCTTTGCCATGTTTTTCATCAAAAGCCCGGCCTGAAGCGTCAGCTGGTCTGGAAGCAGCCGCCACCGCCAGTTTTGGCCAAGCGTGGACGGCTCATTGATTCTTGCGCTGTTATCCAGGCAGAGATAATCCTGCAGCGGGATAATACACAAATCTGCCGCACTGGCCTGTGCAAGGCGGATGATTTCAATCACCATTTCTTTCCTGTCTGCAATTTTGCGGCCCAGATAGCGCTCAATCATGCCATAATCAGCCTTTGGAATCGAATCCAGCCAGCCAAGCAGCGTTTCGTTATCATGGGTTCCGGTATATACCACACAGTTTTTATCATAATTATATGGAAGATAGTCCTTCGGCCCGCTCGAATCCCTCGCGTCAAACGCAAACTCCAGCACCTTCATATTCGGGAAGCCGACCGCACGCACAAGCTCACGCACCGAATCTGTAATATACCCCAAATCCTCCACAATGACATTCAGGCTGCCAAGCTCTTTTTTTAATGCTTCAAACAGCCCGATGCCCGGCCCTTTTTCCCATGTGCCGAATTCTGCTGTCTTATCTTTTGCCGGAATTGCATAATACTCATCAAATCCGCGGAAATGGTCAATGCGAATCATATCATACATTTTGTAGCATGCACTGACCCGGCGCACCCACCATGCGTAATCCGTCTTTTTATGATATTCCCAGTCATAAAGCGGATTGCCCCACAGCTGCCCGGTAGCGGAAAACCCGTCCGGCGGGCATCCTGCGACAGCCACCGGCCTGCAGTCCTCGTCAAACTGGAACAGCTCCGGTTCTGCCCAGGCATCTGCGCTGTCCAAAGCGACATAAATCGGTATATCGCCAATAATCTGAATGCCCTGGCCGTTTGCATAGCTTTTTAATTCTTCCCACTCACTGAAAAACTCATACTGCAGGTACTCATAAAACAGTGCCTGCTGCCTGAATTTTTCCCGGCTGGCTTCCAGCGCTTCCGGTTCCCGCAGACGGATATCGTCCGGCCACTCCACCCAGCTTTTTCCGTTAAAGCTGTCTTTTAATGCCATAAACAGGCCGTAATCCGAAAGCCAGGCAGCTTCCCGCTCCTGGAATTTCAAAAATTCTGCATAATCGGAATCCTTCATGGCATAAAACTGTTCGAATGCCTTTCTCAGCAGCCGGTAACGTGCCCGGTATATTCTGCCGTAGTCCACATCAGCCGGATTTTTGCCAAAATCACAGTCATCACAGTCTTTTTTCCTTAACAGCCCTTTCTGCACCAGTTTTTCCAGGCTGATAAAATAAGGATTCCCGGCAAACGTCGAAAAGGACTGGTATGGGGAATCGCCATAGCTGGTCTGCCCAAGCGGCAGAATCTGCCAGTACGCCTGTCCGTTTTTTTTCAGAAAATCCACAAACTGATATGCCTCTTTGGAAAAGCATCCAATCCCATACTTAGATGCCAAGCTGCTCACGGGGAGCAATACGCCACTTGCACGCATGAAAAAATTCCTCCTCATCTTTTTCCCGCTTCTGCATCCCTGCAATGGCAGGCAAGCGGGAATTTATATTCGTACTTTACATAAGCATATCAGATATCAGGAGCAATGTAAATATTACCCTGGCTAAGTTTCCTTAAAACGAATTTTGCAGTTACTGCAAGTGCAAACGTGCCGTGCCAGGCTATTCCTTAAATGCCCAGCATTTATTCAGGATAAAATTAATCGGCACACTGAACGGAATATTCAAAAGCGGCGCTATAAATTCCGAAATATGCAGTACCTGCACCCACAGATACAGCAGCGCGGCATTTAAAAACAGACCGGTAACAGAATACGTAATATATGTTTTCAGAAGCGATTTCCACACAGACTTCCGTCCTGTCTCCCTTGCCACAAAGACTGTCCTGCTGTTCCAAAAATAGGACCACAAAACGCTTAATACAAACGCTATGCCCTGTGCCGCCAGATAATCGTATGCCTGAAACATGTCCAGATGCTGGAACAGCAAAAGGCTTGCTGTATACACCACATAAGATACCACCGTGTTACTGACACCGATAATGCAGAATTTGGCAAACTGCAAAAAAGATGCGGCTGCCTGTGCTGTCAGCTCCATGCCCAAAATGCCGTATAAAAGGCGGAGAAAAAAACAGATAATGCTGGCAGCCAGGTGCCAGGTTTGTTTTATGATTTGCTGCATAACGTTTCCTTCTTTTGCTGATTTTTGATTGCTGCCCATACACCTGCTGCAGGATGCATTTTTACTGCTTACATGCGCCTTACCAGACTGGCATAAACGGAACGCTGCTCTGGCGGGATTTTCAGCGTGTCCATTGCTTTTTCCATGCCTACGCCAAATGATTCCATGATATTCCGGATGGCAGATGCCATGGTTTCCTGCCTGGTTTCCTGTTCCTGTTCCCGGCGTCCTTCTGATATCTTTTCATCAATTTCATCCTTAAATATTTCCATCCATACACTTGCCATAGAATGCTCCCTCCTTATTTTTTCCACTACATGCGGATTTTTCTTTGCTATAAAATCCAGCAGCACGCGGTAATGCTCCTTCACGGCATATCCTGCTTCCTTCCCGCCTTCTGCTATGACCAGCCCCACGTCTGCCTTCCGCGCATGTTCTGCCAGGGCACGGTATGCCGCGTATTCCGGCCCTTCCAGCTCCCCGGTTATGACAATCTGGAACGGCAGGTCCGTAAGCCCCTTTACATGGTATATGCCTGCCGTGCGGTCCGTTTCCAGCATCCCGCATGCCTGCATTCCTGCAAACAGTGCTGCATTTTTCACTGCACGG
>CAJTSV010000139.1 GCA_910579075.1 uncultured Eubacterium sp.
CTGCCGCTGTGCGTGAAGCAGTCTGCCAAGGGCTTCTGGTATTTTTCCACAGTCACATCCGGGACAGGGCAGGCATCCACCTCCGGCTGTTTCCGGGCATGCTTTCGTGCGCTGCGTTCAGCCGGGAAGGAACTGCGGCTCGAAACGTGATGGCGTGCGTCAGGCTTGTTTTAGAGTTCTTTTTGGGCGGGACTGTAGTTTGATTTGGGAGCGGGGAGAAAGAGTCTGCATGATGCGGGATTGAATATAAAAATTGAACAGCATGCTTTTGTGTGCTGCGTTCAGCCGGGGAGGAACGTACTAGACGATACATTGAAATAATGAATAAAATGGGGCATTCTGCTGTTTAGTAATAAAAATCAAAAATATGGTTGTTAAAATTATAATCGATATAATCTGTATAGTATATTTTTTGATATCTGTTTTTTGTGGACTGGATTCGGCATTTATGTTAAAATCTAACAGAAACAAATATAATTATATGCGGATTTATGCCGATATATGCTGATACAAATAAATAATCCGCTGATTGGTTATGTCAGGTTTTTCTTTTCCCGTCATGTTATCCGTGCTATGGTGCCTGGGGCAACAAGATTTAGACAGGGAGGAATAGGTACGGATGGGAAAAAATATCATTACATACATTAGAAAGAAGGAAAAGCACATGTCAGTAAAGGAGAAACCGGTTTTAAAAAATTTGGACGAATTCCTTGCTTACGCGGAACAGAAAAAAGAAGAGTTGGATAGATGCGGCAATGGTTCGCGGTATACGCCACAGGATGCGTCAGGAACAGCTGCAGAAATTTGGAAATCCGGATGAAAATGCTAGTGAGAGTGCATAGGATAAAAAGCAGAAAACAGTGGATAGAAAAAATAAATAAAAATAGTGGAATGCCGCATATACGGATGTTTCGCTGTTTTTTATATATACCTATTTTTTCCAAACGCAATGTAAAAAACTATCGAACACTAATAGAATTTCACTTGTCAGAGTATGAAAACTTGGATCATGGAAAATAGTATGCAGTTTATATTCAACGTTTGGAACGCCTTGATGGACAGACCATTTTATGATTTTACCAAATTATTTCTTATCTAAAAGGTGTATTTAAGCATATTTCTTTTTAGAATATCATCTATACAGAAATAATGGAAGATGATATAATATGTTTGGAAATAGTGACGAATTAAAATTTCAGGAAAAGGAGGTATGGGTAATATGACTATAGAACAGACAAGACCATGCACGATTTCAGAATCAATTATACAGTCTTGCAAAGAAATGAAAAGTATGCGGGAAGGCAGAATGCCGAAGCGTTCTTTGAGTGAGTTATTTGAAAATATTGAAAGATGGAGTAAAGAGGAAAAAGAGTAGATGTATACAGTTATACCAACGGAACGGTTTGAAAAAGATGTTAAATATTATATCAGGAAAAAAGGTTTCGTGCATATCGGGGCTGATATCAAGGTAACGACTAATCAGGAAATTATTAGATTGGTAGAAACTTATTGCATGTAAAAAAACATGAAGATACTGAAACAGCATGGGTTATTTAGTTTAAAAATAAACCATGCTGTTTTTAGTATATAGAGTAAATTATACAGAACCAGTCTGGCTGCAATAAGGTACGTATGATTTGTAGCAGTACATTGAAAATAGGGTAGGAGCATTTCGTTGTTCAGCAATGGAATTTCCAAAAATGGGTACTGTGTTGTTAAAGATATTGCAAAAGGTAACACGGTTATTATTGAAAATGAAGACTTATATAAATATGATGATTCAGAGGTTGTAGTTATATTTCTTAATCAGCTAGGCTGAAAAGAAAAAAGAATCTGCTGACGGGGACAGCTTTGTAATACCAAGTGGAGGAGGATAAATGTGGATAATATCGAATACTAAAAGAAGGAAAAAACAGATAATGGAATTCTGGATTTAAGAGGGTTTTAAGTCCAGTGTACCGTAGAAGTTAAACGAGAAGGAACTGCAGGCTCGAAATGGGATGGCGTGCATCAGGCTTGTTTTAGAGTTCTTTTTGGGCGGGACTGTAATTTAATCTGGGGGCGTGGGAGAAAGTTCCTGCATGATGCGGAACTGGAAATAGAAGCGAAAAGCCTGCAAATGACAGCGGGATGAGATGGGGCGGCCTGATTTCGTGTGACTGTGGAAGAATGCTGGAAGCCCTTGGTATTCTGCTGCACAAACAGAGGGGCGCAAGCCCCAAGGCAGTTTTTTAGGCGCAGGCGAATAAACTGCCGCTGCGTCCGGTACCAGTTATGAAAATGCAGAATACCTAGGGATTGCTGCGTTCTGGAACCGGAACACGAAATCAGGCTGCCCCATCTCATCCCGCGTCCGCGCAGCCATTCCCCTTCCTCATTCAAATCCAGCATTTTTATTCAGCAGTCATCCATGAAAATCAAAAACCTGAAACCATCTTGCAAACAAATCAAAAATTCTGTCTTTAAATTCGTCTTTGCTCATAATCAATCCTTCATTTTATCCGAATTGCACACACTTTATACTGCTTTCTGCCACTTTAGCATATCACAAACAAAAAAAGTTACAATAACACAGTAAGAAAAAGGAGCAAAAAGCAGGAACAGCAAACCATACAAAATAAAAGTAAGTATTTTCTTAGATGAAACTGTGGTATCTGAAATCAGGGAAATGGCAGAAAACGATGACAGGTCTTTCAGCCAGTACATCAATCTGGTCTTAAAAGAACATATCCGTAAAAATTCACAAATCCCGTCCGAACAGGAAAAGAAGCAGGAAAAAAGGCAGTAAAAAACACGCTGCGCAGACGTATGATGCTATGTATTTGATTAATATAGAAATAAAATCCGGCAGCCCGCTGCAGGAATCTCCTGCAGCAGTCCTGCCGGACTGTAAGCTATCATAACAGAAAGCCCGCGCAGCGTGCTTCCCATTATTTATTCTGGTTTTCCTGCATCTTCATGGCCCGTACTTTTAACGGCAGCCCGAATAATGTAATAAACCCTTCTGCGTCATGGTGGTCATATAAATCGCCTGTCGTAAAGCTTGCCAGGGACTCGCTGTAAAGGGAATACGGGGAAGTGGTGCCGGCTTTGATAATGTTTCCTTTATAAAGCCTGAATTTTACTTCGCCGGTTACATATTTCTGCGTGGATGTGACAAATGCCTGGACTGCTTCGCGCAGCGGCGTAAACCATTTGCCCTCGTATACAATCTGTGCCATTTTATTGCCCATGTCTTTTTTGGCTTCCATGGTTGCGCGGTCAAGCACCAGTTCTTCCAGCTGCTGCTGTGCTTCCATCAGGATAGTTCCGCCAGGTGTTTCATAGACACCGCGGCTTTTCATGCCGACCACGCGGTTTTCCACGATGTCCACAATGCCGATGCCGTGTTTTCCGCCCAGGCGGTTCAGCTCGCGGATAATATCGGACACTTTCATCTCTTTGCCGTTGACGGATTTTGGAACGCCGGCTTCAAAAGTCATGGTGACATATTCGCCCTGTTCCGGTGCCTGTTCCGGTGTTACGCCAAGCACGAGCAGATGGCCGTAATCCGGTTCGCAGGAAGGGTCTTCCAGCTCCAGGCCTTCATGGCTGATATGCCATAAATTGCGGTCGCGGCTGTAGCTGCTGTCAGCAGAAAACGGAAGGTCTATGCCGTGTGCCCTGCAGTATTCGATTTCGGATTCGCGGGAATCCATCGTCCATTTGTCGTCACGCCATGCAGCAATAATGCGGATGTCCGGGGCAAGCGCCTTGATTGCCAGCTCAAAGCGGATCTGGTCGTTGCCTTTGCCGGTAGCGCCGTGGCAGATAGCGCTGGCACCTTCTTTTCTTGCGATTTCCACCAGCCTTTTTGCAATGCCGGGACGGGCCATGGATGTGCCTAACAGGTATTTGTTTTCATATACGGCCCCGGCCTGTACGCATGGAATAATATAATCATCGCAGAATTCGTCTGTGATGTCTTCGATGTATAATTTTGCAGCGCCGGATAATTTTGCGCGTTCTTCCAGTCCGTCCAGCTCGCTTTCCTGGCCGCAGTCCACGCAGCAGCAGATAACCTCGTAATCATAGTTTTCTTTCAGCCACGGAATAATCGCTGTGGTGTCCAGCCCGCCTGAGTATGCTAAAACAACTTTTTCTTTCATGGGTATACAGTCCTTTCTGAAAATTAGGGTATTTGATTTGCACCAGTCCGGGCAGATTTGGAAGAATCTGGCCAGGCTGTTTTTCACCTATCAAATATACAACAATTGCCATGGAAACGCAAGCGGTATTTTATGCAAAACTATAAATAAATATTCGTCCAGGAATGCAGGGGCAAAAAAGATGACGGCACAGGGCTTTTGTAAAATCCATGCGGGGCTGCATATAGAACGCCGGGAGAAAACGCATCCGGCAGGCATGGATAAAAAATGCATAAAAGATGCATGGCTTTCGGAATAAATCATGTAAAATTGCATAAATATTCAAAACGGGCAAAAAAATAGCATAAAATGCTTGTACTTTTGCTGCATTTATATTAGTATAGATAAAGTGTATTAAAAACAGGAAAGCCGGATAAGCTTTCTGAAAATACAGACAAGAGGTGAAACAGTATGATAAAAGCAGGCATTATTGGAGCAACCGGGTATGCCGGTGCAGAGCTGGTGAGGCTTCTGCTCGGGCACAGGGACGTGGAAATCAAGTGGCTTGGCTCCAGAAGCTATATTGATAAAGCATATGCATCGGTATACCAGAACATGTTTACCCTGATAGAGGGCAGCTGCCTGGATGACAATATCGGGGAGCTTGTAAAACAGGCAGATGTCGTCTTTACGGCAACGCCGCAGGGATTTCTGGCATCCGCCATGCAGGAGGAGTACCTGCAGCAGGCGAAATTTATCGACCTGAGCGCAGATTACCGCCTGAAGGATGTGGATGTCTATGAAGCGTGGTACCATATCGGCCATAAATCCCCGCAGTATTTAAAGGAAGCGGTATACGGCCTGTGTGAAATCAACCGGGAACAGGTAAAAGCGGCCAGGCTGGTGGCAAATCCGGGATGTTATACGACATGCTCGATTTTAACGGCTTATCCGCTGGTACGGGAAGGGCTGATTGACCCGGACACGCTGATTATTGACGCCAAAAGCGGTACTTCCGGGGCCGGGCGTGGAGCCAAAACCGGAAATCTGTTCTGCGAGGTCAATGAGAATATAAAAGCATACGGCATTGCCACGCACCGGCACACGCCGGAAATCGAGGAGCAGCTTGGCTATGCCGCCGGCAGGAAGGTGACCGTTACCTTTACGCCGCATCTGGTGCCGATGAACCGGGGAATCCTGGCAGTGGCATATGCATCGCTTGTGAAAAAGCCGGATGGCAGCTGTCCGTCTGAGGCAGACATCCGTGCCGCTTATGAGAAATATTATAGCGGGGAAAAATTTATCCGCCTGCTGGATGCAGATGTATTCCCGGAAACGAAATGGGTGGAAGGCAGCAATTTTGTGGATGTGAATTTTAAAATCGATGAACGTACCGGGCGCGTGATTATGATTGGTGCCCTTGATAACCTGGTCAAGGGCGCAGCCGGGCAGGCCGTGCAGAATATGAACCTGATGTTCGGACTGCCGGAAACAGAGGGGCTTGACCTGGTGCCGCTGTTTCCATAAGGCAGGGGCTTTGCAGGCGGATGGCAGCCGGTACCGGGAAAGAAGGGTGCTGTAAAAGCCGCTGGCGGAAATCAGAAGGAAGCAGAAGGGACAGAAAATGGAACACGAAATTCAGATAAGGGAAATGGATATTTCAGATTATGAAAACGTCCGCGCGCTGTGGATGACAATCCGCGGGTTTGGCATCCGTTCCATCGATGATTCGAAGGAAGGCGTGGCGCGTTTTCTGCGGCGCAATCCTTCTGCCAGTGTTGTGGCGCTGGATAAAGACCGGATTGTCGGGGCTATCCTGTGCGGGCATGACGGCAGGCGCGGCTGTTTTTACCATGTCTGCGTCCATGAGCAGTACCGCAAGCAGGGAATCGGGACATCCATGGCAGTCTTTGCCATGAAGGCACTGCAGAAAGAGCAGATTAACAAGGTATCGCTGATTGCATTTAAGGAAAACGAAGTCGGGAACCATTTCTGGAAGCGCGCCGGGTGGACCTTCCGGGAAGATTTAAACTATTACGATTTTACGCTCAACGATGCAAATATTACGCAGTTTAATCAATAGTGTGCCGGGAAATGGACAGAAAAGAAGGGGATTGGAATATGGAAGAAAAAGTAATGGATGAGCTGCTGAAAAAAGCGTCGGTGCTTGTGGAAGCACTGCCTTATATCCAGCGGTTTAACCGCAAAATTATTGTGGTAAAGTACGGCGGCAGCGCGATGGCGGACGAACAGTTAAAGCGCAGCGTCATAGAGGATGTCACGCTGCTAAAGCTGGTCGGGTTCAAGCCGATCATCGTGCACGGCGGAGGAAAGGAAATCAGCCACTGGGCTGCAAAAACCGGCATGGAGTCCCGGTTTGTCAACGGGCTGCGCGTGACGGATGTCCCGATGATGGAAATCGCGGAAATGGTATTAAATAAGGTAAATAAGTCGTTAGTCCAGCTGGTGGAGCAGCTTGGCGTGCTGGCAGCCGGAATCAGCGGCAAGGACGGCGGGATGCTGAAGGTGGACAAGAAGTATGCAGACGGTGCAGACATCGGGTATGTCGGGGATGTAAAGGAAGTCAGGCCGAAGATTTTATACGACCTTCTGGAAAAGGATTTCCTGCCGATTGTAGCGCCGGTCGGCCTGGATGACAATTACCAGACTTATAACATCAATGCGGATGATGCGGCCTGTGCCATTGCGAAAGCAGTGTCAGCAGAAAAGCTGGCGTTTTTAACCGATATCGAAGGCGTATACAAAAATCCGGACGATAAATCCAGCCTGATTTCAGAGCTGCCTGTGACGGAAGCTGCAAAGCTGATGGAAAGCGGCTATATCGGGGGCGGCATGCTGCCAAAGCTGGCAAACTGCATTGATGCGATAGAAAACGGTGTTTCCAGGGTGCATATTTTAGACGGGCGGATTCCGCACTGCCTGCTGCTGGAAATCTTTACAAACAGGGGTATCGGAACAGCAATCCTCTCAGATACGGAAACGAGGTATTATCATGAATAAACAGCAGTATATGGACGGAGCCGAGCAGGCGTTTGTGCATACATATAACCGTTTTCCGGTTGTGTTCGAACGCGGGGAAGGCGTGCGTTTGTATGATACAGACGGTAAAGAATATCTGGATTTTGCAGCCGGAATCGGCGTCATGGCGCTTGGCTACCAGAACCGGGAATACACCGAAGCGCTGAAAGCACAGGCAGAGCGCCTTGTGCATACGTCCAACCTTTATTACAACGTTCCCGCGGCCGAGGCAGCCGCAAAGGCGCTGGCAGCATCCGGCATGGACCGCATATTTTTTACAAACAGCGGAACGGAAGCGGTAGAAGGAGCCATTAAGGCAGCCAGGAAATATGCCTTTACAAGGGACGGCCATGCCGGGCATGAAATTATCGCGATGAACCATTCGTTTCATGGCAGGAGCATCGGCGCGCTGTCTGTAACAGGCAATGCCCATTACCGGGAACCGTTCGAGCCGCTGATGGGCGGCGTGCGTTTTGCAGATCTGAACAGCCTGGACAGCGTCCGGGCACAGGTGAATGAACATACGTGTGCTGTCATTCTGGAAACCATTCAGGGCGAAAGCGGAATCCATCCGGCAGACCGCTCATTTCTGGAAGGCCTGCGCAGCCTGTGTGACGAGCACGGCATGCTGCTGATTCTGGATGAAATCCAGTGCGGCATGGGGCGCACCGGGCAGATGTTTGCATGGCAGCATTACGGCGTGAAGCCGGATATTATGACATCCGCAAAAGCGCTTGGATGTGGCGTTCCGGTCGGGGCATTCCTGATGACGGAGCAGGCAGCGCAAAAATCCCTGGCACCGGGCGACCATGGAACGACCTATGGCGGCAATCCGCTTGCAGGAGCAGCTGTCAGCAAGGTATTTGATTTGTTTGAAAGCATGCAGCTGCTGGAGCATGTCAGGAGCATTTCCGTGTATCTGGAAAAGCGGCTGGATGAACTGGTAAAGGAGCAGGACTGCCTGATGGGCCGCCGCGGCATGGGCCTGATGCAGGGAATCGTGACACAGAAAAATTCAGCTGAAATTGCCGCAAAGGCGCTGGACGCCGGACTGGTTGTTCCAGCCGGTGCAGATGTGATACGGCTGCTTCCGCCGCTTGTGATTACAGAAGCGGATGTGGATGAAATGACAGAAAAATTAAAGACAGCTCTTGCATAAAAAACGGGGCTGCCGCAGGAAGAAAAATGATACGGGATATCGCTGGTTTAATGATTCTTTACGATATCCTGTATATCGTTTGCTTCGTGCGGCAGCCCCGTTTTTTTTT
>CAJTSV010000140.1 GCA_910579075.1 uncultured Eubacterium sp.
TGCCTCATAAATTTGGGATAAATTCTCCACAAACTGTGAAGCATAGCATGCCCCTTAGGGTACATCTCACGAAAAGCAATTTCAAACACGCTCTAGTGCGGCAGCTCCAAAGCTGGTTTTTGACGCACGGCAATGGATTATTCTGCATATTTTTTTGCCACATGATACACTGGAAGAAACGTTCCGCCTAATGTAACTGCCAGCATGAGAAACAGTTCGGCTGCATTCCAGAAAGCAGGAAACAGCCATTGCAGTCCGAAGAAAAACAGCGGGAAAACAGCTGCATTGGCCACAGACCAGATTCGGCAGGTGCGCAGGATATGCGGCCAGTTTTTGTTGTTAAAGTAAATGCCAGGCATATTCATTTCAAAAAAACCATCATTATAGGCACTGATTTTATTTTCATCAAAATAGGCTGGCAGATGTTCTTTTGCCGCCAGAAAGAAATATCCGGCAAAGAACAGTTCAAGCAGCTGCATCGTCAGCACGCTTTCGGAAAACAGCCTGATACCCGTGTGCTTTTGGATAAAGTAACAGGCCAGGCTTTCAAGCAGTACCAAAAGACAGCAGCCAGTAAAAAGAAGCCAGTGCCTTCTTTTCTGCTGCGGGCTTTTTTCCGGCTTTTTTTCGGAAAAGGCCAGTGCCTTTTTCACAAGGTTTTCTACCTGTTCTGTATTCAGGCTCGAATCCGTCTCCATGCGTTTTCCTTCCAGAAGTTCCGTTACTGTGACATCCAGAATGTCTGAAAGCGGGATAAGCAGGGAAATATCCGGCAGGCTGATGCCGCGTTCCCATTTGCTGACTGCTTTATCGGACAGAAACAGCTTCTGAGCCAGTTCTTTCTGGGTATAGCCTTTCTCTTTCCGTCTTGCGGACAGAAACTGGCCGAATTGTGATTTATTGATTTCATGCATGTCAGGTTCCTCCGGTGATTTTGATTTCAGAAATCTGTATGGTATGGTTCTGATATGGTTATCATATCCCAGACAGGGTGAATATGCAACCGACAGGGGGTCGACCGGACGCATTTGAGGGGTAAACCGGCAGTAGAATACGCGAAAACACGGTGTAACAGTTCAGGCAAGCTGAACTGTTACAACACGGTTACTGGCATTTTATAAAAATTTTACTGGAACATTGACAGCCGGATATGTTATAGTAAATTTGTATGTGTATGCGCCGGAATGAATCCGGCAATAATAGCTGAGAAAGAAGATGAAAGCATGACAAAGATTGATATTATTTCAGGATTTCTGGGTGCCGGGAAAACCACGTTTATTAAAAAGATGATAGAAGAAGTTTTCCAGGGGCAGAAAATTGTACTGATTGAGAATGAATTTGGCGAGGTCGGGATTGACGGCGGATTTTTAAAAGATGCAGGAATTGAAATTACCGAGATGAATTCCGGCTGTATCTGCTGTTCTCTGGTTGGTGATTTTGACAAGAACCTGAAGGAAGTATTGGATAAATTCCACCCGGACCGCATTCTAATCGAGCCGTCCGGTGTCGGGAAGCTGTCGGACGTCATGAAATCGGTCACAAGCCTGGAAAAAGAGCAGGATGTGAAACTGAATGCACTTGTAACGGTTGTAAATGCAGCAAAAGCTTCCAAGCAGATGAAAGCGTTCGGGGAGTTTTTCAATAACCAGATTGAATTTGCGACAACGGTTGTCTTAAGCCGCAGCCAGAATGTCACGCAGGAGAAGCTGGAGCTTTGTGTAAAGCAGATACAGGATTTAAACCAGAAAGCGGCTGTCATTACAACACCATGGGATGACATTACAGGCGAAGCCATTTTAAATGTCATTGAACAGAATGACACAATGGAAATGCAGCTGCTGGCCGAAGCACGCCATGCAAAAGAAGCAGCGGAGCACGCCCATCACCACCATGGGCATGAAGGGCATGAGCATCACGGCGAAGGCCACGGCCATGCGGAAGATGGCTGTCACCATGAGCATGACGGCAAAGACCATGCATGCAGCTGCCATAATGAAGGCCATGAACACGAAGGGCATAAACATGACGGGCACGGGCATCATGGCGAAGGGCACAGTCATGAAGGAGAACATGAGCACGAAGGCCATGAACATGGCAGCCATAAGCATAATGGTGAAGGCCACGGCCATGAAGGAGAACATGAACATGGCAGCCACGGGCATCATGGCGACAGCCACGAGCATCACGGCGAAAACTGCGAATGCGGCTGCCACGGCGAAGGCCACGGCCACGATGCAGACTGCTGCGGCCATCACCACGAAGGCCACCACCATGCAGATGAAATTTTCATGAGCTGGGGCCGGGAGACGCCGCATAAATATGAGAAAGCTGCAATTGAGCAGGCATTGAAAGCGCTTTCTGAAACAGAGGATTACGGCACGGTGCTGCGTGCAAAAGGCATGGTAGAAGCATCGGACGGCACATGGATTTATTTTGACATGGTGCCGGGAGAATATGAGCTTCGGGAAGGACAGCCGGAGTATACCGGGCGGCTGTGCGTGATAGGCTGCGGCCTGGCAGAGGATAAGCTGGCACAGCTGTTTGAACTGGCATAAGAATGGGAATGGAACGGTTCAGAAAGGAATGTGATTTATGGAGGAAATCCCAGTATATTTATTTACCGGTTTTATGGACAGCGGCAAAACAACGCTGATTCATGAAACACTGTATGACAATGAGTTTGGCAAGGACGCCAGAAACCTGGTTATCTGCTGTGAAGACGGGGATGAGGAATATGACGAGGCAAAGCTCCATACCATTACCGGCAGCCTGGCAATGATAGGGGAACAGGCTGAATTTACAACGGAAAAATTAGAGGAACTGAATCAGAAATACCGCCCGGAGCAGGTATTTATCGAATACAACGGCACCTGGGAGGTCGGGCCGCTTCTGGAAATGAAGCTGCCGGAGCGCTGGGAAATCGTGCAGTCGCTGGCGACTGTAGATGCGGGCACATTCGAAATGTATCTGTCCAATATGCGTTCGATGATGATGGAACAGCTGTTTTCCGTGGATGTCGTGATATTTAACCGCTGCACGGAAACTACGCCGCGCGGGAAATTCCGCAGGACGGTCAAGGCGTTAAACCGCAGGGCGCAGATTGTCTATGAACGCGAGGACGGTACGATTGATGACCAGGATATGGAGGAGCTGCCGTTTGACCTGGATGCGGATGTGATAGAGCTTTCGGATGCGGATTACGGCATCTGGTATCTGGATGCCTCGGAAGACCCGAAAAAATACGACGGGAAAAAAGTCCGTTTCCTGGCGCTTGTATACCGCCCGGAGCAGAAATTAAAACGCAGTGTCTTTGTGCCGGGGCGGTTTGCGATGACCTGCTGCGAGGCAGATATCCAGTTTATTGGATTTAAATGTAAATATGACAGGGCGGAAACCATTCCGCACCGTTCGTGGATTGATATTACCGCAGAGATAAAGCATGAGTTTGCAATGGAATACCGGGGCAAGGGCCCTGTGCTCTATCCGGTTTCCATAAAGCCGGCCGAAAAACCGGAAGATGAGCTGGTGTATTTTTCCTGAGACATCTTGGGATGATGCATAGACCGTATTGAAAAATGGAGGAGAATCATGTTTCCAATCGTAAAAAAAGAATTACTGGCAGAAAAGATTTACCTGATGGATGTGGAAGCGCCGCGTGTGGCAAAATCCTGTCTGCCGGGACAGTTTGTGATTGTCAAAATGGATGAGGAGGGGGAGCGGATTCCGCTTACCATCTGTGATTATGACCGTGCAAAGGGAACGGTTACGATTGTATTCCAGACCGTCGGATATTCCACGGAGCGGATGCAGGAATTAAACGAAGGCGACAGCTTCCGTGACTTTGTCGGGCCGCTCGGGTGCCCTTCTGAAATCTGTGAGGAGAAAAACCTGGAAGAAACAAAAAAGAAGCACATTGTCTTTCTTGCAGGCGGTGTCGGGACAGCCCCGGTTTATCCGCAGGTAAAATGGCTGAAAGAGCATGGCGTGGACTGTGATGTCATTATGGGTGCCAGAAACAAAGACCTGCTGTTTTTTGTGGAAGAAATGCGTGCTGTGGCAGCAAATCTTTATGTCACGACCGATGACGGTACATACGGGTTCCATGGAATGGGAACCGACCAGCTGCAGGCACTCGCAGATGAAGGAAAGGTTTATGACCACTGTGTGGCAATCGGGCCTATGATTATGATGAAATTTGTCTGCCTTCTGACGAAAAAGCTGGGCATCCATACGATTGTTTCCATGAATCCGATTATGGTAGACGGAACCGGAATGTGCGGGGCATGCCGCCTGATTGTCGGGAACGAGGTAAAATTTGCCTGTGTGGACGGGCCGGAATTTGACGGTCATCTTGTGGATTTTGACCTGGCCATGAAGCGCCAGCAGCAGTATAAGACACAGGAAGGCAGGGCAATGCTCAGGCTTGCAGAAGGAGCGTCCCACCATGGCGGATGCGGAATGTGCGGAGGTGATAAATAATGGATGTATTGAAACGAGTGCCGGTAAAGGAACAGGAGCCGCAGGTACGTGCAGCAAATTTTGAGGAAGTCTGCCTTGGGTATACAAAGGAAGAAGCAATGGAAGAAGCAGCAAGGTGCATTAACTGCAAAAATGCGCAGTGTGTCAAAGGCTGCCCGGTTGGAATTGATATTCCGGCGTTTATCCAGCAGATAAAAGAAGGCGATATTGAAAAATCATACCAGGTAATAGCAGAATCTTCTGCGCTGCCGGCAGTCTGCGGCCGCGTCTGCCCGCAGGAATCGCAGTGTGAGGGTAAATGCATCCGCGGCATTAAGGGCGAGCCGGTATCAATTGGCAAGCTGGAACGCTTTGCGGCAGACTGGTCGATGGAAAACGGCATAAAGCCGCAGCCGGCAGCAGAAAAGAACGGGCGTAAAGTGGCAGTTATCGGTTCCGGGCCGGCAGGACTGACCTGTGCCGGAGACCTGGCAAGGCTTGGCTATGATGTAACCATTTTTGAAGCGTTGCACGAAGCAGGCGGCGTGCTTGTATACGGCATACCGGAATTCCGTCTGCCGAAAGAGCGTGTCGTTGCAAAAGAAGTGGAAAATGTAAAATCGCTGGGCGTAAAAATCGAAACCAACGTGGTTATCGGAAAAGCGGCTACCATTGACGAGCTGATGGAACAGGAAGGCTTTGAAGCAGTCTTTATCGGTTCCGGTGCAGGCCTTCCAAAATTTATGGGCATTCCGGGCGAACAGGCAAACGGCGTCTTTTCCGCGAATGAATTCCTGACGCGCAACAACCTGATGAAATCCTTCAAAGACTACGATACGCCGATTTCCGAAGGAAAGAAGGTTGTAGTCGTAGGCGGCGGCAACGTGGCCATGGATGCAGCCAGGACAGCGCTGCGCCTTGGTGCAGAGGTACATATTGTATACCGCAGGAGCGAAGCGGAGCTTCCGGCAAGGGTTGAGGAAGTGCACCATGCAAAGGAAGAAGGCATTATTTTCGACCTGCTCCAGAACCCGAAAGAGATTCTGGTTGATGAAAACGGCTGGGTAAAAGGCATCCGTATTATCAAAATGGAGCTTGGCGAGCCGGATGAATCTGGCCGCAGAAGGCCGGTAGAAGTGGCAGGCTCGGAATACGAAATCGAGTGTGATACGGTAATCATGTCGCTTGGCACATCGCCGAATCCGCTGATTTCTTCCACGACAGACGGGCTGGATATCAACCGCTGGCAGTGTATCGTTGCACAGGAAGAAAACGGACAGACCTCAAAGCCGGGCGTTTTCGCAGGCGGCGATGCCGTAACAGGCGCAGCTACCGTTATCCTCGCAATGGGAGCCGGGAAAGCAGCTGCAAAAGGAATTCATGAATATCTGGCAAAGAAATAAAAATCTGTGCGTCTGGCATGGATATTGATACGAAACAGCCTGGGTGCAGGCGGAAATTCCGCTGCATGCCAGGCTGTTTTAGCAAAAAATGGATTGTTTCAAAGAAACAGGATTTTGTTGATTAAGAAACAATTCTGGCATATAATAAATGCGCAGGGGTGTTTTTATGAATTCCATGTTAGAATATCACGGCTATCATGCTATCGTAACTTATGATGCAGAGGATGAATTATTTGCAGGGGAAGTATTTGGAATTGCGGATTCCTTATGTTTTCATGGGTCATCCATTTTGGAATTGAAGCAGATGTTTGCACAGTGCATTGATAACTATCTGGAAGTATGCCGGCAGGCAGGAAAGAAACCGGATAAGGAATGGAAAGGCAGCTTTGAGGTAGAGCTTCCATCGGAACTGCACCGGCAGATTGCATTGCTGGCGGTCCGGCAGAATATAACACTGAACCAGTATGTCGTGAATGTACTGGAAAAATCAGTTTGATAACGGAGAATTTATGTCAGAAAAAATATACGAATATGACTCTCAAATCTATGAAGCGGCAGGAAAAGGCGGGGCATATGTTATTTTTCCATACGATATCCGGCAGGAATTCCAGGCTGTCCGTGCCAAAATACATGCAGAATTTGACGGCGAGCCGTATGACGGAAGCGTGGTCAATATGGGCGTGAAAAATCCGGACGGCTCGGTCTGCTATATTATCGGAATACGCAAGGACATCCGTGCAAAAATCGGAAAGCAGCCGGGAGATACGGTGCATGTCAGGGTGCAGCAGCGGGGCTGAGACATTTGCAGCAGCCCGGCCATTTACAGGGGTGTTATCTGCGGGAATATTCAGTCTGCCTGCTTCCATACTGGATAATCAGCATTTCCACTGCAATCCGGTCAGCCATTTTTCCGGTTTTGCAGTCTGTTTCCAGCCCTGCGCTGTCGGAAAGTGCCATGCGCAGTTCTGCTTCTGTAAAGGCAGCAGCCTGTCCCAGCGAGCGTTTTACGGCAAAGGGCGGGATTCCGGCTTTGGAAGCCATGGTTTTTGCATCCAGCCCGGCACGGTTCATGGTTTTTAAATCCAGCAGGATGCGGAACTGGCGGCTGATTAAGTACAGGATGCGCATCGGCGGTTCTTTCAGCGCCAGAAGGTCATAGTACAGGGAAAGTGCCTGCCTGCGGTCACGCCTTCCGAGCGCGCCAATCATTTCGAATATCTGGTTTGACACCTGTTCCGTGCAGACTGCCTGCACATCGCCCTGTTCAATCACTTCTTTTTCCAGCGTATAGCACAGCAGCTTTTCCAGTTCCCTGTCAATGACATTCATGTCGGTTCCGGTTTTGGAAAGAAACAGCTGCAGGACGGGCTGCGTGATTTTTTTCTGTTCTTTTTTCAGGCGGCCCAGAATCCAGCGTGTTAAAAGTTCCTCTTTCTGTTCGCCAAATTCAATCACACGTCCGGTTTTGCTGGCGGCCTTGTACATTTTGCCGCGTTTATCCACTTTTGGCTCGACAAACAGCATGACCGTCGTCGCCGGCATCTGCGGCAGGTAGGCAGCGAGGTCTTCGCAGCTGCTTTCAAAAAAACCGCTGTTCTCCACGAGAATCAGCCTGCGGTCTGCAAAAAAGGGCATTGTTTCGGCCAGGTCGATAAGCTCCAGCGGATTGATATGCGCCCCTTCGCGGACGGCAAAATTCATCGTATCATCCGGGGAGATAAGTGCCTGCTTTAATTTCTGTTTGTACTGCTGTTTTAAATAGTCCTCGCTGCCATACAGCACATAGACGTTTTGAAACTGTCCGCTTTTGATATCTTCATCAATGGATTTCATAGAAGGCCTCCGAAATATAACAGAAAAACCACTGACTAAGAGGGAATCAGTGGTTTTCACAGTATTTAACTTAACGCTTTCGCACGATTTATTCGATTACCGGTCTTTCCTGGAAATCAGGCATTCACTGCTGTAACGGGCTTGTCTGCCAGTTACATTTTGTTGACAGCGTGGCTTAATCTTGAAATTTTCCGGGAAGAAGTATTCTTGTGATAAACGCCCTTGGAAACAGCCCTGCTTAATTCTGATGTTGCATTTTTTAATGCAGCAGCAGCAGCGTCTTTGTCTTTTGCTTCAATTGCAGCATTGACTTTTTTAACGGCTGTCTTTACCCTCGAACGGATAGATTTATTTCTGGCAGCTCTTTTTTCTGCTACAAGAATTCTTTTCTTTGCTGATTTAATATTAGCCAATCGTAACACCTCCATTTGCAATAAGATTCCATGTAATGGTGTTCATTACGCAGACACGGACGTTTAACGAACACACAAATACTCCATCTGGAGTACTAGACTATAATAGAATAATTGAAATGGTCTGTCAATACATAAAATGAGATTTTTTGTAAAAACTTAGAATATCCGTTATTGTTCACACAGGACTTTGCAGGGTCTGCCCCAGGGGCATTCACTGCAAAG
>CAJTSV010000141.1 GCA_910579075.1 uncultured Eubacterium sp.
TACGGACTTTGCAGGAAATGCCCCTGGGGCAGACCCTGCAAAGTCCTGTGTGAACCGTAACATCCACATCTGCCTGATGGGAAAAAACGGAATAAATATTGTCATGCCCATAAAACGGCGCTATAATATAGAAAGGCAATGCAGGAATTCCGGTGATATGCCGGAACTTTCAGCACTCGAAGATTTATAATTATGAGGAGGCTTCATCAGATGAAAAAAGCGACTAGTTTATTTGTAACAATGATGTTATTATTTTATTTAACCGGCTGCCAGGACAGCCAGCCAGAACAGGCTCTTTCCGGAGCATGTAAGACATATGATGGTTATCTGTCCGTGGACGATGGCAAGCTGTTCGTAAATGATTTTGAATTTATTGATATGGCCGACCAGTACTGGATAAACACCCTGGGGCTCACAGCAGAAGATATGCCAAATGGGTATTATATTCATGATACATCCGATGATTTTCTGACCTTTACATTAAGTGACGAAACAAGGTATAATTTTTATGATACCGGAGCAGCATTTGTTCCTGAGGATTCACAAGACCGCCTGTATACGACGACCAGCCTGAATGATTTTCTGTCCGTGTTCGATTCAGACGGCGACGGCGAATTAAGTAACACGCCTTTTGAAATTCAGGTGCTCGAGGATGGCCAGGTAGTTTCCGTCAGCGAAATATTTATCAATTAATTTCTTTCAGGCATATAGGAAATCGTGCATAGTTTATAAAAAACCGGAGCAGGTCTGTACAATGAAAACAGGACTGGTCCGGTTTTTATGCATCATACATTTCGGAAAATATGCAAAAAGCTGAAATAAATATTGTATTGCCTGTAAAATAGCGCTACAATGTAAGGAAGGGTTAATGTCATACAGGGAGGGTTACAATGAAAAAACAAAAAGAAAGAACATCAGGGAAAAAAATTGCAGACGAGATTCTGCATCAGATTGGCGGAAGCGTTATTTTTGTGCTTCTGCTTATAGCCGCTGTTTCCGTGAGCATGGCGGGATGGCTGAGCATTACATCCAAAAAAACAGAGCTGGTACAGGAATCCAATGCAGCAGCAAACCAGATTACCGGATTTTTAGAGCAGTATACCAAAAGCGCAGAACAGCTGGCCGTCAATCCGGAAATCCGCCAGGTTATGATGCAGACAAAGCCGGGTGATGATATCTGGCAGTCTGAAAAAATGGAGACCGTTATGGATAACCTGACCGGCATCGCAGGCACGGATTCTGAAAATGTCATGGCTGCATGGATTTCAGACCTGGATGCAAGCATTCTGACACAGTCTGACGGCTTTACGAGCGAAGAAGGCTGGGACATAACCGGCCGCGGATGGTATAGCTGCATCGAAACAAAAAAAACCATCCTGACGGAGCCATATGAGGATTCTTCGACCGGAAAAATGATATTAAGTGCTGCTTCTCCTGTCTTGGACAGCGCTTCCGCAACGGTACTCGGCGCAGTCGGCATGGATATTTCGCTGGACCATATGACAGACATTATGAGCGAATACAAAATCGGCAGCAGCGGGCATATGCTGCTGTTATCAGAACAAGGCACTTTTCTGTATCACCCGCAGAGCAGCTATATCCGCAAAAACATCGCCGATACGGATATTTCGCAGAATGCAGCCGATGCTGTCCACTCCGGCAGCAATATGTTTTTAAAATACAAATCCGGCGGCACGACCGCATACGGTTACCTGCAGCATGCCGGAAATACCGGATATATGGTACTCAGCAGCATGCCGGCATCTGAATATTATGATGTTTTATTTATGATGGCCGCTGCGCTTGTTGTTATCTTTGCAGCCGGCATTATCCTCATCGCATTCAGAATCCGCAAAAGTGCTGCCAGACTGACAAAACCGATTCTGGAGCTGAATCAGACAGCACAGCAGCTTGCAGAAGGAAACCTGGATGTCAGCCTGAACATCACGAGTGAGAATGAAATCGGGGAGCTGGGCAAATCCATTCAAAAGACCGTCCAGCGGCTGAAAGAATACATCGTCTACATTGACGAAACATCCGGCGTGCTGGCACAGCTTGCAGAAGGAAACCTATGCTTCGAGCTGCAGCATGACTATGCCGGGGAATTTCAGAAAATAAAAACAGCCCTGCTCAATATTTCCGGTTCCATGAACCAGGTTATGACCAGCATTAACGAAAGCTCTGAAAGTGTCTCCAGCGGAGCCTCTGAGCTTTCCACCGCTTCCCAGATGCTTGC
Source organism: uncultured Eubacterium sp. (assembly GCA_910579075.1). Taxonomy (GTDB): domain Bacteria; phylum Bacillota; class Clostridia; order Lachnospirales; family Lachnospiraceae; genus Eubacterium_J. The sequence continues at coordinate 2,237 of CAJTSV010000141.1, forward strand.
AGATGCTGCCGAACAGCAGGCTGCTTCTGTCGAACAGCTGACTGACACGACAAATACCGTTGCAGACCAGGTGGAAAGCAGCCGGCGCAAGGCAGAGGATTCTGCAAAGGCCACCGCACAGGCTGCCGTTATGATTGGACAGAACCAGGAAAAAATGAAGCTGATGATGGATGCCATGGATAAAATCCACGAAACCTCCCAGCAGGTTGTCGGGATTATCCAGACCATTGAAGACATTGCATCGCAGACAAACCTTTTATCCTTAAACGCTTCGATTGAAGCTGCGCGTGCCGGTGAAGCCGGAAAAGGCTTTGCGGTAGTTGCTGACGAAATCGGAAAGCTGGCTCTGGAAAGTTCCAAAGCCGCAAACACGACAAAAGAACTGATAGAAATTTCCATGGATGAAATTAACAGGGGCAATTCAATTGCTTCCGGTGCCATGGATTCCCTCAAAGAATCTGTCGATGCGGTTGGCCAGGTCAATCAAATGATACAGGAAACTGCAGAAGATGCAGCTGTCCAGGCAGAAAACATGGAACAGCTCCGCTCGGGAATCCGTGAAATTACCCACGGCATCCAGGATAATTCCGCAGCTGCCCAGGAAACCTCTGCAACTTCACATGAACTGGCTTCACAGGCCGTAAAATTAAATCAGATGCTGCAGAAATTCCAGCTTTGCAGATAATCGTAAAAACAGGCAGCGGCTGCCCAAACGGCCGCTGCCTGCACGTTTATCTTCCGTTTTTCTCCCGCCCTGCCTGTACACAGATTTCACTCCCGTTCTTAAACAGCACCCGGATGTCTTCCCGGCTGTATACCGTTATGGAATCTGCCAGGCTGTACCAGTCATCTTCGCAGAATTCCACAAGCGGGCCCTGCGTTTCCTGCACCAGTCCGGTGATAACTGCCATCTGTGCGGGCTTAAGCGACGAAGCCTGATACAGCCGTTTCGCAATTTCGCTGTAATCTTCCAGTATCTTTTCTTTTTCTTTGAAAGCAGCATACAACGCATTCGCTGCCCGGACAAACAGCTTTTGAATGGTTTCTGTGTCCAGATGCGGTGTCCTGCATGTGTTTTGTGTATCAAACTTGTGATTGCACTGCCAGACTGCCCGCCGGTACTTATCGTTCGAATGCCAGACCTTTGGGCCGTACCAGCTCCCACAGCTGCCGCATATAAGCCTGCTGGAAAAAACGCCTGTGCTGCTTTCACGTTTTTTCTGAGAAAGCCGTTTTTCCAGCTGTTCCTGAACCCGGTCAAACAGCTGCGGGCTGATTATCGCCGGGTGGCTTCCTTCTACATAATACTGCGGCACTTCCCCCTGATTGGGCTTTTTCTTTTTCGTCAGAAAATCTACGGTATAGACCTTCTGCAAAAGGGCATCGCCTTTATACTTTTCATTCTGCAGGATGCTGCGTACCGTACCGGATGTCCAGGCCTGTTTCCCGCCCGGCGTGGGAATCCCTTCTTTTGTCAGCGCCTTTGCCACCGCATGCGGGGAGCGCCCCTGCAAAAACATCCCGTAAATCCTGCGTACTGTCACAGCCTGCTTTTCATTGATTACAAGGCTGCCGTCCTGACCCCGGTCATACCCGAGAAACCGTTTAAACGGGACGGATGCTTTGCCGTCTGCAAACCGCTTCCGCTGTCCCCAGGTGCAATTCTGGGAAATGCTGCGGCTTTCTTCCTGTGCCAGCGAGGACATAATGGTAAGCAGCAGCTCACCCCTGCCGTCAAAGGTCCAGATATTTTCCTTTTCAAAATAGCATTCGACCTTATGCTCTTTCAGCTTTCGTATAGTGGTCAGGCTGTCTACGGTATTTCTCGCAAACCGCGAAACACTTTTGGTAATAATCAGATCAATCTTTCCCGAAAGGGCATCCTGCACCATCCGGTTAAAGCCTTCGCGTTTTTTTGTATTACAACCGGTAATTCCTTCGTCAGAATATACAGCGACAAATTCCCAGTCACTCCGCTTCCTGATATACTCGGTATAATACTCTGCCTGCGCCTTATAGCTGCCCTGCTGCTCCTCATGGTCTGTAGAAACGCGTGCATAAGCAGCCGCCCTGCGCTTTCTGATACTGCCGCAGTCCCCGTCCTGTGGCTCATACAGGCTTTTTGTAGCCGGTATCGTGATTACGCTTTTTGCCACCGTTTCTGCCTCCCGCACCTGTCTTTTCTGCATTTACCCATTTTTAAACGCGCCCTGACGGCTTTCCCGCTAACAGCGTGCCCAGAAGCGGCTGGTATTTCTCCAGCAGGAATGCATCGATTTTAAGAAGCTCTGCATCTGAAATCAGGCCTTCCCGGCGCATCGCTTTTGCCACGGAAAGCGACATCCTGTAATGCAGCTCTGTGCGGAATTCCTGTTCACTCACTGCTGCCGCCTGACTGGCACAGTCTTATGGACAGACTGCTGCCTGGCTGGCATAGTCTCATGGACAGGCCGCTGCCTGGCTGGCTTTGTTTTATTTTTTTCATGCTGCCGCCTTATTTTGTGATATGTCACAGTCTATGTGCAGACAGCCTGTTTTTATGCATTCGTTCTTTTCGTCTTCTTTATCACACATTATACGGAGTCCGGCATGCTTTCTTTTGTTACAGCCTCATATAAATACCAGTATGTCATGCAAGCTCTGCAATCCTCGAAACCCCGACATAGATTTCTGATATTTTGTACCATGTCCTGAAATCTACATTTCCCGTAACCGGTAGTCCAAACACCGACTGGAATTTCTCTACTGCTTCCTGCGTTCTCGGGCCGTAAATGCCGTCTGCCGTAATTGTCGGCAGGGCCGGATAAGCCCTTGCAATGCGGTTCAGCTGTTCCTGCATCTGGCGCACCTTGCTGCCGGTGGAACCAATCGTCAGTTCCGTTCCAGGCCACGAGGACGGCACGCCGGATATTTCTTCCGCCGTATTGATGTACATATCGCTGCCGTAATAATAGCGCAGGATTTCAATTGCGGAATACCCCTGGTCACCCAGATATTTCGACCCCCACTGCGTCATCCAGTTCGGGCACGATACCCTCTGTCCGTCACAGTACTGCGTTAAAATCGGCTGGCGCACGTTCGGCCTGGAAAGATAATTCTGGAACATCTCATCCACAATCAGAGAGATATTCGAAAAAATATTCCTGCCATAAGACCACTTCTGGTCATAAGCAGTCGAGGACGTAATTGTAAAATTATACCCTTTGTTCCGGTACCACTCCGTATAAACCCTGTTCATGGTAAAGGACATGATTGCCAGAATATTGGCCCGGATTGCCGCATCCGGCCATGTCGCATAAATTTCACTGGATGCCACATTTTTAATATAGTCCCGGTAGCGGATATAATAATCGGTTGCAGTATAGTCCGTCGGTGCCCCGTCATGGACAATCACATATTCCGGTACAACAACCCGGCTTAATACAATTTCCCCAGTCTGGCGCACCGGCTTGATTTCCGCTTCTTCGATTTTAGGCGGAAAATTCCCAAACAGTGTATTTGCCGGAATCACGATATCGTCCGGCCACTGTGCCGCTGCGCCGACAGGCTGCAGCCGGATATTCTGGACAGCCATGACATCGGGCAGCACCTGAATGCCTGTAACCGTCACAGTCTGGTAGCCGTCTGCCGTAATCTGAATCGAATACTCGGCATACGGCTGGCTCTGGGACGGTTCCATGCTGTATTCTAACGGCGGTGCCTGCAGCTCAATCTGCTCCGTCTGTCCGGATTCATCCGTATTTAAGGCTTCAAATGTACTGTCCGGCTCTCCGGTATACGAAAGCTCGATTCTGGCGTCTGGAACAGGCTCCCTGTTTACCCGGGATTCCACGCTCATCTGCAATCTGCCTTTATCCGGCGTCTCTGCCTGAGTCTGATAAACACTTTTCATAAGCACACAATACCCCTCTGCTCTTACTATCAGCATATGCGCTTTTTCTGCATCGGTTCCTGAATTTATTCCTCTATAAGTTCCAGCATCCTGCTTAATTTATTTTCTATAAAATTCATTTTTCTCATCACCATAATTTTCCACAGCCTGTCTTCATTTTCTTTCACCAGATTCCACCAAAATCCACATTTTTCTTCATCCAGCCCAAAACGGCGTTCCATATTGTCAATAATATATTCTTTTCTATCATTATAACATACAATCCTGTTAATAAACGTCATAAATATTTTACGGATACAGCGTAATTGTTTTCCATCTGCTATTTCTGTCTCTATATATTCATTATCAATATTTGTCAAAATCATATGTTCAAATACATACTCTGACACTTGCTGAAACTGTTCCAAATCTGTTTTCCGAAGGTATTCTGCATCCTGGTATGGTCTGATTGAATCGTATAAAAACCCTTCCAGCCATTCTATAAATTTATCATTTCTGCCTTCATTTTGAAAAACAGTTATCAGGCTTTTAATATCTGTATCTTTTTTAACAGCTTCCTGGGTTTCCGCTAAAAATTCTTTCATATGCCGCATCAAGCCTTCATTATCACCAGAAACCGTCAGTGACTGTCCACTTATATACCGGTCCAGATTATATCCGCTATTTTCAGATATTGCAGCAAATAACTCCTTTAACCTATTCATCCCATTCATTTGAAATTCTGAATTCATATCTTCCATATACTTCTCCGCTCCTTCTCACATTTGCTGCAATATCATCCATATCATACAGTACTGCGTAATCGGCATCCATCATATCCTTTAATGCCTCATAATAATTGTGCCGAACTGCTCTCTGATAATCATTACTGAACCCATCCAGATGAACTTTATATTTCGTGCCGCTTCTATATGATTTCTTAAATCCATCTATAATATTATTGCAATTTTTATAAATTAACTGATTCCAAACAGTATCATCATATTTTTTTTCGGTTTTAACTATATACTCCCTAAACCTTTTGCCAGTCGGCGTCAATGAAATCATGCACTTGTCTTTATTTGGCCTGACATTAAAATAACCTTCACACCGGCTAAACATATTCCCCAATTCCTGCTCTGAAATTTCAACCTGGTTTTCCAGTTCTTTCAATTCCATTCTGCGCTTTTCACTGAGTTTTTTCGAAATATCAGCTAATTTCTGATACTTAGCTGACATATTTTCAAATTCCCTCTCCTCTCTGCGTAACTTTTCCTCCTGTTCATACAATTCGTATAACATATTTACATGACTTAAATAGGCTGCATCCTTGACCAATTTTTCGAGACTGTGTTCCAGCACTTCTGTAACTGATTCCATAACAACCTGAAAAGATATCTGGTGCTGCAAGTGAATCAATTCTGATTTTCTGTCTTCTTGTTTCTTCCTGCAATCTATATTTTCTCTTTTTTTCATTTTTTCCTGGCTGGATTTTTTTATTAAGTCTATCACTTGACCTATATCAAAGCGTTCTTCATATTTTTTATGAAATTTTTCTTCTATTTCCTCTAGTTCATCCAGCTGGCTATTCCTGACACCTGTCCTTATAAAGCTGTGAACAGACCTCCCAAGTTCATTCACATATTCCTGTTTTTTCTCACTATCTTCATCCTGAAGCATAGAATATTTTTGAAACTCTGCCCAAATCATAGTTTTCTCCTAACTATTGTGCTATTAAAATGCTGATTTTTCAACTTCATAAATCACAGCCATACGGCTTGACCACCGGCTCTGCCGGTGGTTTGGATGAACCCCTCCGGGGCATTTTTCGGTACCGCCTATAGGCGGTGTCTAAGCAACCCCTTTTTCGGTGCTGCCTATAGGCAGTATTTCACTAACCTCTGGTACTTGGCTGCCTCTTAAAAGAGGCTCTTTATCCTTCCATTCTACTGCATTCCTCCTGCTCTTCGATGTACTTTTTGATTGTCTCTTCGTTCACTTGCCCAATCGTCTCGGCATAATATCCTCTTGCCCAAAAATGTCTGCCATACTTGTCCCTGTATTCTGGGTGTCGGTC
>CAJTSV010000142.1 GCA_910579075.1 uncultured Eubacterium sp.
GCGGGGACGAAGCTTCCCGCCTGGTGTGCGAGTGCATCCGGAGTGATTTTGCAGTGAATGGAACGGTGTCTGAGCCGTATTTAAGGCGCTGCTTTGAGATGAGCCAGAAGCTTTTATTACAGGAACAGGAGCGGCAGGGACGCAGGACGGAGATGAAAACGACGCTCACAGTGCTGCTGGCAGACCAGGAACAGATTCAGTGGGGGCATATCGGGGATTCCAGAATTTATTATTTTCAGGATAAAAAGCTCCGGTGGCGGACGCTCGACCACAGCGTGCCGCAGGTACTCGTGTCAGCCGGGCGCTTAAAAGAAAAGCAGATAAGAGGCCATGCAGACCGCAGCAGGCTGCTGCGCGTGATGGGCATCGAATGGGAAGAACCGCAGTATGAGATTGCGCGCCCGCTGAAGCGGATGGGCGGGGAAGCGTTTCTGCTTTGTACGGACGGATTCTGGGAGTGGATTGAGGAGCGCCCGATGCAGAAGCTGTTAAAAAAGGCCGGGACGCCGCAGCAGTGGCTGATTGGGATGGAAGCAGCTGTCAGAAAGCATGGGTGCGGGAAACAGATGGATAATTATTCGGCGGTGGCGGTGTTTTTATAAAGGGATAAAGGGCTGCCCGGGATGGAAGCATGGGCGCGGAAGCCTGGAAAATGGAGGGGCAGCGTGCAGGGTGAAATAATTGCAGGAGGGAATGGCAATGGATAAAAAGCGGAGAAGAAGGATTTTAGCGGCGGTTCTGGTTTTGTGCATAATGGCGGGGATGGCAGCCTGGCCGGAGGGTGCGCAGAGGGTGCAGGCGGAAGAATTAACTTATGGGGATTTTGCGTATGAGGTGCTGGAAGATGGGACGGTGTCGGTTACGAAGTATACGGGAGCGGATGCGATGGTGACGGTACCAGATTTTATTGATGGAAAAAGTGTAACAGAAATAGGGGAGGCTGCTTTTCGGGATTGTAAAAATATAGTGAAGATAACTCTGCCGTCTGCATTAAAACGTATAAAAGATGGGGATAAGACGAGCGTACAAGGTGCTTTTTCTAATTGTGAAGGATTGACGGAGATGGTAATCCCGGATGGAGTAACTGATATTGGAGTACATGCATTTGGCAATTGTTTAAATCTGACAAAACTGACGCTTCCATCTGAATTAAAATATATAGGAGATTCGGCTTTTTCTTGTTGTTTTGAATTGACAGATATCGATATTCCAAATGGTGTTATTAGTATAGGGGAAATGGCCTTTTCTAGCTGTGAAAGTTTAAAAAGGATTATTTTACCAGAAAGTGTAACAAACATAGGAAGAAATGCTTTCCAGGCATGTACAAATTTAGAGGAAATTAATATTCCAGATGGCATAACCAGTATAGAAATAGCTACTTTTATAAACTGTGTAAATTTGAAAAAAATCTCTATCTCAAGCAATGTAACTGATATTAAGGTGAATGCCTTTTTAAAAATTAGCGGATTAAAAGAAGTGATTTATTCCGGTACACAGGAACAATGGAAATCCATCAGTATGGCATCTGGTAATGAAAGTTTGCTAAAGGCAGTAGTGTATTTTAACGATGGAATGATATCAGACGCTTCCAAGGGATTTTTATATGAAATATTGTTAGACGACGCTGTTGAAATTGTACAATATACAGGTACTGATTCGGAGATAAATGTTACCGAACAGGTAGCTGAGAGATATGTAGTCAGCATAGGAGATTCAGCTTTTTCTGGGTGTACAGGTCTAACGCAAATCAGTATTCCAGTCAGTGTGATGAGTATCAGCAACAATGCTTTTTATGGGTGCGATAATTTAACAGATATATATTATGGTGGCACACAAGAACAATGGAAACAGATAAATATTGCGTCAAACAGCGGGGTTGAGAAAGATGGAATAACCATTCATTATACCGAAAGCAGTCCTGCAGAGGATTATAAATATTATACACTTGGTGACGGTACAGTCAGCATCAAAGAATACATTGGGTCTGATACAGTGGTAAACATTCCGTCAGAACTGGATGGAAAGCGTGTAACACGGATAGAATCACATTTTTTTGGTAATAATGAAAATCTTATTCCAATAGAGGTTTCTATTCCGCCAAGTGTAATAGCTATTGATGAGCAGGCTTTTGAAAACTGTCCAAATCTGACGGTGATTTATGTAGATGATACCAGCCAGAGTTTTGCATCAGAAGACGGGGTTTTGTTTGATAAATCAAAGGAGCGGCTGGTGAAATGCCCGCAGAAGAAAAGCGGTGCCTATGTCATTCCATCCAGTGTGACCAGCATAGCGGATATGGCTTTTTTTGGATGTGCAGGCCTGACAGAAATTACGCTTCCGGCTGGCGTGAAGGGGCTGGAAGGCTATCATTTTTTAGAATGTGGGAATTTAACAGATATTCATGCTGACAGTGCCAGCCAGAATTATGTGTCAGAGAACGGAGTTTTGTTTAATAAAGAAAAGACAAAGCTGATTCGGTATCCGCAAGGAAAAAAAGACAGCCACTATCAGATTTCAGACAGCGTTACGGATATTGGGACATGTGCTTTTGGGATGTGCGTAAACCTGACGGAAGCTGAAATTCCAGACGGAGTGGACAGGATAGGGAACAGGGCTTTTTATTTTTGCGAGAATCTGGTTAGGATTCAAATTCCAGATGGAGTAAAAGAGATAGATGACAATGTTTTTTACAATTGCAGCAGCCTGCGGGAAATGGAAATCCCTCAGGGTGTGCAGAAAATATGCAGCGGTGCATTTGGGGAATGCGGAAACATGAAATCCATATCGATTCCGGGTTCTGTTACACAGATAGAAATGCATGCTTTTTCTCAAGCCAACGGACCGGCGGACTGGCTGCTGGATGTATATTATGGTGGAACAAAGGAGCAGTGGGAACAGATTGAAGTGGTGGATGATTCGGGTTCTGATATGGTGATGGGAAATAGCGTGGTTGAGAAACTGAGATTAAATGCAGAGATTCATTTTAACAACAGTCCTATCGTACTCCCGGAAGAACCTGTCCAGCCGGAAGTCCGGAATCCGAAAGAGGAACTGGAGCGGTTAAAATCCGCTGATCCGTTCTCACTCGAAAAGGATTTCTCACATTACCTGACTGCAGAGCAGATGGACATTCTGGAAAGCTATTTATTTACATGGCTTGCAGAAGTCAATTACGCATATCAGTATTCCGGCAGCAGCGCGGTAAAGGAGCTGGTCATGAAAAAAGCCGGCATCGACCCGCAGGGGGATTTTGCATCCGGCATGGAACAGGCCATTACGCATGTTTCGGTAAAAACCCCGTTCGGGACAAAGACGTTTGAAATCACGATGGGCCTTGGAAAGCCGGACGGCAGCGGGAACCTGTACCCGGGCTATGGCGTCATGCATTATGAAGTGCTGGAAAAAAGCGGGATTCCGTCCGGTGTGCCGGAAAGCGGACAGATTGTACGGAATTATTATACCGACATGGGGCCTTTTGTGGAAAGCGTGAAAAAGGCAGCAGGGGATTCCCTGCACGGCACGTACCAGTGGGAGAAGCTGGAAGATGCAGTGACAGCCGGCATTCTTGTCGATAAGAACGTGGCGGAAATCGTCGGCAATAAAAACGGCTCGTTTTCGGACGGCACGTTTACCATTTTTGCAGAGCCCCTTTTTGCATACAGCAAAATCGTGCGCATTGCCTGTCCGGTGGACGTGCATGTGTACGGCATGGACGGGAAGGAAGCGGGCTCCATTGTAAATAACCAGCCGTCCGGCGGGAATCAGAATGTCCGGCTGGATGTGGACGGGGACACGAAGACCGTCTACCTTGCGGGGGACGACTATTACCTGAACCTGCGGGGCACGGGAACCGGGACGATGAAGTATGAAGTAGAGGAAATCGCAAACGAGGACGTGCAGCGGACAGTGCAGTTCCTGGAGCTGCAGCTGAAGCAGGACATGCAGTACGAAGGATATGTCTTCCGCCCGCTGAATATAGACCGTGACATGTATGCGCTGCGGACGAAGGGAAGCGGCGGGCAGGAGGTTATTTACCCGGACAGCGATACTTATGAAGCCAGCTTTAAGAAAGTGCAGCAGCTTTCGCTGAGCCAGAAGAACACGGCCCTTGAATCAGACCGGACAGTGCAGCTGAGTGCCAGCCACCTGCCGCTGGATGCCAGTAACCCGAACCTGAGGTGGATGACGGATAATGAATCGGTTGCGCGGGTGGATGGAAACGGCCTGGTAACGGCAGTGGGAAGCGGGCGTGCCACGGTTACCGTAACGACAAAGGATGGAAGCTTTTTAAGGCAGTTCTGCGTGATAGATGTTGCAGGCGGCAGTACGGATAATGATAGTGATGGTAATGGCGGCGGCAATACAGGCGGCAGCAATGGCGGCACAGGTGGAGACGGCCCTGGCAGCGGCGGTGGTTCCGGAAATACGGGCGGCAGCGGCGGTACAGGCGGTTCTGGCAGCGGCGGTTCCGGCACATCTGGTGGCACTGGGCAGAAGCCGTCCATCGTAAAGGTGCATTATGTGCTCCAGTTTGACTTAAACGGCGGCACGAAAACCAGCCGCAAAACGATGACGCTGTTATCCGGCGATATTCCAGGCATTATGCCGAAAGCCCAGCGCAAAGATTATACATTCAGCGGATGGTATACAAAGCAGCAGGGCGGCGAGAAAATAAATGGCGACAAGCCGCTGGATGCAGCCGCGACTCTGTATGCCAGGTGGGCAAAAGCAGCAGCCCCGGCAAAGCCTGCATCACTGAAGCTGGCATCGAAGAAAAAAGGGCAGATACAGGCTGCTTTCCAGAAAGTGAACGGGGCTGCAGGATATCAGATTGAGTACTCGGAAAATAAGAATTTTACATCTGCAAAGATGATAGAAGTAAAGGCATCTGCAAAATCAAAGACGATGACTGGCTTAAAAGCCAGAAAGAAATATTATGTCCGGATGCGGGCGTACAGCCTGGATTCTATGAATAACAGGGTTTATGGAGTGTATGGAACAGTAAAAAGTGTAAAAGTTAAGGCTTAAAGATGCAGATGCCTGGAACATACAGATATATTTTTGCTTCTGAAGAAGGGGAGGGTGCAAGAATGAAAAGGATTTTGTCAGTCATCATAATAGTTTGCATGGTAACAGGTATGATAGCATATCCGGCTGGTATGGAAAAGGTTTCGGCAGCTGTCAGTGGTGATTATGAATATGGCAATTCTGCAGATGGTACAGCTGTTTATATAAGTAAATATAATGGTACTGCTTCAGAGATTGAAATACCAGCTAATATTGATGGTAAAGCAGTAAGGGGAATAAGCAGTATAGCCTTTACAAGGTGCAAGAGTTTAAAGTCAGTTGTTGTACCAGATACTGTAACCAGTATTCAGTCAGGAGCATTTGCTGAATGTACAAATCTGGAAAAAATTACTTTGCCAGATGGGATTAGCGAGATAGGAGGGATAACATTTTCCAAATGCAGCAGTTTGAAAGAAATTTCATTACCAGTAAGTCTGGCGGCAATAGAATACAGTCTTTTTAATGGCTGTACAAGTCTGTTCAAAGTTACAATACCTGTCAGTGTTGTCAGTATTGCGAACTCGGCTTTTTATAAATGCGGTAATTTGCAAGAGGTTTATTATTCTGGAACACAAAAACAGTGGAAGGAGATAAATGTTGAAATTGGAAATGAAGTACTGCTGAATGCTGTGATACATTGCAGTGACGGCATTCTGTCTGACAATACAGGTTCTGAGTATGAATATGCTGATTTAGACGATGGAACCATCGAAATTACAAAATATAACGGTACCAGTACAGAAGCAGAAATCCCTGCGCAGATAGATGGAAAACAGGTTACAGGCATAGGCGAGGGAGCTTTTATGGAACTGGAACACTTGACAAAAATCAGTATTCCAGATGGAGTAGTATACATAGGGGTCAGGGCTTTTAGTGATTGTACGGGTCTGACAGAGGTCAGAATTCCAGATGGGCTTGAGCGTCTGGAGGAAAGCGCATTCAGTTACTGTACAGGACTTACGCAAATTACGCTTCCAGACAGTTTGAAGAAAATAGGAAGACTGGCTTTTCGCGGATGCAAAAACCTTGCAGAGATTTCGATTCCAGAGAGCGTAAACGTTATGGAAGACGGGGCATTTATGTTTTGTGGCAGTCTGAAAGAAATTATTATTCCGGATGGGGTGGAAAGATTAGGGGCTATTTTATTTTCAGAATGCAGCAGCTTGACAAATATCCATATTCCAGAGAGCGTGACAGTTTTAGGGAATGGGGTGTTTGAATCATGCAGCAGCCTGGAAAGCATCCATATTCCGGTAAGTGTGATAAATATTGAACAATATGCTTTCCGTCAATGCAGCAATCTGAGAGATGTTTATTATAACGGCACAAAAGAACAGTGGGGTGCAATTACGATTGATGCAGCCAGCGGGCTTGAAGATGAAAAGATAACAATACACTTTATTGGGGAAGATGAATCTGCGAAAGATTATGAATATAGGGTCTTAGAGGATGGTACAGTTGAAATCACAAAGTACACCGGTTCTGATGAATCAGTAACCGTTCCATATGAGTTAGACGGTAAAAATGTAACCAAAATAGGTGCGGAAGCTTTTTACCAAAAGGATAATTTAAAAAAAGTCATTCTGCCAGCCTGTCTTACAGAAGTGGATGATAATGCTTTTTATGGCTGTCCAAATCTTGCAGCGTTTGACGTTGATTTTGCCAGTGAGAGTTTTTCGGTTGAAGACGGTGTACTGTTTAATAAAGAAAAGACGGAGATTGTCCGGTGTCCGGAGGGAAAAAGCGGTGAGTATTCGGTACCGCTTGGCGTAATTTCGGTTAGAGATTATGCCTTTTCGGGCTGTAGACAATTAAAAATGATAAGTGTACCGGATGGAGTTACAAAAATAGGAAACGGTGCTTTTCGGGAATGTACGGCAGTTACAGAAGTTATACTTCCAGAGAGCGTGAATGAGATTGGAGTTTATGCCTTTGGATATTGCAGAAGTTTGAAAAACATACATATTCCAGGCGGAATAAAAGAAATAAAATTGTGGACATTTTCCAGATGCAGCAGCCTGACAGAAGTTCAGATTCCAGAGGGAGTGACATGGATAAATACGGGTGCTTTTCAAGATTGTGAAAAACTGAAGTCCATAACGGTACCAGTCAGCGCTGTTAAAATATCAAATGGTGCTTTTAGTTTGGGATTAATCAGGCCAAGCAAGATAGAAGACGTATATTATGGCGGAACAAAGGAGCAGTGGGAACAGATTGAAGTTCCAGGAAAGGATGAGGGAAGCGTCCGTGAGAAATTATATCTGAATGCCACGATTCATTTTAAAAACAGCCCTATCGTACTCCCGGAAGAACCCATCCAGCCGGAAGTCCGGAACCCGAAAGAGGAACTGGAACGGTTAAAATCTGCTGGCCCGTTCTCCCTCGAACAGGATTTTTCGCATTACCTGACTGCAGAGCAGATGGACATTCTGCAAAGCTATTTATTTACATGGCTTGCGGAAGCCAATTACGCTTACCAGTATTCCGGCAGCAGCGAGGTAAAGGAACTGGTCATGAAAAAAGCCGGAATCGACCCGCAGGGGGATTTTGCATCCGGCATGGAACAGGCCATCACGCACGTTTCGGTAAAAACCCCGTTCGGGACAAAGACATTCGAAATTACGATGGGGCTTGGAAAGCCGGACGGCAGCGGGAACCTGTACCCGGGCTATGGCGTCATGCACTATGAGGTTCTGGAAAAGGGCGGGATTCCGTCTGACGTGCCGGTAAGCGGACAGATTGTACGGAATTATTATACGGATATGGGGCCTTTTGTGGAAAGCGTGAAAAAGGCAGCAGGGGATTCCCTGCACGGCA
>CAJTSV010000143.1:0-2719 GCA_910579075.1 uncultured Eubacterium sp.
CTGCTCACTCTATTCTCCCCAGCTCTGCTGGGGGCTTAATGGACGTTCAGTTATATTTAACAATGTGTGCTGTGTATCTGACCAGATAAACAGATATACATTGAAACCCGCTGCTGTGATACCTGTGCACAGGAAAATCCATTTCCATTTTTCTATTTTGCTGATTGCATCCTCGTTTGAGAAAATATAATAACCAGCAAGAAAAACGTAAGCATATTCTGCAAGGCTTTTTCCGCCTATCGAAAGCACTCCGTTAAACAGCGGTATCGGCAATCCCCAAAGAAAAACCAGCACAAGCGGTATATCAGTATTTTTTGAGGGCATTATTTTTCTTTGCAATAAGATAATGCCAGCAGCAATAAGAGAGATAACAAACAGATACAATATGAACCAAAACTGTCCAACCGAAAAACCGCCGTCAGCACCTGTGAAATCCGTAACGTGCGTAAAGAAAACGGCGTAATGATGAAATAAATTTCCCTGATAACCATAATTAAATTTGCTGGCAATATATGTCATAGGCGGCATCATCAGCATTATTCCAAAAGCAAATGGTATCAGCAGTTTTTTAGTCCTTTCCAAAACATATTGCCCGATTGTCCGCTTTTGCAGCGCAAACCTTGTGGAAATACCTGCAATGAGAAACAGAAACGGCATAAAATACGGACTGAAAAATACTACAATGCTGCTAATTATTTTATTGCCCTCAAAATAAATGTAATTTGGTTCTCCCCATACATTCCATGCCATTGCCGCATGGTAAGGAACAAGAAGTAAAATGATAATCCAGCGCAGATTGTCAACATAGTATTTTCGCATACTTATCCCATGCTTTCGTCAATAATGCTCAGTACCGTCATTTTACCATATATGCACACACAATTCCATTAAATTTTGCTTTTATCAGCAGGTTAATGTTCACTCCGTGACCGGTAACATCAGCAGACATCACCGCCCTTCCCCCTGTTCGGTACAGGCTGCCCCCGGCTTGCAGCAGCTGGCATATGATTCAGGAAAATTTCCCGCTTTGTGCAGTACTCCATCCAGTCAGAAATTAAAATATGGCATGCATATTTCGTGCCAGTGCAAGGCGAAATTTCAACGGCAATGCGGTGGCATCGGCTGGAAATTTCAACAACGCAATGGTGCGGAACATACAGTCTCATATTTCAATTTCTGGCTGGATGGAGTACTAATCAGCAGCCCCTTTGTCCGAAACGGCTTCGTCCCTGGCTGTCATGCATGACGCCCTGTCAGGATTTGACTGCCGCTTCCAGCGCCCCGTCCGTCAGGCGAATGATAATCGTATCACCGCTGCCTGCCATATCGGCCAGAATCATTTTGGCTGCGAGCGTCTCCACTGTTTTCTGCAGGTACCGTTTCAGCGGCCTTGCACCGTATACCGGATCGTAGCCGTTTTCCACAATAAACTGCTCTGCCTGCGGCGTCAGTTCCACAGACAGGCTGCGTTCCCGAAGCCGTGCGTTCAAATCTGCCATCAGCAGCCGGATAATATTCCCAATGTCACTCTTTGTAAGCGGCTTAAACAGAATCGTCTCATCCAGGCGGTTTAAAAATTCCGGCCGGAAGCTGGCCCGCAGCTCGTTTTTTACAGCTTCTTCACATTCCGGCGCAATATCGCCCTTTTCGTTAATGCCTTCCAGCAGATAAGCCGAACCGATATTTGAGGTCATTATCAGGATGGTATTTTTAAAATCCACGGTCCTGCCCTGGGAATCCGTAATGCGCCCGTCATCAAGCACCTGCAGCAGCACATTGAATACATCCGGATGTGCCTTTTCGATTTCGTCAAATAAGACAACTGAATACGGCTTTCTGCGCACGGCTTCCGTCAGCTGCCCGCCTTCTTCATAGCCTACATATCCCGGAGGCGCTCCAATCAGCCGCGACACGGAGTATTTCTCCATATATTCGCTCATGTCCAGGCGCACCATATTATCCGCATCGTCAAACAGGCTTTCCGCCAGCGCTTTTGCAAGCTCGGTCTTCCCGACCCCGGTAGGCCCCAGAAACAGGAAAGAGCCAATCGGCTTGGATGGGTCTTTAATCCCGGCCCTGGAACGGATAATGGCTTCGGTAACCTTTGTAACACCTTCGTCCTGTCCAATCACCCGCTTATGCAGCTCCGCATCCAGATGCAGGGTCTTGGCACGTTCCCCTTCGGTCAGTTTTGCAATCGGAATACCTGTCCAGCGGGAAATAATCCTTGCTATTTCTTCCTCGCTCACATTCTGGTGCATCAGCGACAGGTCTTCGTTTTTCACCTTTTCTTCTTCGATTTCCAGCTGCTTTTGAATCTGTGGCAGCTTTCCGTACTGCAGCTCCGCTGCTTTATTCAAATCGTACTGCTGCTTGGCCTGTGCGATTTCTTTCTTTACATTTTCCAGTTCCTCACGCAGCCCCTGTACTTTTTCAATCAGTGTTTTCTCGTTATCCCACTGGGCTTTTTTTGTCTGGAATGCGCTGTTTAGCTCCGCCAGCTCCTTCTGCAGGTGCGCCAGACGGTCGCGGCTTAACTGGTCGGACTCTTTTTTCAGGGCTGTTTCTTCTATTTGAAGCTGCATCACGCGCCGGTTTAATTCGTCCAGCTCAGACGGCATGGAATCCAGCTCCGTTTTTATCAAAGCGCATGCTTCGTCCACAAGGTCAATCGCCTTGTCCGGCAGGAAGCGGTCAGAAATATAGCGGTTTGACAGCA
>CAJTSV010000143.1:2844-7633 GCA_910579075.1 uncultured Eubacterium sp.
CTGGAACCGCCGTTCCAGTGCTGCATCTTTTTCAATATATTCCCGGTATTCATCCAGGGTCGTCGCCCCGATGCAGTGCAGCTCGCCCCTGGCCAGCATCGGCTTTAACATATTTCCGGCATCCAGTGCCCCGTCGGTCTTGCCCGCTCCTACAATCGTATGCAGCTCATCAATAAACAGGATAATCTGTCCTTCGCTTTTGCGCACTTCGTCGAGCACCGCTTTCAGCCGTTCTTCAAATTCGCCCCGGTACTTTGCCCCGGCAACCAGCGCACCCATATCCAGCGCAAACAGCTTTTTATCCTTTAATCCTTCCGGGACATCGCCGCGTACAATCCGCTGCGCCAGACCTTCCACAACCGCAGTTTTGCCGACACCTGGCTCGCCAATCAGCACCGGATTGTTTTTCGTCTTGCGCGAAAGAATCCGAACCACATTGCGGATTTCGGTGTCACGCCCGATAACCGGGTCGGATTTTTGTGCCCGCGCACGCTCTACCATATCATAGCCGTACTTTTCCAGCGTATCGTAGGTTGCTTCCGGATTATCCGAGGTTACCCGCTGGTTGCCGCGGACGGTCGAAAGCGCCTGCAAAAAACGTTCCCTTGTAATGCCGTATTCCCGGAAAATTTCTTTCATGGCTTTGTTTGGATATTTTAAAAGGCTTAAAAACAAATGCTCGACCGATACATATTCATCGCCCATCTGCTTTGCTTCGTCTTCGGCGCTGATAAGCACCTGGTTTAAATTCTTGCCGACATAAACCTGCCCGCCAGATACTTTGACACGGGCCTTCAGGTGCCGGATGGCATTGTCTGCAAAATGCTCTTTATTGATTTCCATTTTTTCAATCAGCTTCAAAATCAGGCCGTCTTCCTGCCTAAGCAGCGCCACAAGCAGATGCTCCTGCTCGATTTCCTGATTGCCGTATTCATATGCCAGTTTTTCACAGTCATTGACTGCTTCGATGGATTTCTGCGTAAATTTTTGGATATTCATAACCTCTGCCTCCTTTGAAAAGGGCGGACTGCCCGGTTTTGAAACTTTGTTTGTCTGTCTGTATGAAATATAACACCAATTGTTAGCCACGTCAAGAGGTGAGTGCTAAAATTTTCTGACAAATTTTGCAAAGGGCTGATTTCAGCGGATTTGTAAGGGAGAAATTGCTTACGATGGCATTTCCCATCCAGTATGGTCGGTATGCAGCAGCTGGTGTGCCTTATGGGACAGCGGTTTTTCCAGATACTGGTCGTACAGCGCAAGCACCGAAGGATTCTCGTGCGAGAAGCGCAGCGGATTCTTTTTATCCAGGCTGTACAGCTTCGCGCCGCGCTCCCCGGCCATTTCCCTGCCTTCTGTAATCGGCTGTCCGCCGCCGCCTGCGCATCCGCCTGGACAAGCCATGACTTCAACCAGGTCATATTCTGCTTCTTTTGCCGCAATGCGCTCCATCAGCTTTCTTGTATTGCCAAGCCCGTGCACGACAGCTGCCTTCAGCGGCACGCCTGCGATTTCCAAAGACACTTCCTTCACGCCGTCCAGACCGCGTACTGCCCGGAACAAATCCGGCTTCGGGTTTTCTTTCTTGAGGGTGAAATACGCTGTCCGAAGCGCCGCTTCCATAACACCGCCCGTTGCGCCAAAGATAACCGCCGCGCCCGTGCCGGTGCCAAGCGGCGAGTCAAATTCTTCCTCATCCAGGTTTGCCGGGGTAATCAGCTCGCTGCGCAGCATCCGGTCAAATTCCCGCGTCGTCAGCACGGCATCTACATCGCGTCCTGCTCCTGCATCGTTGATATTCGGCAGCTCGCACTCTGCTTTTTTGGCCGTGCAAGGCATAATCGATACACAGAAAATTTTCTCCGGGTCTTCATCCAGCACTTTTTCCGCAAAATAGCTCTTTGCCACCGCGCCAAACATCTGCTGCGGGGATTTCGCCGTAGACAGCTGCTTTGTCATATCCGGGTACTGCGATTTCAAAAACCGCACCCAGCCCGGGCAGCAGGACGTAAACATCGGCCACTGGTATTCTTCGCGGTGCGCCATGCGCTCTAAAAATTCGTTCGCTTCTTCCATAATCGTCAGGTCTGCGCTGAAATTCGTATCAAACACATAATCCATGCCAAGCGCGCGTGCCGCCGCTGCCATGCGCTTTTCGGTCGCCATGTCCTGCGCAAGGCCCAGTCCCTCGCCCCAGGAAGCGCGCACGGCCGGCGCAATCTGTGCCACCACAATTTTGTCCGGGTCATTGACTGCATCCATTACCCGGCGCACGTCATCGCGTTCGCGCAGCGCGCCGGTCGGACAGTGTGTAATGCACTGGCCGCACAGGGAGCAGTCAGACTCTGCGATTTTGCGCATTTTTGATACGCCGACGCTGGTACGCTTTCCGGTATTCACAATGTCCCAGATATTCAGCGACTGGACTTTGTCGCAAATCTGCACGCAGCGCATGCATTTGATGCATTTTCCGGCATTGCGTATCAGCGGAAAACTCATATCCCATTCGCTCTTTTCATAATCCTGCTGGAACGGCACATCGTTGATGTTCATGTCCGCACAGATTTTCTGCAGGGAACAGCTGCCGTTTCGCTGGCACGCTGCGCAGCGGAAATCATGCTGGGAAAGGATAATCTGCAGATTCATCCTGCGGGCATAATGTGCCTTGAGGCTGCTCGTATATACAGTCATGCCTTCCTCGACTTTTGTGTTGCAGGATGCTGCCAGCGTTTCTTTGCCCTCGATTTCAACACAGCAGATGCGGCATGCGCCGATTTCATTCAAATCCTTCAGAAAACAGAGCGTCGGTATCTCAATCCCGGCTGCCGCAGCTGCTTTCAAAATGGTCGTGCCTTCCGGCACCTGTACCTGTTTTCCGTCAATCGTCAAATTTACCATCTGTCCTGCCTGCCTCCCCTCAGTACTCCGCATCCGTGGCGGTCACATCTTAAGCAGCGTCCTGCTTCCTGCAATGCTTCCTCGTCACTCATCGTATGCTCAATTCCCTCAAAGTTATCCTTCCGTGCCCACGACTCTTTTTCGCCCAGATTCACGCGGCCGCACGGATTTTTGTCGTTTAACAGCGGCTCCGGTATTTCCACATCCACGGAAATGGCATGGTGGAAGCCCAGGAATTCATCAATATTCGCCGCTGCCGCCTTTCCGGCTGCAATAGCCTTAATGACAGTCGCAGGCCCGGTCACGCAGTCACCGCCCGCGTACATGCCTACCCGGTTGAGCGCACCGGAAGCATCCGCCTGCAGCTGTCCCCGTTTTGTTGCAATGCCCGCCTTTTCAAACGGCTCAGAAATAATATCCTGTCCGACTGCCATCAGAATCACATCGCATTCCAGCCGTTCCTGCGGCTTATCCGCCCTGCGCGGAGACGGCCTGCCGCCCCTGACCGGGCCGATAATCTGCGGCTGTACCCAGAGTGCCTTTGCATTTCCATCCTCATCAGCCTCGATATGCAGCGGCGCTTTTAACGTCAGCAGCTCAATGCCCTCTGCAATCGCCCCTTCGACCTCTGCCGGAAGCGCTGTCATATCTTCCTTGCGCCTGCGGTAAACAATGCTGACCGTCTTTGCCTTGGAACGGATTGCCGTCCTGGCACAGTCCATGGCAACATTTCCGCCGCCCACGACAAGCACGCGCTGCCCGGTAAAATCCGGGTACCTGCCGTCTCCGATTTCACGCAGCATTTCGACGGCCGAAATCACATTCCTGCTGTCCTCGCCTTCCAGATTCAGCCGTTTTTCCGCATGGGCACCGATTGCAATAAATACCGCATCGTATGTATTATTGATTTCACTCAGTTCTTCTGTGCCGACTGGCGTATTCAGCTTTACTTCCACGCCCGTGGACAGAATCGCATCCAAATCTTCCTGCAGGCGTTCCCGCGGGAAGCGGTAATTCGGAATGCCGTAACGCAGCATCCCGCCCAGCTGCGGCTTTTCTTCAAATACGACAGCCTGATGACCCATCAGCTGCAGGAAATAGGCTGCGGTCATTCCCGCCGGGCCGCCGCCGATAACAGCCACCCTGCGTCCGGTCGGCTCTGCACAAGCCGGAACCGGAACCTCGCTGGCATGTGCGCGGTCCATGACATAATGCTTCATGCCGCGGATATTAATCGCATCGTCAATCATTGTCCGCCGGCACCTGGCTTCGCACGGATGCTCGCAGATAAGCGCACAGGCCGTAGGGAACGGATTGTCTTTGCGTATCAGGCGCACGGCATCCGCACAGCGTCCTTCCCCGGCCAGTGCAATATATCCCGGAATATCCACGTTTGCCGGACACAGCGTGACACATGGAATCGGCTGCTCAAATGTACCGGTACACTGGTGCTCCCGCACATGCGAAAGATAATCTTCCCGGAATCCTTCAAACCCCGCCAGCACCATGCGGGCAGATTCAAAGCCGATGGCACAGTCTGCGGAATTTTTAATATTAATAGCGGTATGCTCAATTAAATCCAGCGTTTCCATCGTAGCCGTATTGTCCAGCACGCTTTCCAAAAGATCCTCTAAAACTCCAAGCCCGATGCGGCACGGCACGCATTTCCCGCAGGTCTGCGCATGGCATACCTTTAAAAATGCAAGCTGCATGTCAACCGGACAGACCCCTGGCGGATTTGCAATAATGCGCTGCGTAAATTCCTTCATCAGCTTTTCTGTCGTGGAATTGGCCTTGTCCGTCGAAATTACTGATAACCTGCTCATATCCTTCCCCCTTTTTGGTATCTGTTGTGTGAATTTTCTTACATTTTAATAAAAAATTATTATAT
>CAJTSV010000144.1:0-4207 GCA_910579075.1 uncultured Eubacterium sp.
TATCTGTCCGTCGAGTTAGGGCGTCAAATGGGCGTCAAAACAGATTTTTATACCGCAGCCACAGGAACGGGCAAAGCCGCAAAAACATAGTGTTTATGCGGCTTTGCGGCGTTTCTGGTATTCATTTTTTGCGGCGTGGTGAGCAGATTATTCTACTATTTTTTATCTCTTTCATATGAGAGCTGCAATGGAAATATTCTGCCTGCCATAAAGCCGCATAATCAGAATCCGTTTTTGCAACTTCTTTAAAATTTTTAAAATACAATAATATCATATCCTTTAAAATGAGACGGTTCTGATTCAAGACTTCTCATGTCCAGCTCATGCACTTCATAACTGACATGCCCCTGCAAAAACTGCATGACATTTCGTCCAATATAAGACTGCGCCCCACAGATAAGGACCTGAAACCGCCTGAGGCATGGCTCTTTATTTTCTCTGATTTTCAGGACAGACCTGGCATACACATCCTTCACACTGTAATCATGAGCTTTTGACATCCACAAGCGCCATTCCCCGCCCGCCTTCCTGGCATTAAAAAGACATGGTATGATGAAGCTGTTAAAAATATAGATAAGAATTAAAATCTTATATCAGGTTTTGTCGCTATGTGATATAATACATAGAAAAAATATTGCTATGTGATATTGAAAATAGAAAAAGAAAGGCAGGACGATATGCCACTGGATGTGAAAGTGGATGTACTGCCATCCGAGGGTTATCTGACAGAAAATGAAACAGCAGACGGAAGTAAGGAACTTGAAGAACAGATTTCTGATTTTCTGATAAAAATCAGGGATGAAGTATACTTATTAGAATGCCAGAGCTATGATGACGGTTCCATGTCCATCAGAATTGCGGAATATGCTTTTATTGTTGCGAGGCAGTCTGCGGTATGGAATATTGGAAAGGCAACGATACCAATGCCAAGATTTACGGTTATTTATGTAAAGCGTACAGAAAAGACGCCAAAAGAAACAACCATTACATTTACGTTCCCGGATGGCCAGAGCGTGGATTATAAGTCTGACAATGTGATTCTGGAAGAATTAACGAAGGAATACATTATTGAGAAGATGCTGTTTCCATATATTCCATTTTATATTGCGAGGTATGAAAAGGATGTTATATCCGGAGATAATATAGAAGCAGTTGTGGATGATCTGACATACTTTAGAAATGAAATTATCCGGCTGAATAATGAAAGCGAATTATCAGATGGAGAAATGGCAGATCTTATGGGGTTTGTAAATACGATTATTACACATATTACAAATGGAAATAAAAATGAAGAAAGGCTGGTAAATATTATGGGTGGAAGAGTGATTGAAACACAGACGGAAATATGGATACGTCAGGGAATGGAGCAGGGAGAAGCAAAGATGCTTATTAAATTAGGACAAAAAGACGGACTTAGTGATGCGGCTATCCTCAATAGCTTGCAGGAAGAAATCGGTGTGTCCATAGAAAGAGCAGAAGCATATTTACAGCAGTATGGAAAATAGACAATGCGGTTAACATGAAGTCTGAAATTATATGTGGCTGAACAGAAATGTTTTATGAAAGAGGGATTTTCTGCCATCAGGCAGGAAGTCTCTCTTTTTCTGGTTTGGGATAGGTGCAGATGTACAGAAAGTAAGAAATGGGGTGTGGAAAAATAATCCCTGCTGTGGGTTTCATATAGTTTGAAAATGTAAAAGGCAGGGGTCAGGTATAGTAATTTATAAAATGCAGCATGACAATCTTATGCTGTGTATGGAATAAACATTTGTTATATGACAGGCTGCATACACTTTCAGCTGAATATCCGGTATCTGTTGAGCTGCTTGTCAATGCCGCTGTAAAACTGCTGTTCATCCGCCTAAAATAAAACCTCAAAAGCCAAAAGATAAAGCGGAGAAGACTGCTCCTGTTGAAAAAGCAACTGCCGGAGATGGCACGCCTGTTTACACCGCTGCTCAGGAACGAAAAAACGAACCTGCAAATGTATGGGAAACGGAATTCCACTTATGAAAATAATCCATCACCATTCCAATCCGGTCACTGCTTCCTGCAAACCCCATTTCAGCAAAACGTGCAAAAATTTTACGAATCAGCAGATTTTTCACACAGGCGAAAAGCGGCAGCACAGAAAACAGTCTCCATCCTGAATCCGGCTGCCGCCAGTTTTCTTATTTTACCGGAGTTATAATCGGTTTTCCATCCTGGTCTGTCAGAATGCTCATTCCGCAGCCTACGGTCATGGCAGACGAAGCCAGCAGATAATTCACGCCTGTCTTCGTGTCCACAATGATTTTCTGCACATTGATAACTCCCTGGGAATAAACTTCCACAAAACGGTCTTTTGCCATACGCTCACGCTCCTTTCCGGTTCTGTCATGCTCCAGGCGGGCAGAAGGAAATCCTGCCATATGCTTATGCTTTTCAGCGCTCCCGCCTGATGATAGAAGCATACCACATCCGCAAAGCCGGATGGCTGAAATTTCCTGAATCGTCACAAGTGTTTCCTGAATGAACCGCAGGGCGCTTTTGGGCATATGCTCACAGCACCACCGGGCCCCCTCCCAGTATTTTGCGCAGCTGCATTTTTCCGGCCCGTGAAATCAGGCATTCGTGGCCGCCAATCCACAGCCTGCTGTGCTTATAATCCACCGTGTCGATTTTATCAGCCGCAGCCAGGTAAGCCCGGTGGATGCGGATAAAGCGGTCTCCCAGCCGGGATTCCAGCTCGCCGAGGCTGCCCAGGAAATCCATTCTGCTATTGAGTGTATGAAGCAGGAGATGATGCGGTGCCGAAGCCGTCTCAAAGAAAAGAATATCCTGCAGCGGAATATGGCGCACCACTTCGCCCGTCCGCAGCGTAAAAATCACTGCCTGGTCCTGCCGCTCCGACATCAGGCGGTCATAGGCTTCTTCCAGGCAGCGGGCAGCAGACGCTCCGGTCTGTCCTGCTTTTTTTACGATATAATCAAATGCTTCCAGATGATACTGAAACGTGCGCCAGGCCAGGCTGCCATAGCTGGTAATATAGACCAGCGTTCCATGGGGGTCGCGCCTTCGCAGCTCCTGTCCCAGCCGGAAGCCGTCCCACGCCTTATCCTTTAATTCCACATCCAGAAAGTAAATGCTCCCCGCGCCGTCCTCCACAGCGTCTAAAAGCTCCTGTGCCGACGCAGAACTGCACACGACCTGCATATCATAATTTTCCATGCAGATTTTCCATTCCAAAGCTGTCTGAATCTGGTGACGGACAGCGTCATCGTCATCACACAGGTAAATCCCAATCATTTTCTGCCCTCCACGGTCAATTCCTGTACAAATACGCCGTTTTCCCAAGCTGTAGAACAGACGGCATTTGGATAATTTTCCAGAATGTGCTGATAGCTGGACAGTCCCAGCCCCCGGCCCCGGCCTTTCGTCGACCAGCCCTCCTGCCACATATCTGCCGGGGCCAGTGTATTTACATAAGGGTTGGACACGCGCAGAAACACATCCTTTTCCTGCGCCAGCAAAACGATTTCTACCCAGGGCTGCAGCTGATACGATGCTTCCAGCGCAGCTTCCATGGCATTATCCACCAGAATGCCCAGACAGCGCACAAAATCCCACACATGCATGCCCCCCGCCGTCTCGACCGGGCTGAACACTTCCAGGCGGCATTCAATACCCTTTTCCTGCATCGCGGCAATCTTGCACAGCAGCAGGCTGCGCACCTGGAGAATCCGCAGATTGCCAATCTGAACAGACATCTGGATTTTTTCGCCCAAATGCCGGTCAAAATCCGCATCCAGCTCCGACAGCGCCAGATGCAGCGCATCCAGTTCCCCTGCCTGTGCCTGCCCGGACAGTCCGGCCAGGATATTTTTGTAATCATGCCGGAAAGAACGCACCTCCTGGCGGATATCTTCCAGGTTCTGCTCATAAAGCTGCTGCTGGGCGATGATATCCTGCTGAAACCGGAGCATGCGGCTGTCATCAAACCGGTGAGCCAGATAAACAATCAGTACTGCCAGCACAGAAACCAGCGCCAGCATCAGGATATAGTACAGTGTGAGATACTGTGTGCGGATGCCGCTTTGCAGGATAAAAAACGCTTCCACGCAGGACTCCATGACAAAAAGCAGCAGGGCCGTCCGGCGCAGGCCCGCCTGGTCTTCCAGCAGCAGCTGGAACCAGGTACCAAAATGACTCCGTTTCAGCAATACGG
>CAJTSV010000144.1:4252-7352 GCA_910579075.1 uncultured Eubacterium sp.
TCCAGTCCTGTTCCAAAAATTTCCGTCAGCCAGTTATACAAAATCCTGCCAAGTGCAGGAACACCCACCTGCAGGATTCCGGCCATGCAGACAGTAGAAAATGCCCGCCATGTGTCCATCCCCCAGGCCCGCTTCACCCACAGCGTGCACATTAAAAAAACCAAAACAGAAGCGGCCAAATACCGGAACGGATGCGGGAGCACAAAAGAAAGCAGGAGCATTTGCACCGGAGCAGCAAGCACAGACAGCAGCAAAAGCGGCAGTTTTTTCAGCCGCTTCCATACATTCTGTTCATCTGTAACCACCAGCAGAAAGACCAGCAGCAGAAAGTGGGCTGCCAGGGAATCAATAAATCCTATCATCAAAAACTCGAACACTGTCATGTTATCAATCTCTTTTCCAGTATTTTTCAGCCTGCGTTTTCATGCACGACACAGCATTTCTTTTTATAACAGGCAATGCCATACATATGAATCTCTTTCACATCTTTCTCAAAAAAATAATCCGCATAATCATGTTTCTTTATCTGCTGCATAGCCTTCTGGCAGGCCTTTTCAAAAACGCCGTTTTCAGCATATTTGATTTCTATCACGCAGCCGGTTTTATCCCTGGAGCTTGTCAGCAGAATATCACCATAGCCCGTACCGGACTCCTGGTTTGATTTCACTGTCCAGCTGCCCTCACACTGCAAAATTCCAAGCAGCATGCCATGATAAAAATTCTCTTTCATTTCTTTTCTCGCAGATGTATCACGAATGCTGATGCTCTCGTGCATGCAGTCATTCAATACAGACTGTACCACAGGCGCATTCCCCTGCAGGACTGCTTCACATAATTTTTTCAGCCTGCCGGTATCACTGCGGATGCTTTCCTGAAACCAGCTTCTGATTTTCTGATTATAAATATCCCAGATTTCCCGGTTTGGAATCACCAGCCGGCTTACGCCGTTATCGAAACGTTCTGTTTCCGTAAGGTAGCCTGCCGCATACATCACACTCCAAAGATATGCTTCGCGAAGCTCCTGGCCTGGCTGCCCCAAGTCTTTGTAAGTCAGTTCCGGCACCAGCTTCTTTTCTATCGCTTCACCAGAAAGCAGCATCTCCATCTGCTCCTTTGCTGTTTCCGTAGCTCCCGATAAAATGCTCTGGATAATCGCATTACTGCTGCTGTTCGCCCAGAAGGATTCCGGCCTGGCATTTTTATTTCTCCGGAGCTTTCTAAGATAATTCAGCACATCCCAGGGACAGTACACGGATTTTCCGCCAAAGCGGTACCCGTCATACCATTCCTGCATGGAATCCAGGCTTTCCTCCAATCCATAGTATCTCAGCATCTGAAGTACTTCTGCATGTGTAAACCCAAACCAGCTGCTGTATTCTTCATCCGAGACAGAATTGACGACAAAATTATTTAATCCTGTAAAAATGCTCTCCTTCGCAATCCGCAGGCATCCTGTTAACACCGCCATTTGCAGATGTGCATTGGACTTTAATACCATGCCCAGAAGATTTCTGACCGCATCCAGCATCTGTTCATAATAACCCTTTTCATATGCTTTATCCAGCGGCACATCGTATTCATCAATCAGCAGAATCACTTTTTTTCCACATGCCTGTGACAAAAGCTGGAATACTTTTCGAAGACATACTGCAATCCCGTCCTGATACCGGCCCGACAGTATTTCCCTTAGAAAATCCTTATCCGTATCAAAAAAACTGCTGTTGCCCAAAAGATTATGCTTTACACACAGCCTGCGTATTTCCATTCCAATCATGCCGCTGAAAGCCTGATACGCATCCCGGTAACAGGCCCCGTCAATATCTTTCAAATTCAGAAAAATAACCGGATATTTTCCCAGAAATTCCTTACAGATACCCTCATTTTGCAAAATCTCCAGTCCTTCAAACAGCTTCGGGTCTGCACCCGTCTCAAAAAAACTTTTTAACATATCCAGATTCAGGGATTTTCCAAATCTGCGCGGCCTGGTAAACAGGCTGACCTCACAGGCATCTTCCAGCAGCTCCTGAATCAGTCCTGTTTTATCCACATAATAATAACCCATGCTGCGCAGCTTTTCAAAAGAATCTATGCCTATCGGTAATTTTTTCACTACGCCAGTCATTTTCCAGCATCCCTCTTTTCTTCCTGTACCCAGACAGTTTTGCATTATCTAATCTTATCACACAGTCCCTGCCTTTTCAAGATGCCCGCCCTTAATCCGCTTCTTTCTGCATCATCTTATCCAGCTGGTCCTGCACAATCCGGAAATGCTTGTCAAACGCCTTCATGGCTGCATGCAGGTCTTTTTCGATAAGTGCATTGTAAATCGCCCAGTGGGAACGGCGCAGCAGCTCTGCGCGCATTTTATTCATCAGGATTCTTGTGCGGAAATTTTCAACAAACTGGTCCATCAGGCTGTAGAGCATGGAATTATACATGATAAGCATCCGGTTATGGGAAGCGCTTACGAGCATATGGTGGAACTCCACATCCAGCTTTGCGCTTTCCTTCGAGCTCATCGGCTGGTCCATTTTCAGCAGAATCTGGTGCATTTCTTCCAGCTCCTGCGGCGTGGCTTCCTCAATTACCAGGCGGACAGCCGCGTATTCATAGCCGATACGGATATGAAAAATCTCCGAATAGTCAATTTCCATCAGTGCCATAACCATATTGACGGATTTGAGCATATATTCCATCGGGTCGCAGCGCACATAATTGCCGCTCCCCTGCAGGCATTCAATCAGGCCTGTAATTTCCAGCATGTGCATGACCTCGCGGATAGAATTGCGGCTGACCCCCAGCTTTTCTGCAATTTCCCGTTCTGTCGGTATCTTGTCATTTATTTTTAACGCTCCGGACAGAATCTGTTCGGAAAAATAGTTAAATACATATTCATAGGTTTTTTTTCCATTTAATTTTGAATTATCCATCTGTTTACCACTTTCTGCTGCCTGGAACAGCCGTGAAATTCCCCCTTTTTTTCCACGGCTGTCTGTCGTGCAATGCCGCAAATGAACAGCAGATAAGCAGCTTCCGCTGAACAATAGTATCATTCTATGATGTTGGGGTCAAAAGCCCTGCTATAGTACCTTGAAAAGTT
>CAJTSV010000145.1 GCA_910579075.1 uncultured Eubacterium sp.
GGTTCTCTGAACTGGAGGACTCCGCCGGGCAAAAGCTTTCGCAGCTGGATGATTCTATTTCACAGAGGTTTTCTGAACTGGAGGACTCCACGGAACAAAAGTTTTCCAGACTGGAGGATTCCTTTTCGCACAGGCTCTCTGAACTGGACAGCCCTGCGCAGACAGATAACGGGGTCATGCACGGGTTTGCGCATTCCCTGAACCAGGCCCTTGCAGAACTGGACTGCTCCCTGAAAGACAGCCTGAACAGCCTGCATGCGGATATCCAGAAGCACGATATGGCAATCGAAGACCTTTTGGACGAGCTGGAAGAAAACAGCTCCGGCAAAGCAGAACACGCAGAATGCATCCGGCAGTCAGAACACACGGAATCACAGCTGCTGGGCCTGTTTGAAGCCTATCTGGAACAGTTCTGGAGCCTCAGGCATTTTGCGGCATCCAGGGATGACAGCTGGGCTGCCCAGATAAACCTGATGGAAGAAGCTTTAGAACCGTACCGGCGCTCCTGCCAGATAAGCGTCATTGAAGACTGCGGCGCAAAAGTCAGTTATGAACTGCATGAAGTCATAGACACCGCAGAGACTTCTGACCCGGCCCTGGATAAAACCATTGCCGATATTTACTGCTGCGGCTATCTTTATAAAGGAACGGTACGCAAAAAGGCGAAGGTATCTGCTTACCGCCTGAAAAATGATAAACAAAAACAGGAGAATTTATGAATACAATTATTGGAATCGATTTAGGCACATCCACAACCGAAGCAGCTGTTATCCAGAACGGAAAACCGTTCATGATTTTTAACCTGGAAAACGAAATCATCACGCCGTCTGCCATCGGCATTGACGAAAGCGGCCGTTTTCTCATCGGGGAAAAAGCACGGGCCCAGTACCTGCTTTCACCGGAAAACACGGCCATCGAGGTCAAGCGCAAAATCGGCACAAATGAAAAAATCCCGCTTGGAACGCATTCCTATACTCCAATCGAGCTGTCTGCAAAGCTGCTGGAATATGTCAAAACATACGCCGCAGAATATCTGAAAACAGACATTGCCCGTGCCGTCATCTCAGTACCCGCTTATTTCGATGACCTGCAAAGGCAGGCTGTGGCAGAAGCCGGGCGCAGGGCCGGGCTGGATGTCGTGCGCATCTTAAATGAACCGACAGCAGCAGCCTTAAGCTACGGCCTGGAGCATATGGAAGAAGAAAGCCATATCCTTGTTTACGACCTCGGCGGCGGCACATTCGATGTCACGCTGCTGGAAATGTTTGACGGCGTGCTGGAAGTAAAAGCCAGCAGCGGCGACAACCGTCTTGGCGGAAAAGATTTTGACGAAGCGCTGATGAACTGGCTATCCAAACGCTTTCAGGAAAAACACGGCATCTCCCTGGCCGGAAATAAATCTGCCATGGCCCGGTTAAAGGAAGCAGCCGAACGGTGCAAGAAGGCACTCAGCACCGACAGTTCTTATCACGTCATCCTTCCAATGATTGCAGAAAATTCCAGCGGGCCGCTAGCCCTGGATGAAACCGTGACCGCCGAAGCATTTGAAGACATTACCAGAGACCTGATTGCGCGGACGCATCCCCCGATTGATGTCGTGCTGGCGGACAGCGGCATACTTCCGTCCGAAATCGACCGCATTATTTTAGTCGGCGGTTCCACAAAAATGCCGCTGGTCTCCAAAGATATCCAAAACTATCTCCAAATGGAGCCATCCCAGGCAGTCAACCCGGATTTTGCCGTTGCAGAAGGCACCGCCATCCAGGCCGGCATTATGGAAGGAAGCATCCAGCAGGAAAACAGCCTGATTATGACGGACGTAAATCCCTATACACTCGGCGTGCGCGTCACAGACAATTTTTCCGATGACCGCATGAGCGTTGTCATTCCGAGAAATGTCACGATTCCGGTTACCCGCAGCGACACCTATTTTACAAGCAGCGATTACCAGACCTGCGCGCATATCCAGATATATCAGGGTGAAAGCAGCACCGCAAGCCGCAACCATTTCCTCGGGGATTTTGAAATCCGCGGCATTCCGCCGAAAAAAGCCCATGCCGAGCGCGTGCTCGTAGAATTTTCCTACAACCTGAACGGCATGCTGAACGTAAAAGCATCGATTCCAAGTACCGGTGAAGATGCGTCGATTTCCATTAACCTGATGCAGGAGTCCGAATGCATGGAAGCGCAGACCCCGGCGGAACCTGTCAGGGAAAAAATGGACGTGGAAAACTGGAAAGAATCGCCAGATGCAAGGCCCTTCCGCACAATCGTGCGCCGTACCGAGCGCGCACTCAAAGACCCGCTCGTGCAGTGCAGCCCGCAGTTAAAAACAGACCTGGAAGAAGCCCTGTACGATTTAAAAGCATCCCTGATTCTGGGAGATGCCGAATCTGCAAAAATATGCGAGGAAGACCTGCTGGAAATGCTGAAAGAACTGCTTCCCATATAATTAAAGGAGAAACTTTATGGACACCTCTTACGAAATACTGGGACTGGCACCGGATGCATCCCAGGAAGAAATTAAAAAAGCTTATTTTAAAATGGTGCGCAGGTATTCCCCGGAATCTGACCCGCAGCAGTTCCAGATAATACGAAGGGCATACGAGCAGCTGAAAAAAGGCCCGCAGGACAAGCCGGAGCTTCCGGTATTCCCGGCACTGACAGACCCGCTGGCCATCGAGA
Source organism: uncultured Eubacterium sp. (assembly GCA_910579075.1). Lineage (GTDB taxonomy): Bacteria > Bacillota > Clostridia > Lachnospirales > Lachnospiraceae > Eubacterium_J. The sequence goes on from CAJTSV010000145.1 coordinate 2,686, forward strand.
TGATGCAGCAGGTCCAGGCTTTCCGCAAAGAGAAAAACCTTCCGATGTATCTGGAATCCTGTGAAGAAGCATGGCGCCGTTTCCCGGAGCATGTGCAGTTTTTATACCTGCTCGTCATGGCACAGCGCAAGAGCCAGAAAACCGGAAAAGCGGTAAAAAATGCAGAGCTTTTAGCCAGCAAAGACCCGGAAAACAAATGGTTTCAAAAGGAGCTTGCCTGCTGTTACATGGAACGCGGATTTAAAAACAAAGCCTATGCCGCTTTTGAGCGGGCTTATGAGCTCGGAAACCGCGATAATGAATTTCTGATTGCCTATGCCGGCAGCTGCGACCAGAATTCCAGGTATGAAAAAGGCGTGTCCGTCCTTCTGGAAATCATCCGCAAAGATACGCGCTGGACGCGGGATGATATCCGCCAGCTGGCCGAAGCATACTCCGGCCTTTTGTGCATGGATAATTACGGCAGCCGCGAATACCTGTCCGAAATACTCGGGCAGCTTCTCAGGCACCTGGGACTGTACAGCATTTACCTGAAAGAATCTATCCCGCCGCTGCTTCTGGTTATCGCCCGTTCGTGCACATATCCCGCATCCTCATCCACGGAATTCAGACAGCTTCAGGACATATTTTCTGCTGTGCGCAGGCTGTTTCAGGCAGAACCGGAACGGGAAACAATTGAAGCCATCATTGACTCTTACTATTATCAGCGTGCAGATGAGTCTGAGCTTATCGGCAATACCCTGAAACGTTATCTGGAAATTTTCCATGTACTCAAAGACGCGGATGCTTCGTATATCCGCTTTGCCATGACCGATACACAGCTGTGTATGATTGAGGAGCGGGAAGAAATTCTGGAACAGGCCGGGATTATCCGCCTGGAATCCCCGCCGGATTATGAACGCATTGCGCCTTTTATCCAAAAGCTTGCACAGGATGAAACACTCCCCCTGCTGAAAAGCAGCCTGCAAAAAACATACCGGCGTCTGGAACCCCGGTTCCCGGGCGGGTATTATTATCGTGCTTATCCAGATGAAAAAAGGGCGGTGATGGGCGCCGCGCCGCATGAAGGAAATGAGCATGAGCCTTCTGTACAAAACGAGCATAAAACCGACAGAAATGCCCTCTGTCCCTGCGGTTCCGGGAAGAAGTATAAGCATTGCTGCATGAAAAAATAATAAAAAGATGCATGGAAAATGATGATTATCTGCAATCCATGCATTTTTTTGTTTTGAAAATATCATCCTGCGCATCCCGGACAGCACTTTTCCCATCCGGAAAAGTGTTCCTGCATTACAATCAGTACTTTTCATGATTCATAGTCATGAAGAAAGAATCTGCATATTTTCTGGAAGTAACAGTAATGACTGCCAGGTTATTTAATTCAGAAAACACGGATTCCCTGCTGATTCTGGCAATTCCGGTCATGATGCCGCGTTTTAAACAGGCATTTGTCTTAACACGACTTTACAACTTTTATAAATGATACCCTTGCTGTTGAATTAGCTGTTTTAAGGCATTCATGATACTGGTTGATTTTATGCCTGTTTCGATATTTTTCACGAAAATGGCATAAAATACCTGTCGGCGGATCTGTTCGCTAAGTGCAAACCGGAACTCCTGCACACTTACTGAACGATATCCATAAAATAGTTCATCACTATATGGCAATAGTTTCATTGCGCAGTATGAAATATTGATCAGATTAACCAGCATTTCAATGCCTTTGCGGCTTCTGACCATATAGCTGCAGAATATCTGGAGCTGTTCTGGAAAAATGGTACTGAAAAACAGGTGTCTGCTGCCGGATTCCTTTTCCGGGGACGTCACAAATGCCATCACTGTCCTTTTGCCGAAAATATTTGTAAGGACACGGCGTACAGCTGTGTAATAATCACTAAAAGGCATTCAGTGATTTTTGGGTAATCCCTGACAGGAAATGCCTGTACAGGGAGCGGATGGAATCCGCAGGCTCCATAGCCAGGATGGACGGTGCCAGCAGAAACAATGTTTCAATAGTCGGCATGGAAAAAGTTTTAAAATAAATATAAAAATAACGGTACAGTCTGCCAATTAGATTATTTTTGTTATATAATAAGTCTGACGTACAAGGTCACTCTCTTTCGTATTTTATTGTGTGCAAACTTATTATACATTAGAAAGTGCCTTGTGCGTTATTTTATTTTTAAAAAGTTGTAAAGTGGTGCATGAGAAGGTAATGCAAAATAAATTAGCAGTTTAATTTTTGTATTGATGTTGTGAATCAGATGTGCTGTACTTGATATTTCAATGGATTTATGATACGCTATGGTAAAATAGATTGTAGGTGGCAGCCTGTCTGGAGATAAATGGATGGAACACTCCATGTATAAGACGGAGGTAATATGATATGGGCGAAACAGAGGAGAATGTGCAGGAATTGCTTTCTCAGGAAGAAGTGAATTATACCCATGTGGATATTACAGATGATTTCATGTTTGCATACGTCATGCAACGCCCGGATATTTGTATTGAGCTGTTGGAATATCTGTTTCCCGGACACGAAATCCAAAGAGTTGTCTATCTTGCGGCTGACGAGAAATCGGAAGCAGACATAACGATTGTAGTGGAAAATGGGGCAGCTAAAACCTATCCTGTTACGCAGAAAACATTGGCAGTCGCATTTGGCAAGAAAGGTATCCGTATGGATGTCTATTTGGATGATGGAAATGTTGTTTATAATGTCGAAATGCAAACCACAAGGTCAAGGCATCTTCCAAAGCGGTCACGTTATTACGCTGGACAGGTGGATATAAATCAGTTGAGCCGGGGACAGGAATATGACCAGTTGAAACCCACGTACATTATTTTCATTTGTAAATTTGATCCATTTGGCAAAGGCTTATACCAATATACATTTTGTAATCAATGTGATGAAGTGGATGGACTGGAGCTGGGAGACGAATCATATAAATTATTCCTTAACACTGCAGGGACAAACGACCGCCTTGACAGTGAGGATAGTCCTGATACGGCAGAGGGAGGCAGCAGCAAAATCAGCGATGGCCTGAAAGAGCTGCTCAAGTATATGAACAATACAAAGGATTATCCAGTGGAATCCACACAGTATGATTTAATAAAAAAGATTGACGAGGCGGTTGCCCATGCAAAACGGGATGAAGAATGGAGGCTGGCATATATGACTTATCAGGCAAATCAGAGAGATGCTGAATTACGAGGAGAAGCCAGAGGAGATGAAAGACGGGCGAAAGAATCTGCACTTAGTATGTATAGCGATGGACTGACAGTGGAAAAAATTGCTAAATATGTAGGATACGCTGTTGATGTCGTAAAAAAGTGGGTGGGTGTATCTGTATAGACCATTGCCTTCGAGGAAGATTGAAAAATTGGTTCTCTAGTCGGTATAGGGATAGAACCAGAGCGGTTCTAAAATGGTTCTAAAAATTTTAAAACTACACAAAATGAGATGGACAGACAATGAAGAAATCCTTGAAAAACGTCTTATAAGGATATAAAAACAGGTGGTTTACATCTGTTGGATATGAGTTCGAGTGATGAAATGGTCTTTAAGAACTGTAGTGGTCAAGCTTTTTTGTAACATTTGTGGCTAAAAAAATCTACCTGCTTTTCTTCCCCCCGGCTCGGAATCTTGGAACAGGCTGTGGTGCCATGTACCTGTCACTAGGCGCACCGTGCTTCGAAGGGGGTCTTGTACCCGTTGCAGGAATGGGGGCGCACATGGTTATAAGCGGCATAGGCGAATTCCTCCACTGTCTGGTACATCTGCTCCTCCGTCCTGAATTCATGCAGATTGGTGCATTCGTTCTTCAGAGTGTTGAAGTACCGTTCCATCGGTGCGTTGTCGTATGGGTATCCAGCCTTGCTCATGCTCTGAGTCACACCAGATGATTCACAGAATTCCACAAATGCTTTTGATGTGTACCGGGAGCCCTGATTGCTGTGCAGGATCAGCCCTTCTTTGGGCCCTGGCTGTGATTCCAGGGCTTTCCGCAGGGTACGGACTGCAGGGTCGCTGGTAATCCGCCGGTCCGTAATGCTGGCCGCCACGCTGCGGTCATGGAGGTCTATGATGGTGCAGTTATAGCGCACATCTCCGTTTTTCAGAAACAAGCAAGTGAAATCCGTACACCATTTTTTGTTGATTTCCTTCGCCGTGAAGTCCTGCTTCAGCTTATTTTCAAATATCTTGTGAGGCTTCCCGGGCTTTGCGCCTGGCTTTTTGGGGCGGACGATGGAGTGCAGCCCCAGTTCCCTGTTCATATATTTATGGACAGTCGTGCGGCTGTAGCGGCATCCCATGCGTTCCAGATAAGCTGTCATGCTGCGGTAACCGTCCACGCCGTTATGGTTGTGGCAGATATCCCTGATTTGCTCCTGGATCTCTGCTTTTTGGGCATGATAATCCGCCTTCCGGTGTTTCCGGTAGTTATAATGGGCATTTGGGCATATCTCCAACCGCCGGAACAGCCAGCGGATGCCGAATTCTTTATGGTGTTGTTCGATAAACCGATAAGCCTCTAATCGATTTCCTTCGCAAAGAATGCCGCCGCTTTTTTTAGGAAGAGATT
>CAJTSV010000146.1 GCA_910579075.1 uncultured Eubacterium sp.
TAACACATTACTGCGATATATTGAAATTTGACCCTGCATATGATATATTGTCAGTCGAACGGTATTCTAAAGAAACTGTATCAAAGAGTCAAATGTTATCATTTGCATACCGTGCACATAGGCAGACACTTTATATCCGGGAAACCACCGACTGGGAAATCCGATGGGAGGCCTGACCTGTATAGAGCCGGGAAATGATGGCAGGAGAAAGGGTTTGTTTTTTGATAGTTAGATTTATTCAATATCTTTTTGTTTATTTCTGGAATTCAGGATGCCTTATGGCAGTGTTATCCGATTCATCCAATGTTACCGTTCAGTAACAAACTTTCCATGATTTATTTTTAAGAAAGGAAAATTGGATTATGAAAAACACATCTGTTACATTTAAGGATGCAAAAGCGAAAGGCCAGAAATTGTCCATGCTGACGGCGTATGATTATACGACCGCGAAGCTTGTGGATGAAGCAGGCATTGACGCGATTCTGGTGGGAGATTCTCTCGGGATGGTGATGCTCGGCTATGAAGACACGCTTTCTGTGACCATGGAAGACATGATTCACCACAGTGCGGCAGTGGCCCGGGGAGCGAAGCATGCGCTTCTGATTACGGACATGCCGTTTATGTCGTACCAGTCCTCGGTTTATGATGCGGTTGTCAATGCAGGGCGCCTGGTAAAGGAAGGACATGCCCAGGCAGTAAAATTAGAGGGCGGCCTGGAGTTTTGCGAACATATCAAAGCAATTGTAAAAGCATCGATTCCGGTGTGCGGGCATCTGGGGCTGACGCCGCAGTCAGTCAATGCATTTGGCGGCTTTAAAGTACAGGGCAAGGGAGAAGAAGCAGCGCAGCGGATTTTAAATGAAGCGCGTGCGTTAGAAGAAGCAGGTGCGTTTGCGATTGTACTCGAATGCGTGCCGAAGGCGCTTGCGCAGAAAATTACTGAGAGCATCAGCATTCCGACAATTGGAATCGGTGCCGGAGCCGGATGTGACGGACAGGTGCTTGTATATCAGGATATGCTTGCCATGTATTCCGATATGGCACCGAAATTTGCCAGGCAGTACGCACAGATTGGCAGCCAGATGAAAGAGGCATTTGCAGCATATAAAAAAGAAGTTGCAGACGGTGTATTTCCAGCAGCGGAGCATACCTTTAAAATGGATGAAACGATTATAGACAAGCTGTACTGAGATACAGATATGACAGGCAGTGTGGAATAGTATGGCTGGAAACAGAAAAGACTGGAAATATGCAGGAACAGCAGTATAGAGGAGAACAAATGGAGATTTACGGAGAAATAGACAAAGTCAGGAATCAGGTAAAAGAATGGAAAAAATCCGGCCTGACAATCGGATTTGTCCCGACGATGGGGTATCTGCATGAGGGCCATAAAAGCCTGATTGATGCTGCCAGAAAAGAAAATGACCGCGTTGCTGTCAGCATTTTTGTCAATCCGATGCAGTTTGGGCCGAAGGAAGACCTTGCGAGTTATCCGAGGGATTTGGAAAAGGATGCCGCGCTTTGTGAAGCAGCCGGTGTGGATTTGATTTTTCACCCGCAGCCGGAAGAAATGTATGCACCGGATTTCTGCTCTTATGTGGATATGAACAGCCTGACGACAGAGCTTTGTGGAAAAAGCCGTCCGGTTCATTTCCGCGGGGTACAGACGGTTGTGCTGAAGCTGTTCCATATTGTGACACCGGACCGTGCTTATTTCGGGCAGAAGGACGCACAGCAGTTAGCGGTGGTAAAGCGCATGGTCAGGGATTTAAACGTCGGGACGGAAATTATCGGGTGCCCGATTATCCGGGAAGCAGACGGGCTGGCAAAAAGCTCCCGCAATACCTACTTAAATGAACAGGAGCGCCAGGCAGCGCTGGTATTAAACCGCAGCCTTCAGGCCGGCAGGGCGCTGGTGGAAGCAGGAGAGCGGAATGCAGCCGTTATCAAGCGGGCAATTATTCAGGAATTAGATAAAGAGCCGCTGGCTGAAATCGATTATGTGGATATTGTCAATTTTGAAACGATTACGCCGGCAGAGACGCTGGAAGGCACGGTACTGGCCGCCATTGCCGTCTTTATTGGAAAGACAAGGCTGATTGATAATTTTATTGTACAGGTATAGGGAGGCTTTTATGAATCTCACAATGTTAAAAGGAAAAATCCACCGCGCAGTTGTCAAACAGGCAGAGCTTCAGTATGTCGGAAGCGTTACGGTAGATACGGATCTGCTGGATGCTGCCGGGATTTTGGAATATGAGATGGTGCAGATTGTGGACATTGAAAATGGAAACCGTTTTGAAACGTACACAATTGCCGGTGAAGCCGGTTCCGGCATGATTTGTTTAAATGGGGCTGCGGCCAGGCAGGCAGCAGTCGGCGACCATATTATTTTAATGAGTTATGCGCAGATGACACCGGAAGAAGCAAAAGAACATAAGCCTGACGTTGTATTTGTAGATGAAGAAAACCGGATTGTCCGTGTGACGAATTATGAGAGGTATGGAGAGCTTACAGAAAAATACCTGAAATAAAACAGCAGATATCACTTTTTTACGGACTTTGCATGCACTGCAAAGTCCTGTGTGAACAGTAACGCTTCCGGCGCATCTGCAGGAGCCGGCAGGGTATCTGCCGGCCTGCATGGCGCTGGAAGCTGCTGTTTCGGTACAGGGCTGCAGAATCAGTCTTCTGCTTCCGTACCCGGCTTGCTGCTATGCATATATCTGCGCAGCAGAAATAAAATCGTGACGCTGACAACCGATATGAAATCTTCAAACGGCGTCGTTGTTTCTACAATCATATGTCTGGCCACAAGAAAAATCAGCACCTGAATAACGTTGTCTGAATTTGGATGGCACAGCATTTCCAGAAATTCTATCCCGATGACTATCGTAAATACCTGTTCCAGATAATGCCGGAATACGGACATATCATTCAGCAGCTCCTGAATCAGATGCACATCTTCTTTTAAAAGGCTTAAAATAGCGATAAGAATGCCCCCCAGCACAAATACAGCAACGACCAGTTCTAAAATCCTGCAGATTTTATGCAGGACTTTTACAAACTTTTTCATTTCCTTCTCCTTTCCCGGTATGTGTCCCAGATACAGCCTGTGTCTTGCAGGCTTCTGTTTATCCGGCCACATGTTTCTGTACCCGCTGATGATGCAGGCACGGCTGTCTGTGAATCCCCCGTTATATTTTACCACATGCACATAGCGCAGCATGTCCGTTTATATTCTATTAAATAAAATTTCCGGCGTCTTGTCAAGATACAGATAATTGCGTAACAGTTCAGGCAAGCTGACCTGTTTCATGCAAAAATCCATTGAAAATCGCTTCGCGATAGGATTTTTGCACTCCTGAATCATGTTCTTGCGGTCTTTGCATCAGGGTGCAAAAACCTGCCTGAACTGATACGATATTGCATTCTTAATTTCATAAAAGTATTGACAAATGGGTATAATGGGAATATGATACATAGTAATCAAAACTATATTACAAGATAATTGGAAATACATAATAAGGGAAAAGAAACCCATATATGTAAAATAGAAGTGATGTCAGGAGGTATCATTATGGAACTTACAATCAGGGAACCAGCCAGTGCAATTACACATTTTATCGGAATGATTCTGGCTATTTTTGCATCTGTGCCGCTGCTGGTAAAGGCGGGCATTTCTTCCGGCGTGCTTTGCTTTGCGGCAATGGGAATTTTTATGTGCAGCATGATACTGCTGTATGGTGCGAGCACGGTTTATCACTCGGTCATTGTATCAGACAAAGTATTAAAGATTTTCCGCAAGGCAGACCATATGATGATTTTTGTACTGATTGCGGGCTCTTATACGCCTGTCTGCCTGATTGTGCTGGGCGGAAAGCAGGGATATACGCTGCTGGCTGTTGTATGGGGGATTGCGGCTGCCGGGATGGTGATTAAGGCAGTGTGGATTACCTGTCCGAAATGGTTTTCTTCTGTTATTTATATTGCAATGGGATGGGTGTGCGTGGCCGTATTTGGCACGCTTCTGCGGACACTGCCGCTGCAGGCATTTTTGTGGCTGCTCGCGGGCGGGATTATTTACACGATTGGCGGGGTTATTTATGCCTTAAAGCTCCCGGTATTTAACGGCCATCACAAATATTTTGGGTCGCATGAGATTTTTCATCTGTTTGTAATGGCCGGGAGTATCTGTCATTTTATATTTATGTACCGGTATGTGGCGTAATAAACAGCAGGAGTTTTCTCACGGGCTGCCTGCTGCGGATCTTTTCGTGTGCGGAAATGCTTATTGCATCCTTTTTCCCGTAGTGGTATGATAGGTCTGCCGGCAGCGGTATTTTTCAGGGCTGTCTGGCATATAACAGTAGGACGGGAGGGATAAAATGGAGCAGACTATGTATCACAATACGGTAAAGCGTGGCGGAATCAGCAGCAGTTCGCTGAAAATCATTGCGGTTATTTCGATGCTGACAGACCATTTTGCAGCAGGGGTTCTGGGCAGGTATCTGACAGCAAGCGGGCTGTACGGGCTGGATGTGACAGACACGGACGGAGTCATGCTGTGGATGGGACAGGGACACAATATGCAGCTGCTGATGGCTTATCAGATTATGCGCATGATAGGGCGGATTGCATTTCCAATTTACTGCTTTTTGCTTGTGGAAGGATTTGAACATACGAAAAACAGGATAAAATATGCACAGCGGCTGCTGCTTTTTGCGGCGGCATCGGAAATTCCGTTTGATTTGCTTTTCAAAGGAAAGATACTGGAATTTGGCTATCAGAACGTATTTTTCACACTGTTCTTCGGGCTGGCTGTGATGATGGGGTTAAGCTGGGTGCAGGAGCATCTGCCGGTAAAAGGGAAAGCGGCGGCGGCCGGCAGCATTGCAGTGATTGCTGCGGGTGCAGGAGCTGCGCAGCTGTTAAGCACAGATTATGGAGCTATCGGTGTTATGTGCATGACGGTACTGTTTTTGTTCCGCAGGAAAAAAACGTGGCAGGTTATCGCAGGCTGTGTTGTCTTTTTGTGGGAGCTGACGGCACCCCTGGCGTTTGTGCCAGTCTGGTTTTACAATGGCAGGCGCGGGATGAAGCTGAAATATTTCTTTTATCTTTTTTATCCGGTTCACCTGCTGGTTCTTTACCTGATTTGCATCGCACTTGGCATTAATGGCTATTCTGCAATGTAGGAAGGCGGACGGCATGAGTGAAACGGCAAAGCCTTTTTTTACAAGGCAGCAGCTTGTAAAGTTAATCTGGCCCCTGCTGCTGGAGCAGTTTCTGGCAGTCACGATGGGGCTTGCAGATACATTTATGGTATCAAGCGTGGGAGAGGCAGCGGTTTCAAGCGTCAGCCTGGTAGATACGCTGAATGTGCTCGTGCTCCAGATTCTGGCTGCGCTGGCATCTGGCGGGGCGGTCGTTGTCAGCCAGTATGCGGGGCAGAAAAATACAGCAAGCATGAAAAAGTGTGCGGCACAGCTGTACAGTGTGCTTTTAATCAGTACAGTGGCAGTTATGGTGCTGGCGGCGGCTGGCAGCAGGTGGATTCTGCGCGTGATATTCGGGCAGATAGACGATGCTGTGATGGCTTATGCACAGACGTATTTTTTTATCAGCGCCATTTCGTACCCGTTTATGGGTGCGTATAACGCCGGGGCAGCGCTGTTCCGCGCCCAGGGCAACAGCAGGGTCAGCATGAAAGCGAGCCTTGTCATGAATGTGATTAATATTCTGGGCAATGCACTGCTGATTTACGGCCTGCGCATGGGCGTGCTGGGCGCTGCCCTCGCAACACTGGCAGGACGCGTATTCGCAGCAGTCTGGGTGACGATGCAGCAGCAGAAGCTGTCCAATCCGTTCCGGATAGAGCAGCTGGCAGACATGAAGCCGGAGCGGCAGCATATCCGGCCGATACTGGCCATTGGCATTCCAAGCGGGCTGGAAAACGGGATGTTCCAGATAGGAAAGCTCTGTGTCAGCAGCCTGACTGCAACGCTTGGAACAACTGCGATTGCAGCAAATGCCGTAGCCAATACGGTTGCCATGGTGGCAAATATTCCCGGCAATACGATAGGCCTTGCCGTCATTCCGGTGATAGGACAGTGCCTGGGCGCGGGGGATAAAGTACAGGCAAAACGGTATGCAAAGCAGCTGATGGCCGTGGCAGCCATCGGGCTGGCAGCTGCCAATATCCTCGTATATCTTTTGATTCCCGGTATTGCCGAAATCTATCATCTGACCAGGGAAGCGAAAGACATGTGCATTGCGGTTATCCGCGTATTTGATATTTTCAGCATCTTTTTCTGGGCACTCAGCTTTACCATGCCGCAGATACTGCGCAGCGGCGGCGATGCGCCTTACACCATGAGCGTCAGCATTCTGAGCATGTGGGTTTTCCGTGTCGTGCTGTCGTATTATTTTGTGCTCCGCATGGATATGGGGCTGATGGGCGTGTGGCTTGGCATGTGTGCGGACTGGATTTGCAGGAGCGTATTTTTTGCGGCACGTTTTTATGGGAACCGGTGGATGGAGCATAAGGTGGTGTAAAGAAATGCCTCTTGATTTTGCCCGTGCAATAGCGTATCATATTTAGTTAGCAGGAATTGTATGGAATGTACGTGTGTACGGAGGGCAGAATGAGAATTTCAACAAAAGGACGGTATGCGCTGCGCCTGATGCTTGACCTGGCGCTGCATAATACAGGGATGCCGGTCAGGATAAAGGAGATTGCATCAAGACAGGAAATATCGGATAAATATCTGGAACAGATTGTGGCCGTGTTAAACAAGGCGGGCTATGTGCGCAGTGTACGCGGCCCGCAGGGCGGCTACCTGCTGACCAGGAAGCCGGAAGAATACACGGTAGGGATGATTCTGCGGCTGACGGAAGGCAGCCTGGCTCCGGTCGAATGCCTGGATTCGCAGGCAGGCGCATGTGAAAAAAGCGATGACTGCGTGACCGTGCTTGTATACCGCAAGATGAATGAAGCCGTGAATGAAGTGATTGACCATATTACGCTGGCTGACCTGATGGGATGGAAACTGCAGAAGGACGGGGATTACATGATTTAACAGCGGATATGGCATCCGGCCTGTGACGGATGTAATACGGGGCTGGCGCATGAAGAAAAATGATACAGGGGGGCTGCTGCATCAGGGTTCTTTCTGAACTCTGGGTATCGTATATTCTCATAATTTGCCGAAAGCCTTTA
>CAJTSV010000147.1 GCA_910579075.1 uncultured Eubacterium sp.
CCTTCAGCGTTTTATCGACAGGGTAAAATGCGTCACACAGCTTACGGAATTAACCCCCGAAATCGTACACGAGTTTATTGAGAAGATTGTCGTGTCCAAGCCAGAATATATTGACGGTCAGCGTTACCAGAGCTTAGATATTTACTACAACAGCGTCGGCATTGTCAGAGAGCCGATGCCCGAAGAAATGGAAGAACTGTTCCAAGAGCATATGCGGAACAGAACATCCAGCCAGAGCAGCAAAACAGCGTAGCCGCAAGGCTGCACTGTCTACATAGCAGCATATTAAGATATTACAATTTTTAGAGCAACTTCCTTACGGAACACCATCCAAAGACAGCGGCTTTTATTTATGACAATGAAACATACCTGCCCACTGTGAATTTCTTTTTTTCATACATTTTGAAACACGCAAAAGTATATCCGAAGCCGTTCAAAAATGCATGCATGCGGATTTACGGATGTCCGAATCTGCATGAACACTTTTCTGAACGCTTCCGCCTGTATGCATTTTTATCCTTCCCCGGATATATTTCATGCCTCCATTCAGTCAGCATCATCCCTTATGCTGCTGTGGCAAAATGGTGTTCACTCCTATTATAATAGTAAACACTGTCAGAAAGAATCTCACACTCTGACAGTTCCGTGCCATTTACAGAAGCGAGAAGGGCCTTTAATTCCCCGGCTGTTTTCTGGCTGCATTCATCTGCCGGGATTATGATAACCTCATGAACAGAACTCGGAATCACATAGAACCCAAAACCGATTCTTTCCGCCACGTTTTCCAGCATTCCTTTATACAGGATGCATCCGGCCCCGTAAAGCTTCATGGAATTTGTCAGCACATAAAAAGGCCGTACTTTTCCATCCCCGGCAGTTTCCCCTCCGGCATCTGCCTGGAATTCTCCCAGCCCGGCCAGTTTCCCCGGCATTCTTTCTGCCATATTCCGTTCTGCACACAGCCGGATATCTTCTTCCTGAACTTTCCATGCTTCCATCAGCCTGTTGTTTACCTGTACTGTCCTGCATCCTTCGCCATCTGCTTCAAGCATCAGGTAAAACACCTGTGACAGGTCACAGAAATCGATATGAGGCACATCCTGTAAAAATTCCCGGTTTGCCTGTGTGCCGATTAGCCGGAACATTATCCTCCCCTTTGCAGAATTCCAGTCAAGCACTTCATTTTCAGGAACCGCATGCTTCTTTTCCTTCCGGTAAGTTTTCAGCATGTCTGCAGTAACCATGTCCACATCTGCCTGATGTGCGCACAGTCCGTAATAAAGCCCCAGCGGCATGCATGCAGCTGTCTCCACGCCTTTTTCGGATATGACAAGGTAATCCTCCCTGATTCCGTTATTCTGCAGCAGTTTTTGCACATGCACGCTGTACCCGCTTCCAAACAGCTGCTGCATCCTGTACACAACTTCATTTGTAAAAGTACCGTATTCCATCACGACTTACTCCCTCCCTGATTCTTTCTTCCATTTTCTCCCACCTGTCATGCATCAGAAAACATGCTGCGAAAGCTTTCTGTTCCTCTTTCCTTCGTTCCATATCAGTAAAATGTATACATTCTGTTTTATCCAGGGCCGTATTCCGCAAAGCTGTTTTCCGGCAATTTTTCTGATATCATGACAGGTAATTCATAATATCAAATATTTCCTCATTCTGTCTTATAATAGGACATAAAAATATCTTTCTTATATTACCATAAACATTGTCTTATTACAAGACAATGAGGTGGAAAATGAAAAGGTTAACCGTTACAGCAGCACAAAAATGTAATATGATAGGTTCTAAAGTGAAGCAATTTCGCATAGAACAAAAATTAAGCCAGCAGACACTTTCTGACCGGCTGGAAACAGAAGCCATTTATATTTGCCGTGGTTCTATTTCCCGAATAGAAGATGGCAGCAGAACAGTGACAGATATAGAACTATATGGATTGTCTAAAGTTCTTCATAAGCCATTAGAAGATTTTTTTGAAGATTATCCATTCTAAAAAATGATTGCTCATGGTAACACCTGTATTGGAATTTTCCTGCCAGGCATGTGCGTTTATAATTTTTTAACTTTTTGCAGCCGGCAAAAAAGCCGCCATCCAAAGACAGCGGCTTTTTCCTATATTCCTATGCGTTTATTTTTCTCTCTTTTGTAATATTGCAGGACTTGCTGCAGTAGTACTGTTTATTTCCAACAGTCACCCATTTGTCCCTGACGACCGTGCCGTTTTCATCGGCGTAAAACTTATAGCCGCGTACTTTCAACAGCTTATTGACCGCCAGCTCTCCGGATCTTTTCGCATATACCTTCCGTCCTGACTTCATCGTATGAAAGCCGTCGGATGCAATGACGCCGGACGGCTTTGCATAATACAGCTTCCCCTTAACGCTGAATACTTCATTCTCTACCACGGCACCAGATTCATCAGTATAAATCGTACTGCCTTTTTCGGTCACGCAGAACCCGCCTGTCGCAATTGCACCGGATATTTTTGCATAATACTGCTTGCCATCAACGTGAAAGCTTCTTTCTGACATCAGCTGCCCGGACGATTTTGCATAAATCAGGCTGCCCTTTGCCGTCGTATAAAAGCCGTCTTTGACAATCGTGCAGTCAGACGACGCATAGTATATCGTGCCGCTCACAGTCACAGTCCGGTCAGATGCCAGGGAACGGTCTGCCAGTGCATAGTATGTATTTCCTTCCCTGTCTGTACAAAGCTCCTTGCGTGCCAGGCAGCCGGTTTCTTTTGCAAAATATTTCTTATCACCAATGCTGACAATCTGGTTTAACGCAATCATCCCGTCTTCCTGTGCGTAATATGCGGTTCCATCCGACAGCGTAACGATTCTGTCCCTGACAGCATTTCCATCCAGGTCTGTAATCTGCAGGATAACATCTGCATTTTTCTGAACAAGATACTCCCCGTCTGCCACCTGGTTATTTCCATCTCCAGCCGGAGTGTCAACAGCCGTGTCCGCTGATGTATTGGTCTGCGTGCTCTCAGGCAGATTTTCCCCGGATGTATCTGCAGGTGCCTGATTCTCATTTTCCGGCATACTGACCGGAACCGGGGCTGACACTTCTGCATCTGTTCCAGCTGGCGGATTCTGGATTTCTGCTGCAAAAGCAGAACCAGCCCCTGCCATAAAAACTACGGAACACATCACAGCAAAAGCCAGCGAATGTGCTGTTTTCTTTTTCACTGCAGCTTTGATTCCTTCCTGCAGTGCCTTTTCTTCTTTCATAAGATAACTCCTTCCTTGTATGCAGGTTCTTCTCTTTTGCGGCTGGCAGCAGATACGCCGTTACAGCCCGGCAGCCAGAATACAGCCTGCCAAACCTCTGTTTTCCGGCTCCGGACAGGCTTCCTGCCACGTTCTGCCTGCTCCCCGCAGGCAATATTATACCACTTTTGCTGCTTCCCCTGCAAGATTTCCTTACAATTTCAATACATCCTTATCTCCGAACAGCACTCTGTGTTTTTGCGATTCATCCAGTTCCACGATTTTCCCCTGGCGGTCATAATATGTCAGCAGGCCGGAATTGTGTGCCAGATGCTTCGTGCCGTTTCTGGTCACAAACTGCTCGATTTTCTCAATATTGCCCGGCCTGAGCGTTCCCCGCCCGATTCCCTTGATTCCGGTAATCCTCTGCAGCTCGTCCAGCCCAGGCAGCTTCGCGGTATGCCCTTCCTGCAGCTCATCCAGCGGCGGCAGCATATCTTCATCCAATGCCGCTGCATCGGATGCCAGCATTCCGGCTGCATCGGATGCGCCTTTTGCCAGCTGCCCGGCTGCATCGGACGCCTGGCCGTTTTGTTCCATATCAGATATCTGTGCCATATCTTCGGATGCCCCGGACATATCCTGCGGCCCCTGCACGTCCTGGGACTGCGCAGCCGGATCTTTGTCACTTTTCGGGCTGTCTGATTCCCAGAATGCTTTTACCCACTGCAAAACCGGAGCCAGAAGCTTTCGCAGCGCGTCTGTCCAGGAAGACTGGCTTTTGCGCGCAGCTGGACGTCCTTTTTCTTTCGCCGTTTTTGCAGACAGGTCTAAAATAACACCGGATTCCCGGTCTGCGGCTGCTGCACGGCTGGATTTTGATACCCCGCCTGCTTTTTTCTGAGCCGCTTCTTTTGTGCCCGGCGTATTTTCGTATGCCCTTACGGCCGGATTTTTTTTCTTTCTGCTATCTGGGTATTGAACACCGTTTCCATTGATTTTATCTATCATACAGCACCGCCTTTGTGTATATGTGGTCTATTTTCTGCGCAGCACGCGTATCTTCTCTTTCCATTCCCCGGACACACGGTAAGATTCGCATGTTTTTTGAATCGATTTATTATGCGTAAAATCATCCATCCGGCTGTCCTGCAAAAATACATAGGACTGCTGCGGAAATTTCACGAAACAGGCTGAAACAAGCCATGCTGCCGCCATCTGCGCATAATAATCCCTGCTGTCCAGCTGGCTGCATATGTCAAATATCCCTGTCAGATGCTCCTCATCCACAAAATGCGCCAGCATGCACACAAGCCCGAAGCGGATGCCAAACTCCGTACCGGCTTCAATGCTGCGTTTCAGGTAATCCCACCAGTAATCCGGGTGTTTTTTCATCCATTTATAAGTCATGCAGCAGCTGTCACAGACGCCCCAGCTGTCAATCAGCGGCACAAATACATCCAGCCATCCGCTGCGCGCCTTTTCATCCATTCCGGCATAGCCAATGGCCATCCCGAACACCATTTTTTCCTCATAATACAAATCTTCAGGCCTGCAGTCCCTTATTTCCCCGAGATATTCTGATGCATCCGTTTTCGCTGCCTGTTTCGCTATCTCCCGCAGCTTTGGCAGGCGCACGCCCAGGATTCCCGGCACGCCTGGCAGGAGCTTTTGATTAAATGCGCGGTATTCCTGCTCTGCCAGCTGCTTTAACTGTTCCTTTACCCGCTCCCTGGTCATAAAATCCTCCCCTGTACGCCTGTCCCTGCCGCCAGCTGTTCCGGTTTCACCGGTTTAGGCTGTCTCGCCGCAGTATTCCTGATAGACGGAGAAAAAACTGTCTGTTTTAATATCCTTCGTATTTCCTGCATCAATTTCGTCCCAGACCTTCTGATACACCTTTTTGGAAATCGTCCTGCTGTATGCGTCGTAAACATCGCCAAAGGCTGCTTTTTCCCTTTTCTGCACTATTTTAAGCTTGTTCGCATCTGTTAATTCTTCATTAAATTTATTGACACAGTAAATGAAATAATATCCGTCTTCTGTTTTAATCTGCTTTGACACGGTACCGTTGTCCAGCGCAAAAGCCGCTTTTTCGACTTCCTTTGGCAGCTCTCCCCTGCCAAACTGGATTTTTACTTCTTCCGCTTCATTATAAGAACCTGCCAGCGTGGAAAAGTCACCGCCATCGTTCAGCGCCTTTTTGACCTCCCTGGCTGTCTTTTTATCCGAAACGACTATCTGCATCGCATCCATAATGCGCGCCTCGTCGTCGCTGACTTCGCTGTTGATATCTGCGGTCAGCGATTTATAAAGCTTTTGTGCCAGTGCATAATCTTCATATAATCTCTGGATATCCGGTTCACTGGCTTCCAGGTATTTCTTTTCTTTTTCTGTCAGTGACTCAAAATAAGCCTTTGCAGCTTTCTGCACTTTGTTTAATTCCTCATCTTCCAGTGCTATGCCGCGGCTTTCTGCCAGGGAATCCATGCTCAGTATTTTTGTCATCTGGGAAATTGCAAGATTTTTAATGTAATCCTCCAGCGCTTCTTTCTGTCCTTCCTGTTCCCATAAATCCACCCCGGCAACGGTTCCGTACAGGTTCTGGTAATTGGCCAGATATACTTTTGCCTCTGCAAGGGAATAGCTTTCCCCGTCTACCTTCAGCACCTGCTTTGCTGTAATCTGCGGGACATACAGGGAGTCTCCCCGCCCGCATCCCATAACCGGGCACAGGCAGGCAAGGCCCGCTGCACACAAAAGCGCCATGCTTTTTTTCCAATTCCTGCTTTTCATGTGTCAGACCTCAACGACCAGGTATCTTCCATCCGGCAGGGGAAATACTTCACTGGCTTCTTCAATATCCTTCAGGCTCATGCCGGAAATGTCCGCACCGTTTTCTTCCAGGTAATCCCTGGTTTCTTCCAGGCTCCCACAGATTACAGCCAGGCAGTCCTCCAGAAATTCTTCCGCTTCTTCCAGTGTGGAAGCTACTTCTTCCCGAAACAGCTGTGTCTGATGCTCCAAAAAATAATTCAGGCATATCTCATCAAACTGATTCATCTTCCGTTCTCCTTTTTCCAATCATATTTTTTAAGCCCTTTCTTTTATCATAGTATGAAATGATTAAAAACGCAATGCAAAATCACCGATTTTCTTTAAAACCTGATAAATCTTTGCAGACGGAAGCCCGACTACATTTTCATAGCTGCCTTCGATGCGTTCGATAAAACGCCCGCCGTTTCCCTGTATGCCATAGCTTCCTGCCTTGTCCATCGGCTCGCCGGAGCGCACATAGGCAGATATTTCGGCTGCGGTTATTGGATAAAAGGTGACATGCGTGCATTCTGCAAAGGAAATGCTCTTATGAATGCCGTTTTGGGAAAAAAGCAGCGTGACCCCGGTATAGACCTGATGCACTTTCCCGGAAAGCATGGCAAGCGTTTTTTCTGCGTCTTTTTCGTCTGCCGGTTTTCCAAGCACGTTTCCTTCCAGGGAAACTACGGTATCTGCTCCGATAATCAGATAGTCTGTGCTGTCCGGTATCAGGCTCTGGATTTCTTCCGCCTTCTGCCTGGAAAGCTCCAGGACGATTTCTTCCGGATTTTTGCTGGTGGCGGATTCTTCTCCTTTGGCTGGAAGGATTTCAAAGTCTTGGAATAGTTTTTTGAGCAGTTCTTTTCTTCTTGGTGAAGATGAGGCTAGGATGATGCGCATGGTGGTGTATGGCTCCTTTCTTTGTAGTTGGCGGCGGCGCGGTGGCGGACGCGGTGGCGGACGCGGTGGC
>CAJTSV010000148.1 GCA_910579075.1 uncultured Eubacterium sp.
CCCCTGCCGTAAAAATCCTGTTCGGTAATAAAAATCGTGTAAGTGTCCGGCAGTTCCTGAAATTCCTGCCCGGCACGGAGATTTTCGATATCCAGCACGCTGGAATGGTACCTCGCCCTGTGCGGGTCAGCGCCCTTATCCTGGCGCTGGATTTCCAAATCGTACTGTTTCCCGGCTGAATCGGCTGCATATGCATCCAGGCAGACAGAACGTGCCCCGGCCAGCCTTTTCATGTCTTTCTGTGTTTCACAGCTGGTAATTACCAGGTCCTGCCTGCCTTTCTTCATTGTGGATTTATATTATCATAAACAGCCCGGTTTTACAAGCCGGGAACCCGCGTATTTCCGGCATATGAAAATGCATGGTACAGGGAAGGCGTGGCAATCGCACTTCCGCTTGACCGGTTTTCAAACAAAGAGAAAATAATGTATATTTTCTAATGCGGGCAGCTTTACTTTTTGTTTCAAATGGATATAATAAAAGAGAACCTCAATTTATCTTCAGATTTCAGGAATAGAAAAGGTGGATTTGACAGGAAAGAATGTAAATATTTACAAAAATAGTGCTTATTCTATTTATTATGCTGGGGCAGGTGGCTGGAATGATTTATGTTTATACAAATAAGCAGGATTCTGAGAACTGGATTATGCAAAATGACTGGTATTTTAATTTATATACAAGCAATGAAAAATTTACAGAAGAAGACAAGGCAGTGATCTGGCAGATTGACCACGCAAAACTGACTGAGGATAAGCGTATAGAAACAAAGTATGGGTTAGGAACAATTCGTAATCTTTCCAGTGGATGTAAAACGATGTTAAACGTGAGGAAGAATCCGAAGAAAATAGTAAATGCAGACGAGTGTGGCCAGAATGTGCTGGATATTCTTTTTTCAATGGATGGCATTTCATTGTATATGTCCCGGCCAGAGCGTATTCGTATAAAAGAAGACATGGAAATTTGTTTTAACAATACGGATAAAGTGACTGGACGCAAAGGATATGAGCATTGGTGGTCAAAGGAATATGAGAGGAGAGATTCGGATGATTTATAATATTATAAAATTTGAAGCAGATCCTTTTACTTATTTTCTGGATTTTTCCGACCGAATTACATTGGTGAGGGGAGACAGTGCTACAGGAAAGACGTATCTTTATCAGATGCTCGAAGACTTAAGGATGACGAAAGAGTATCAGGCGATAAAGCTCTTTAACTACAAAACAGAGGATTTTCACGAAAATCTTAAAAAATGCAAGAATAGATTTATTGTGATTGATAATGCAGATTTGCTTTTGAATGATGAGGACAGGAAATTTATCAATTTTGCTTCCAGCAACCAGTATATGCTGTTCGCCAGGAATTGTGATGGACTGAATTTATCGGCGGGAAGCTTTATGCTGCTTTATGAGAATGATTACAAAGTGTCGCTGAAAGGAGAGCTGGTGGCAGTGTGAAATATATTTGGACGGAAGATACAGGAGCAGGGTTCCATTTTTGGGAGCTTGTGAATAAATATCTTTTTCAGGATGGATTTGCTGTTTTAAGTAAAGGAAGCAATCAGGGTGTTCTGGATGCGGTCAGGCAGCTGGTGCCGAAGGCGGATGACAGATATTATCTGGCATTTGATATTGTTTATGATAATATGGATGTGATGAATAAGTATCTGGAGCTTCGGGAATTGGCTGCAGATTATCCAAAACAGATTGTAATTTTGGATATGATTTGTTTTGAGCATATTATTTTAAGCTTTAGCAAGCTGATAGATTGGACAGGTACGGGGAAAAAAGATAAGATTATTTATGAGAGAAATGATTTTATCAGCGATTGAAAATCATAAGATTGTTATAGACAGGATTGCAGACGAAAGGACAAGGGAATATCTTTTGAGATTTAAAAGATATTCGACAGAAAGAGTGATTAAAGCAATTACATATGAATTGACAGAGAATGATGAGTGGAGTGTAAAGGGCAGACGGATGGGGAATTGCTGGTATCAGGATTGCTGTGTGAATAGGAATTTTGATAAAACCAGATGTGGCATACCACAAGGAACACCCGGAGAAAGGAAAATCGCTGAACTGCTGATGGAGAAGGAAACGCAGAGAATAAACGCAGTTTTGTATGAATAACGTTTTGGAAGGATATAAAATGTAAAGGGGGAAAATATATGGAAATGGAGCACGAGAAATATCTGGGCCTGCTGGCGGAAAAATACCCGACGATACAGGCCGTATGCCGGGAAATTATTAACCTGAATGCGATTTTGAACCTGCCAAAGGGCACCGAGCATTTTATGAGCGACCTGCACGGGGAATATGAAGCATTTTATCATATTCTGAACAATTGTTCCGGGGTTATCCGGGAAAAGGCAGACATGCTGTTTGAAGAAACGCTGTCCGATGCAGAGCGGGAACAGATATGTACGCTCATATATTATCCGCGGGAAAAGCTTGAGCTGATTAAAAAAGAAGTGCTGAACCTCAGGGAGTGGTACCGGGAAATCTTATCCGAGCTGATTGAAATTGCAAAAACACTGTCTTCGAAATACACGCGTTCCAAGGTGCGCAAGGCCATGCCGGAAGAATTTGCATATATTATCGACGAGCTTTTGCATGTGCAGAAGGATGAAGACGATAACCAGGTTATTTACCACCGCGAAATTTTAAAAACCATTATCGACCTTGACAATGCCGACGAATTTATTGTGGCGCTGGCAGATTTAATCAAGCGCATGGCCGTAGACCGCCTGCATATCGTCGGGGATATTTTTGACCGCGGTGCCTGTGCAGATCAGATTTTAGACCTGTTAATGAAATACCATTCCCTGGATATTGAGTGGGGCAACCACGATATCTTATGGATGGGCGCAGCTGCCGGAAGCTTGGCATGCATTGCAAACGTTGTGCGCAATAATTTAAAATACGACAATACTGAAATACTGGAAAACAGCTACGGAATCAGCCTGCGCAGGCTGACGCTTTATTCCGAAAAGCTTTATCCGGGCACCGATGCCATGAAAGCAGCAGAAAAAGCCATTACCGTCATGCTGTTCAAGCTGGAAGGGCAGGTTATTGCAAGGCACCCGGAATACGAGATGGAAGACCGCATGCTGCTGCATCAGATACACTGGGACAGCCATACAATCGAAATAGAAGGAAAAACCTATGAACTGACCGAAACCGAATTTCCGACAATCGACCCGGAAAATGCTTACCAGCTGTCTGCGGAGGAAGAAGAAATCATGGACGAGCTGTGCATGGCATTCGTAAACAGCAGGCGGCTGAACGAGCATATCCGGTTTCTGTACAAAAAGGGCGGCATGTATAAAACATTTAACGGAAACCTGCTTTACCATGGCTGCATTCCGCTGGATGATGTGGGCAATTTTGAAGGAATCTGCATTGACGGGAGAATGTACAAGGGACGCGCCTATCTGGAATATGCAGAGAAAACAAGCCGCCGCGCGTACCTGTCAGGACGCAGGCAGAGCGACCTGGATTTTATGTGGTATCTGTGGTGCGGACGGAAATCGCCGCTTTGCGGGCGCAACATTAAGACCTTCGAAAGAAGCTATATCGCGGACAAATCCGTCTGGCACGAAGAATCGGACCCGTATTATAAATTTTACCAGACCGAGAAAACCTGCAATATGATTTTAAGGGAATTTGGACTATATTCGACCATGTCCCATATTATCAACGGACATACACCGGTGCGCACGGTGGAAGGCGAAATGCCGGTACGGGCAAACGGCAGGCTGATTGTCATAGACGGCGGATTCTGCCGCAGCTATCATAAGACCACCGGGCTTGCCGGATATACATTAATCTACAATTCTCATGGAATGCGCATCAAGGCGCACCAGCCATTTGAAAGCGTTTATGCCGCACTGCGTGAAAACAAGGATATCGAGTCTCACAGCGAGATGGTAGAGACGGAAAAAGAACGCCTGATGGTGAAAAATACAGACAATGGAAAAAAGATACTCGAAGATATCGAAGGACTGAAAAAACTGCTGGAAGCGTACCGGGACGGGACGATTGAGCAGGGGAACGTATAACAGGGAATGTATCGTAAAAGGCCCGCACAGAAGCAGAATCTAAGCTTCCATGCAGGCCTTTCCCCATGCTCTTTCTCTAAAAATCCTTCTTATTCCGCTTCCGTTCCTGCTGCCCCGGCCGGCGCAAAAACATCCGCTTCATTCTCATAATAAGCCTTCGCGTTCTCCGTCGTGCGGAAAATCGTATTGCTGGAACCTACCTGGCAGACTTTCAGCACATCCCCGGTTTCCAGCTCCTGTGTCTGCTCTGCGGAGAGCATCACCTGGCGGTCGGAAACAAATTTTGTGGACATCTTTTCATCATTGACATAAATACGGCTCCAGTTCGTAAAGTTTTCCCCGTATATGGAAAGGGTGCCATCGGCATTTTTCCGGTAACTGTAAATATAAGTCGGGTCAACACCCATCTGAAGGTCTGAGGCCGGGTAGCGGTCAGCGCCGTCATAGCAGAAGCGTTCGCCGTACAGGATATCATACTGCAGGTTTTCCAGCCCGTTCTGGTATGCTTCATCCTCTGTCTGATAGTTATGTGCCTGGTGGTAAGAGAACACAGTACCTTCGGTAATGCCGGCCTGTTCCGATGCATAGGCGAGCAGCTGGTAAGCAGTCAGGTCAGCATCCTTTTTTTCCAGGCCGAAGTTATTCCAGGTAGCATACTGTGTCTTGAAAATATCGCCGGATTTTAAATCCTCATCGGCAAGCCCCATGGTTGGCAGGTGGTCGCCGAATAAAACAAGAATGGTTTCTTCTTCGCGTTCTGCCAGCATATCCGTCAGGTTTTTAATAAATTTATCCACCTCGTGAATCTGGTTCACGTAATATTCCCACTGGTTATTCTTTTCCGGTGTTTCTGCGCCGGAGACGCGGATTTCCGGATTCTGGATAACCTTTTCATCCGGGTAGCTGCCATGGCCCTGCACGGTAATGGTATAGACAAAATCCGGCTGGCCCGGCGTGGAATCCAGTGCTTTTTTCGTTTCATTAATCAGGATATCATCGGTCGGCCAGGAGCCAAGCGGCGTATATTCCTGGATATTCATCAGCTCCTTGCTCGTAAACGTATCAAATCCAAACTGGGAAAATGCATTTGCGCGGCTGTAAAAGTTGCCGCCGTTATTGTGTACGACATGGGTGCCGTAGCCAATTGCGGACAGGTCAGAGGCAATGCTTTCGCAGTCCGTCTGTTTGATAATGGTTTTATAAGGGTATTCCCCTGTGCCAAAAAATCTCAGGTTCATGCCGGTCAGAACCTCAAATTCCGAATTTGCAGTTCCTGCGCCTACAACAGGCACGGTCAGGTAGCCGGATGTAAAATTCTCGGACAGCGACCGGAAGTTTGGAACCGGGTCAGCGGACAGGTTCAGGAAATCAACTTCTGACGGATCCATAAAAGATTCCAAAAGCACGCAGATAACATTTGGCTGCTGTTTTGTGGAAGCATCGGACACAACCGTTTCCGCGTCAGCGACCTTATAGGAAGCGCGCTCTTTTAAAATATCATTCGTCCTGCGCTGGATTTCCTTGATTGCGGGCTTTGAATAGTCCTTCGGCTCGTTCATGCCGCGGTCCATGACGCTCGATGAAAACCCGTATACAAACCCGTAATCCGAATAGCCCTGTGCAATATTCGAAAAATAGGAAGCCATTTTATTCGAACTATGGGCCATGGATGTAGCAGCCGATAAAATAAAGCCCATGCAGGCACACGATGCAATCGCGCGCAGCTTGTGCGGATGCCCCTGGAATTTCGGCCCTTTAATGCCAAGGAATACCAGAAACAATGCTAACAGGCAGAGCAGGATAATGACGCATATTTCCTGGAACTTTGTGAAATACTGTGTATTAGTCATCGTCAGAAGGTCTGATATGCATTTTAAGTCTGTATAGCCAAACGGCGTCACGCGCTGGGACAGCACACAGCCGTTGATAATGCCGAGCAGTAACCAGACGCTGCTGATAACAATGCGCATCAGCATCCGCCGCCGGAACAGGTATACAGCCATCAGCGTTGAAAAAATAATCAGCGAATTAAAGAAAAATGCAAACGCATGCCCCCCCAGAAACTTAAACGCGCCGGTGAAAGACCGCCTTGAGCAGATTTCAATAACCAGCACAAGCATGCAGGATAAAACAGCATGGAACAGCAGTGAGTAACGGTTTAAAAAGTCAATTTGGCGGCTGTAGTCGTGCTGCCTTAATTTATCAAAAATCACCTTCATAATAGTCGAAATCCTCCCTCAGAAATTTCTTAACATATCATTATTCTGACTGTCTATAAAATATATCCTAACCGGCAAAAAATCAATGGGTAAAAATCATAAAAAATTCTTAAGATTTACTTAAGTTAAGGGTATATTGAATAAACGCCGGAAGGTGCAAAGATAAGGATAGTACTTTGCACCTTGAAACGCTGATTTTTATGCGCTATAATCATCTAAAGACTGGAAAAAACAGCATGATTTTCCGTTTCCGGGCATATCCTGCCAGATTTGGGACACAATGGATATCAGAAAAACAGTTCCGGCTTTCCGGCTGCTGCATATACTGTAAGTAACGAAATGCAGGAGACAGATGTGTGGATGAGAAGCAGAAACAGCTGATGCGCATGCAGCAGTACCAGTATGCACCACAGCTGCCGTTTTATATGAGCTATCCGCAGAATATGTATATGACGGAGCTCGAGTACGAGCGGGACATGGAACGCATGAAAGAGCTGTACCCGGAAGATGCAAAGCAGATACAGAGGCTTGTCGAAGAAGAATGCGACAAGATGGAATATGAAGGCAGCATGATGTTCGACGAATATCCGGACCGCGTGATGCTGAAGGCCATCTGCGACCGGATTGGCCAGAAGGCAGCATCACAGTCAGAGGAGCAGGAAATCCTGGAACAGGAGCCTGAGAACGTGCAGGCTGCCGGCTTTGGACCGGGAAGGCCGCCGCACCCGTGGC
>CAJTSV010000149.1:0-6162 GCA_910579075.1 uncultured Eubacterium sp.
GGTCTGTTCCTCGTCATATTCGGCAAGAAGCCGGGTAAAATGTTTGTCGGGTATCTTGCCCGTGGCGTTGCCCTCGTACAGCTTTTTCACAAGCCCGTCCAGCTCTTTGTGCCGCTTCTGTGCCTTATTGATTTTCTGCTTACATTCCCCCTGTGTCGTATCTTTATCGGTACTATGTCCGCCGGTTCCTGCTCCGGGCGGACAGAAATTTCTATGATTTATCCTGAAACATATTTCCATTATAGTCTTTTTCCAGACACTCCGCAACCAAAAACAACGCTTGCCTTACCGTTTTGATTCCTATATAATGTATCTTGAGAGGTGATAAAATGACGATCGATGAAAAAGACCTTTTAAACAGCATTCTGGACAGCTTAAGCCGTATTAACTATATCAAACCGGAAGACATTCCGAACATTGACCTGTACATGGATCAGGTCACGACCTTTATGAACGAGCAGCTTGCTTCAACCAGGCGCCACCCGGACGACAAGATTCTGACCAAAACCATGATTAACAACTACGCCAAAAACAATCTCCTGCCGCCGCCGGAAAAAAAGAAATATTCCAAAGAACACCTGCTGACGCTGATTTTCATTTATTATTTCAAAGGAATTCTGAGCATCAGCGACATCCAGCACCTGTTAAACCCGGTTACAGAGAAGTATTTTTCTAAAAAAGGCGGGCTGGATTTAACTGCGATTTATAAGGAAGTATTCGGGCTGGAAAAAGAAGCTGCCGGAATGCTTGCAAAGGATATTATCCGCAAATTCAACACAAGCAGCCATACCTTTACAGATGCTGCGCCCGAAGAACGCGAAAACCTGCAGCTGTTTTCCTTTTTATGCATGTTAAGCTTCGATGTATATATCAAACGCATGTTAATTGAAAAAATTATTGATGCAAGGCTGTCTGGACAGCCCGAAGAAAAAAGCCGGAAAAATCAGGAAAAATCTGAAAGAAGCAAAAAGAAATAAAAAAATGAACAGAAAACGGATAGCCAGCCGTTTCAGCAAAAGAAAACGAGCCGGTTATCCGCCCTATTCGATATCTCCATTTTAAAAAGCACTTGCAGTTACGGCAGCTGTTTTTTATCTGCCAGCCGTTTCAGCACCATGTCATATCCGTCATGCCCATAGTTCAGCGACCGGTTTACCCTGCTGATGGTAGCTGTAGAAGCTCCCGTTGTTTCTGCAATATCCATGTAAGTACGGCTGTTCCTGAGCATATGTGCTACCTCAAACCGCTGCGATAACGCCTGCAGCTCATTGACCGTGCACACATCTTCAAAAAACCGGTAACATTCCTCCCTGTTTTCCAACGCCAGTACTGCATCAAATAAAAAGTCCACCGCCTCCGTTTTTAGATTTCTGCTCATTCTCCCCGTCCCTTCTCCTGTGACATATAAAACTTATTCCTGCAGCCGCAAGGCTTTTCCCGCAGCTGCAAATGCCTTTTATATCTGCTGGATATATTTTTTCGGTATGTACCCCGTATATCCTTTTCCGTTCAGCGTATATTTAATCTGGCTCCATTTTATTCCGGACGCATCGGTTTTGTTTGCCACAACCGTTATTTTTGTTCCCTGCGGCACAGCCCGCTGGATTTTATACGAAAGCCCTGCGCCGGAACGCATATTGACCTTTTTCGTTGTTTTTCCATAAGTATAAACCGTGACATAGCTGCCTGATAAATATCCGGTATAAGATTTTCCGTTTTTCGTATATGTCACCTTATACCATTTTTTCTCGTCATTGGATAACGTAAATTTATAAAAAGGCAGCCCTGTTCCTGCTGGCACAACTCCTGCGGACGCATATTCCGTGCCGGCATGCTCCCTCAGATTCAGGTTTGTGTTTGTTTTCAGCCGGAACGTATGCAGGCGCTTCGTATATGCCGTAAGGATATCCGATTCCACTCCATAGCTTAAGTTGTTATCCTCATCCAGCACAAACGGCACCACTTTATAAAAATACTGCCGGCCTTCTGACTCGACCACGCTTGCATCCGTAAATTCTGTAACCTCATTACCGTTGATAACCTTCATCTGCTTGTAGGTACCGCCATAAGACTTGCTGCGGTAAACCTTATAGCCGCTCGCTTCTTCCAGCTGATCCCACGTAATCGTAATAAAATCCGTGTCATGGTCTTCCATAGCCAGCCCCGTGACCGGCCCTAAGTCTTCTACGATATCATCCGGAGCTGTGTCAGGCTCGCTTACGCCGTCAAAGGAATAATAAAAATTACAGTCTGTATTTCCCTCAATGCCGTCTACCTGGCCGCTGCTGGAATACTGCCAGTAAGTATAATCTCCCGTATATGTAGTTTTCGTCGTATAATTGGCCAGCCAGCAGTCATATTCCGACAGGGAAGGCACATCAAACGAACTGTTCAGAAAAGACGGGCTTCCGTAATACATCGGCGTATATCCTGCATCCTGAATAATGTCTGAATAAGCTTTCATATTTTTGGTTACCTGCGCCTTAGACAGCCCGTAAGCCCGGTATGCGCTGGAAAATGCCTCAAAGTCGTACACAACCGGAAGCGTAATCATGTCTTCATAATCCTCTATCAGCTCCAGCGTCTTGCGT
The DNA here is from genome assembly GCA_910579075.1 of uncultured Eubacterium sp. Lineage (GTDB taxonomy): Bacteria > Bacillota > Clostridia > Lachnospirales > Lachnospiraceae > Eubacterium_J. Next base: position 2,592 of record CAJTSV010000149.1, read on the forward strand.
GCTTCCTGCTTTGCCTCGCTCGTCGTAATGGAATTGGAGAAAAAATACACGCCAATCTGGATTCCCTGGTCGTATGCTCCCTGGATATTTTTGCGGAAGTACTCATCCTCATACATTGCAAACTGCTTTGACAGCGCTGTATAGCCGCAGCGGATAAATACAAATTTTACGCCTGCTGCCTTGACCTTTTTCCAGTTAATATCTGCCTGCCATTTCGACACATCAATGCCATCAATAATGACGCAGTCGCTTAACTGCGGTGCATGCGTATAGACAAGCCCCGTATACGGGCTTTTGGTTGTCCTGGCTTCCACGCTGTTTATGGCAAAAGGCTCTGCCGCCTGCCTGCCCTCATCTTCTTTCTGAAACTGCATTTTCACATAATCCGGGTCATTATAATCAGCTTCTAAATCCTGTGGCAGCACAGCCTGTCCGTTATCCTGTCCTGCTGTTTCATTTTCTGCCGCAAGGTTTTCCTGCTTTCCAGTATTTTCCAGTTTTACAGACTGACCTGCCGCCTGTACAGGCTGTGTCCCGGATATCAGATATCCAGCCGGATGACTGCATAACAGCAGGCAGCCCAATGCCCCTGCTAACACTCTTTTCTGTTTTATCATTGGAAACTCCCTTCTGTACTTATTCATTTGTCTGTCTGCCCTTGCAGCAGACTGCATGGCACTTATAATAGCTGCACTTTATGAAGTCCACCTTAAAAAGTACGGATGCGCTTCCAAATTTTTGCGTGTCAGTTTCTGGAAATTTGTGTCAAAGCAGGATTTCCTCTTATTTTAGATTTTATTTTTATTTTATTTCATAATCTGACAGAACTGTTTTTCCTTAAACTGAGAAGCCTGTTCCCGGATTCTGATACTGTTTCTTCCTTATTATATAGCTGCTTTTTCGAAACCTTTCTTCACAATTCATCATTCATGATATCCAAAGCTTCTTCCTTTATGACATGTCTGCTGTTTCAAAATTCTTCTCCGCAATTCATCATTCATGATATCCAGCGCTTCTTCCTTTATGACATGTCTGCTATTTCTAAACCTTCCGTGGCTTCCTTCTGTTTCATGGATGTCACAACTTCATAGATTCTGTTTACGACTTCTTCAATGTTTTTATTCACGACAGAACTGCGTTCGGAAAGCTTGCCGACTTCGCTTGCCACAACTGCAAAGCCTGCGCCCATATCGCCAGCCCTTGCTGCTTCAATGCTTGCATTCAGCGCCAGTATTTTCTGGCGGGACTGAATCGAGCGCAGCGTGCTGGTTTCTTTTTTAACCGTTTCAATTAAATCATTTGTTTCATTTACGCCCCTGACCAGATTTTCAAATATCGACCGTGTCTGGTTTTTGGCGTATTCCGCATGAACAAAATAATTCACCACATCACGCAGCATTTCCACGGATGTCTGGATTACTTTTTTCGGACATACCTTTACCTTCCGGGCAGCCGCAGCATATTCATCCTCATTCACGCCGATTTCCCTGGCAATCTCACGGATTCTTTCCTCATCCAGCGCTTCTTCCAGCACCTGTCCGCCCAGCACCTTGCCAGCCAGTTCCCCATTGACCGTAATGTCAACCGCAAAGTCCGTCAGCCCGGCGTGGCAGGAATAAACACCCTTTCCTTCCCTGTCACATTTTTCACACCTTCTGCATCCTTCTTTGGATGTCCGTGTGTATTTATTACAGAAATCCGTAAAATTATACCGTTCTGATATGTACTTGCCGTCCGGCCCGATTGCAACTGCTGCCATTCCCGTTGCAACCGCCCAGTTTGATATAATCCGTTCAAACTCCCGCATATCTGCAAAGTCCTGTATTTTCACTATCAGATCTCCTTCCTGTGCTGCCCTGCCAGAGCGTGCCGTGCCAGACATTCCCGCACTCTGTAAAGCACATCTGGCGGAAAGCATTTTTAAGCCACGCTCCGTGGCATCATTGCCACGTATATAATTATTGTACTATTTCTTGTGTATTTTGTCATGTACTTTCTGAAAAACGCCTCCTGAATCCTGCGATTCATAATATTTCAGGACAAGCCGCACCACCCGGCTGTAGCTTTTTATCCCGTCTTTCACGCCATTCATGGTAAGGTTTGTCTCCAGAAATGCATTTGCAGCTTTATTTACTGTCTCTGTCGGAAGCACTGCCTTTTCTTCCACCCGTTCCCACTGTTCCTCGGTCAGGAATACATCATCCTGGATGACCTGCCCAGAAACCTGTTCCATATCCTTTCGGATTTCCTGCGGCACGCTTTCCCGCACCTGCCTGGACAGATAGCCGATTACGCTTAAATAGCCGGAATACTGCAGATACGGGTCGTCCGACTCAATACACGCCGCAAAGCCAAAATAATTCGCCTCATCCTCTAAAATAATTCCTTTTAAATGGGAATATTCATGGCAGATGGTTGCGGGCATATTGACCGGGTACATCACTGTATTGTAATTCGCTTCCATCGTAAACGGAAAATAAATGCCGAGCAGATACTGCTGGCTCATAAAATGCGACGCACGGATTGGCTTTGGGTCTGGATAATATCCGCTCAGGTACGGATAAACTTCCCCCTGCTTTCTCATCGCCTGCCTGCATTTCTCATAAAGCTGCGCATCGGTACCGTCAAAAACCGCCCTGCCCTTCGCATCGCGCTTTACCTGTCCGGCCAGCGCATTCGCCTTTGCCACCACTTCGGAATAAGCACGGACTAAAAGCTCCGTCCCCTGTTCCCCGCCGGTGCTGTAATACTGTTCTTCCACAGTGGACGCATGATAGAGCATATAGCAGTTCAGCGTTTCCGTAACATAAATATACACAAGCACCCAGCAGGCAAACCGCAGGTTCCATTTTTTTATTCCGGCTGCTTTTGCATCCGGCTTATGCGTGTTACCCTGACGCGTTTTCCATGCGAGCACCGGAACCAGAAAAAGCTCCAGTACAGCCACAAGCACTCCTGCTGCAATCAGGATTTCACCCACAGAGCCGCTGAACAAATCCGATATCCTGGCCGGAATTCCAGTCAGCACCGGAAAAAGCCGCAGCCGGTACCAGTCTGTAAACGCTTTCGAATTCCATGACAGGATGTGAAGCCCGGTGGTTAAAAGCAGCACCGCAAATACACAGCTGTTATGTAAATTTATCCCTGTCTTTTGTTTTCCCATCCATTTCATTCGTTATCCTTTTTCTTTCATGATATGCAGAACCAGATGGCTGTATGGATGCATCTGCATCCGGTTCTGATAAAAGTTATCGCCTGCTTCCCTGAAAGTAAAAAAATGCAGCGCTTTTTTATTCATTTATATCTTATCCGCATATATGTCCTCCGGGTGATTATATCATATTTCCTGCCACGCGTCCATGTTCATAAGCTTCTTTCCAGTTCCTGCATAAAATCCGCTGCTCCCGGACATATTAAGTTAAAAATCGAAATACCTGCATCCCGCAAAGGAGGTTCCCATATGCACAGACTAAAATCCATTGAAATCGCAAGCTGCTTCACAGCCATGGCCGGCGGCGTGCTCCTGCACTTTCTTTATGACTGGAGCGGCCATTCCCCGTTTGCAGCATGG
>CAJTSV010000149.1:6172-7010 GCA_910579075.1 uncultured Eubacterium sp.
CTTGCTCCTGTCAGCGAATCTGCCTGGGAACATTTAAAGCTGCTTTTCTTCCCCCTGCTTTTTATCAGCATTGCAGAATACTACCTGCTGGACAAGCCAAAGACCGATTACTGGAATATTAAGACCTATGCCATCCTGCTTGCCATGGCGGTTATTCTTGCGGGCTTTTACACATACAGCGGCATTCTCGGCTTTACACTGCTGCCCGTTGACATTGCGCTGTTTTTCTGCGGCATAGCAGTTTCCTTCTGGTACAGCTACCGCTATTTGCGGGAAGGAACCAGCTATACGCTCTCGAACGTGCCCTTTTTCCTGATTCTGGCCGTTACCGCGCTGCTATTCGCCCTGTTTACATGGCTGCCGCCGCGGATTCCGTTGTTTGAGGCATAAATATGGCTGTGCAGACTTTTTATTACAGGCCAAAAATCTCTGACACTTTCTTACGAACTTTGCAGTGAATGCCCCTGGGGCAGGCCCTGCAAAGTCCTGTGTGAACCAATGTCATTAACTTTAGAAAAAATCATCCGGAAAACTGCACTCACAAACAGAAAGAAGGTCAACTTAATGTTGCTAAAATGAATATTTCAAATCAAACGGTAAAGAGTAATTGATAAAACGTGGAAAAAGAAGATTTTTCTACTTAAATCTTTAATCCTGATTGATAGGAAGGCATAGCAATAAAGCTGATTTAACTATTTTTATAAAATAATTGAATCCGCTTGAAAACAGGTGTATATTAAAGATGTGTCCGTTTGGCTTCTGCGGTTAATTACGATAGCAGAAGCTCATTGGGATTTTAAACCTTTTCCGGCGGGGGAAGGCCCCATATGCACTAACT
>CAJTSV010000150.1 GCA_910579075.1 uncultured Eubacterium sp.
CCGCCTCATTTTTTGATTCTGCGGCACTGTACGGCCTGCCCTTTGTGTCTGAACCACATGTTCCTGCCGCGCCAGCAGGCCCCTGCCGCGGATTCATATCCACATGCAGCAGCGGATAAAACTTCCCGCCTTCCAGCACCAGTTCTTCTTTATCTATATACATATTATGTTCACGCAGCCACCTGCGTACCTTTGCTATGTCAGACTGGGGCCCGAGCACCAGTTCCTGAAAGCTTTGCAGCTTTTCTCCCGCATTCTCCAGCACATGCAGGATTGTCAGCCCGCCCATGCCGACGGCAGCTGCGCATTCTGCTTCGCCCGGCGTCAGTTCTCTCAGGCCGTCTGAGAGCCTTGTCCGAATGCTCCCCTGCAGCCCCGCTTCCCGGATATGCTCCCTTGCGCGTTCCAGCGGCCCTTCCCGGATATCCATGGCCACAGCACCTGGACACCTGCCGCTCTGCACCAGATAAATCACCAGAAAGCCATGATCTGTGCCCACATCTGCCACCCGGTTTCCGGCTGTTACCAAATCAGCGGCAGCCTGAAGCCGCATCGATAATTTTCTCACAAATTCCTGCATCCGTCACTCCCTGTCCGGATTACTCCAGGTAATCCTTCAGCTTGCGGCTCCTGCTTGGATGGCGCAGCTTGCGCAGTGCCTTGGCTTCTATCTGGCGGATGCGCTCCCTTGTAACGTTAAATTCCTTGCCAACTTCTTCCAGCGTCCTGGCCCTGCCGTCTTCCAGCCCAAAACGCAGGGTCAGCACCTTCTGCTCGCGTTCCGTCAGCGTTCCGAGCACTTCCCCGAGCTGTTCTTTTAAGAGTGTAAAAGCTGCTGCATCTGCCGGCACCGGCACATTATCGTCCTGGATAAAATCCCCCAGATGGGAATCTTCTTCTTCCCCGATTGGCGTTTCCAGCGAAACCGGCTCCTGTGAAATTTTTAAAATTTCGCGCACGCGTTCGACCGGCATATTCATCTGTACGGCGATTTCTTCCGGAGTCGGTTCACGCCCCAGCTCCTGCAAAAGCTGCCTGGAGACGCGTATCAGCTTGTTAATCGTCTCCACCATATGCACCGGAATGCGGATTGTCCTGGCCTGGTCTGCAATCGCCCTTGTAATCGCCTGGCGGATCCACCAGGTCGCGTAGGTTGAAAACTTATACCCTTTGCGGTAGTCAAACTTTTCCACCGCCTTTATCAGTCCCAGGTTTCCTTCCTGTATCAGGTCCAGGAAAAGCATGCCGCGCCCGACATACCGCTTTGCAATGCTGACAACAAGACGCAGGTTCGCCTCGGCGAGCCGCTTTTTGGCATCCTCGCCGTAATCCTGTTCCAACAGCAGCTTGTTGATTTCCTGATTGTAATCTGCCCGTTCTTCATCCGATTCTGCTTTTTCCCTGCGGCCACGTAAAATAATGATTTTTTCATGTGCAACCATGCCGTTTTCCATTTTCTGCGCAAGGTCGATTTCTTCCTCTGCACTCAGCAGCGGAACCTTGCCGATTTCCTTTAAATACATGCGTACCGGGTCTTCGATGCTCACGCCGTCCGGGACAGTCAGGTCGATGTTTTCGACCTCGACATCATCGTCTTCGATTAAAAGGTCTGCGTCGTCATCGTCATCGGATATGCGCAGCACGTCCACATTATGGATTTCCAGATATTCCAGCACATTTTCCAGCTGTTCCACGGACAGGCACATGCTCTGGAATGCATCACTGATTTCCTGATATTCCAGCATATTTTTTTTCTTCTTTGCCCGCTCCACGAGAGTGTTTAAAATCTCCAGGAATTTCTGCTGGTCAAACACTGGACGTTCCGGCGTGCCAGCCTCCTTCGCCCGGTCCTTTTTTTTCATTGTCTTTTTGTTTTCTTCCATTCTCGCCATTTAATTCATCCTCTCTTGGTTTCACATGCTTATCTGATACCAGTAAATTCAGTAAAAATCCTTATTTCTGTATAAATTCCTTCCGCCGCAGCTCCTCCAGCATTTTTTTCTCCCTCAGTATCTGTGTAAAACGCTCCTGCATGCCCTGCGGGTCATGATTTTCACTCAGCTGCTGCAGCCGGTGTTCTTTTAATTTTAAAACCATATCCTTTAATGCCGCCGCACGCTGTGCATCCGTGCGGATATCCTGTATTGTCTCATGAAAAGCCGACACAATCCCGCGCTGGTCTTCCAGGTCTTCAAAATGCCCCGGAATCTGCGCCAGATTTACCTGTCCCGATTCCAGCTGCGCAAACAGTGCCGACGCCGCAAGCCTGCAGATTTCGTCCGGGAAATCGTCTGGCGTAATGTATTCCCGCACCAGGGCATACAGGCCGGGTTCTTCGCCAAGCCATGTCAGCAGCAGCTTCTGGGCTTTTTTGATGCCGTCTTCCTTATGCATTCTCTGTTTCCTGACTCCCTGCTTAAGCGGCTCTGTCCTTCTGGCCAGTCCCGCCTGGCCCGCAGCCTGTGCCACAAGCCGGCGCAGGTTTTCAAATCCCGTCTGGTATTTTTCCGCAACTGCCTCTATATAATTATTGCGCTCAATCTCCTCTGGAAATTCGAGTAATTTTCTGGCAGCTTCCTTATAAAATGCCGTCTTACCCTGCGGGTCCTTCATATCATAATTCTGCTCCAAAATACGGATTTCAAACATAAAACTGTTTTCCGCCTGCCCGATGCGCTGCTCAAAAGCTTCGGCACCAAGTGCCTTGATAAATTCATCCGGATCCTTGTACGGCTTCATGCTGATAACCTTTGCGGTAATCCCGGCTTCCTTCAATATCGGAATTGCCCGCAGCGCTGCCTTGACTCCGGCCCCGTCGCTGTCAAATGTCAGATACGCTTCTTTTGCATAGCGCTTTAGCAGGCCCGCATGGCCGCTTGTAAATGCCGTTCCAAGCGACGCTGCCGCATTGTCAAACCCGGCCTGGTGCAGCGCGATAACATCCATATAGCCCTCGCAGAGCAGTATCTGCGGCCGCCTGGACTGCCTTGCGAGGTTGAGCCCGTACAAGTTCCTGCTTTTGTCGAATATTTTCGTTTCCGGGGAATTCAAATATTTCGGCTCGCCTTCCCCCATAACCCTGCCGCCGAATCCGATGATTTTATGATGCACATTCATAATCGGAAACATCGCACGGTTCCAGAATTTATCATGCGCGCCGCGTTTTTCATCTATGGTAATCAGGCCGGAATCCCGAAGCAGCCTGTCATCATAGCCTTTTGCGCGCAGATAGCGGTACAGGTCATCGCTGTATTTATCGGAATAACCCAGGCCGAATTTTTTCATCGTTTCGTCTGAAAGCTCCCTGGAACGGAAATACTGCATGGCATGCGCACCGCGCTCACTGCGCAGCAGCATGTAGTAATATTTCCCCGCCTCGCGGTTTATTTCCAAAAGCCTGCCGCGGTAATCGGATTCCCGTTTTTCCTGTTCGGACAGCTCATGCTCCGGCAGCCGGATTCCTGCACGCCCCGCTAAATATTCCATGGCTTCCTGAAACGTGTAATTTTCATATTCCATTAAAAACCCGAATACATCTCCCCCGGCCCCGCACCCAAAGCAGTGGTACATCTGCTTTGCCTGCGATACGTGAAACGAGCCGGATTTTTCATTGTGGAACGGGCACAGCCCGAAATACCCGCTGCCCCTTTTCTGCAGCCTTACATATCCAGATATGACATCCACAATGTCATTCGCAGAACGCACTTCTTCTTTGATTTCGTCTGAATAAAACGGCATTGCCTGACTCCTTTTCTGTTTCGAAAGCTTTTATCTGTTTCTTTTACAGCGTGCGGCCTGCGCATCAGGTCTGCCATTGCAGCGGCACGTAATATTCGTTAAATTTTGCAATGGCGTACTGGTCTGTCATGCCCGCAATGTAATCACAGACTGCACGGTCTTTGTTTTCTCCTTTGTCAATCATGTCTGTATACTGGTACGGCATCTGTTCCGGACGTTTCATATAATAGACAAACAGGCGCTCGAGCAGTTCTTCCGCTTTCTTTTCCTCACGCTTTGCAACCGGGTTGTGGTACAGGTTTTTAAACATATACTGCCGCAGCCCCTTCATGGCGTGCTCCACATCGGGCGACATGCAGATTTCATTTTTCCCCATGCTGCTTGTAATGATATTATGTATTAAAGTATTTAAACGCATACGCACGCCCGTTCCCAAAACCTCCTGGTATTCCTTCGGAATATCTTCCTCGCACAGGATTCCGGCCCGTACCGCATCATCCACATCGTGGTTGATATATGCAATTTTATCAGAAAGACGGACAATCTGTCCTTCCAGCGTTGCCGGCATGCTTGTCATCTGGTGGTTTAAAATCCCGTCCCGCACTTCCCAGGTCAGGTTCAGCCCCTTCCCATGCTTTTCCAGCTTTTCCACAATGCGCACGCTCTGCTCGTTATGGCGGAAACCGCCTTCGCACAGGCTGTTCAGCATAAATTCCCCCGCATGGCCAAACGGCGTATGCCCCAGGTCATGCCCGAGCGAAACCGCCTCTGCCAGGTCTTCGTTCAGACGCAGCGCTTTTGCAATCGTGCGGGCATTCTGCGACACTTCCAGTGTATGCGACATGCGTGTCCGGTAATGGTCGCCTTTTGGCGTCAAAAACACCTGTGTTTTATTTTTGAGCCGCCGGAATGCCCTGCTGTGCAGAATCCGGTCCCTGTCCCGCTGGTAAACAGGCCGGATATCGCACGGTTCCTCTGTGCGCTCCCTGCCCCTGGACTCGTCACTGAATGACGCATAGGGGCTTAAAAGCACATGTTCCCTCTGTTCCATTTCTTCACGTATCGTCATGAAGAATTTCCCCTTCCTGTATAAATGCAAACTGCTTCCCTTATTCTAAAAATTCTGTGTATTTCTGAAAAATCCTTTATTTTTTTCTTATTTTTTGTATAATCATATCATAAGAGCGGTTTTTCGCAAATAAAACCAGAACAGGAGCATTTCTATGGCTGAATGGATACGCAGGCATCATAAAACCTTATTATTCTTATTATTTTCCAGCGTGATTTTTTTATCCCGCATCTGGTATATCCGGGACTGCAACGCCCTTGCCATCCGCAATGACGAATACGGCTACTGGACCCATGCAGCGCTGTTTACCGGGCATGACTGGTCGGATGTGTTCGCCGGCCATATGAACTGGTATTCCTATGGCTACAGCCTTGTGCTCGTGCCGCTGTTTTTGCTTTCGCACAGCCTGCACCTGATGTATAAGGCTGCCATCCTGCTAAACGGGCTGTTTGCCGTGCTGTCGTATGTACTGTGCATCTGCTGTGCCCGGATGCTGTTTCCAAAAATCAGCGGCTTTCTGCTGCTGGCTGCCAGCTTTATGTCCTGCATGTATTCTTCTTTTATCACGCAGGGCCCGATTGCATGGAGCGAGACTTTTTTATATCTGCTTGTCTGGCTGCTGCTGTACCTGTTCCTGCGCTTTGAGCAAAAGCCCTGTGCCAGCCGCGCCCTGCTGTTAAGCGTGTGCATGGGTGCCTGCTATATTACGCACAACCGCACGATTGGCATTGTGACCGCTTATTTTTTGATTGTGCTGTTTCTGCTTTTTACCGAAGCCATTGACTGGAAGCTGTCCGCAGCGCTTTTGATACCGCTGCTTGTTATCCTGTTTTATAATGCAGATATCAAAACATATCTGTGTATTATGGAAGGATTCGGCTTGAAGGCCAAAAACGGCCTGGGTGCACAGAAAGACCACCTGCTTTCTCTGCTGACCATCGAAGGCTGCTGGAACCTGCTGCGTTCGTTAAGCGGGCAGATGTGGAGCCTTGCAGCCGCAACCTTCGGGCTGCTTTACTGGGGGCTTTTGCACTGCGTCCGCCATCTTATCCATGCAGTACGTGCCGGAAAAGCCAGAAAGCATGTATCGTTTTACCTGTTTACGCTGCTTTCCTGTGCCGGAACATTCCTGGTTTCTGCTATCAGCCTGATTGACCCGGCTTCCATTACAAACCTGGAATCCGATACAGACCTGACTTACTTTATTTATACACGCTACGACGAATGCATCATTGGCATTCTGCTTTTGTGCGGCTTCCTGCATCTGGCATTCTGCCGCAAAGATTTGCGGTTTGTGCTGGAAACGGCGGGCCTGGCCTGTCTTTATGCCGCAGCCAGCGTTATTTTGTATTTTAACCTGCAAAGAATTGAAGACACCTGGCACTACCGCTCGTTCTGTGCTGCAGGGATTGGCTTTTACCGGCTGCTTTCCGAAGACTTTGCCATGTCCTGCTGCATCATCATCAGCGTGGCTGGATTTGCCATTATGCTGCTGCTTGTTTCTTTTTCCAGAAAACGGTTCTGGAAAGCGCGCATAGCCGGTGCATGCCTTTTTCTGACAGCTGTTTTCATCCCAACCGGACTGTATTCGGCAAAAATCGGCACCATTAACTCCCAGCTCGGCAAGGTATCATCCGGGAACCTGTCCATGTACGGCCTGTTAAAAGAGGTGGCTGGCAGCCACGAGGTTTACTGTACGCTGGATGATACGAAAAATTACCGGATTGCTTATGAGCTGCAGGTGAATCTGATTGACACGCATGTCTATTCCATTACCATGGAAGACCTGCCTGTTACCGAAGAAGGATATTTTATCTGCTGCAGCAGCGGGGACCTGGACAGCTTTTGCGGGGATGATTATTATATGCTGACGCAGAGCCGGTATTATACAGTTATCGCAAAAGGCGACACACTGGCAGAAGAAGTATCTGCAAAGCTGGAACGCAGCCTTGTGAACCTGAACAGCCTGGAATGAAATTTCGCGAAGCGGGCGGCATCCGGCCTGCTTTGCGGAAAGAAAGGGATAAAAATAGGAACCCACCAACTGGGTTCCTATTTTAAAATTATGTGAGTGCAGAAGATGGGACTTGAACCCACAC
>CAJTSV010000151.1 GCA_910579075.1 uncultured Eubacterium sp.
AGGAAACCTGCTTTCCGGCTGCGGCAGCCCTGCCTGGATTTATGCTTCCATGCTGCGCTGTGCAAGCTGGATGGCAGAAATAACAGGTACAATCAGGATTCCGCAGAAAAAATTACTGACGCCATGCAAAAAATCCCATGGCAGCCCTGCGATAATCCATGCAGCCATGCCCTTCAGGCTCATTCCAAACAAAAGCGCATGAGCCGGGGCATAGAGCGTGCCATATAAAAAGCCGTGTACGGCGCAGACCGCCATATAAATGACGGGCGCAGCTTTTTTCGGCAGCTTTTTTGGGAGAAGCATAACAAATCCCCATAAAACCGTCCATATGTATAAATAAGGAATCCACCAGGACGCAAAACCGCTGAACAGGCCGGTTAACAGTACAAAAATATAAACCGGGTACAGCGCTTTTTTCCGGTACACAACCGTAAACGCAATGGTAAATACGCCGATAAGATGAATGTTCGGGGCAATTTCCATAATCATTTTGGATGCGTACATCAAAGTTCCCAGCATTGCAAATATGGCAGTTTCCCGCACGGTCAGTTTCATGATTTCTCAGCTTTCAGGTGATAGCTGTCCCCTTCTGTAATGGCGGTGGAATCTACGCCTGACGATGCATATTCCTCATTGATATAAAATGCCCAGTACAGGCCGTCTTTGTCGTAATCAAGCGTAATGCCGCAGACCGTCTGAACAAACAGGCCGTATTCACTGTCTTCGCCCTCAATCAGGCCAAGCTCTGATAAAGCTTCCCCGACGGTCTCTTTCTCGGTATGGATTTCAAAAGAAGTTTCGTTTCCATCCGGGTCTGTAACTGTAAATGGAAACTGCAGGCTGCCTTCGCCGAGCACGCTGCCGTCTGCCGCGGTTTCTGTCTCAGGGCCTGACGCAGGCTGTTTTCCGCTGTCCGGCTTGCTGCCGCAGCCTGATGCAGGAAGCGCCATAGCCACAATCAGCACGGTACAAAGGATGAATGATGATAGTTTTTTCCGGTAATCTGTTTTCATGTTCCGTTCTCCTTTATGTGTTTTATTTCCTCTTAAACCAGCACTCGCAGTTTGAAACAAAGAGGATGAGGGCTGGCCGGATATTCCGGCTTGGCATCTGCCAGACAGCCTTCTCGGAGCGGGAAACCGTCGTATGCGGTCCGTTTCCAATGGTTTTTCCCGGATTGTGGCGTCCGGTTAGTCGGGCAGCTTTTTGGCATGCCTTACGGCGGCGGGCCCGCACAGGCTTTGCACCTGTTTCCCCGGCCAGTCCGGCATTTATCATAATATGGACAGGGACGGCTTGTCAATATCAAATTTTCAGGCACAGCGCACAAATCTGTGTTATAATGCTCTCAGATGACAGGAAAGGAAGGGCGCAAATGATGATACAGGCAGGGGCAGATAAAAATGCAGATAAAAATACAGAAAAAAGTACAGAAAAAAATTCAGAAAAGAAAAAGCAGGAAGTGGCAGGAAGCAGTACAGAAACGGTAAGCCGGACAGAAAAACGAAAAGATGGTGTGCCTGTAAAAAGCCACGGAGTGAGAAAGCACGCGGCCAGAAAAGCAGCTGTATTGCTGGCGTCCGCCGTATTGCTGGCAGCTGCGGGATGTGCATCAGCACAGGAAATCAAAAATACAGATAACGTATCTGGAATAAAATCAGGTAAAGATTCTGAAAAAACAGATGCATCCGGGGAAGATGCAGGCAAAAGCAGCGGGAATCCGGATGGGGAATCTGTGGAAAAGCAGCCGGTTTCTGATACAGAGGAAAGCAGCGGGAATCTGGATGGGGAATCTGTGGAAAAGCAGCCGGTTTCTGATACAGAGGAAGGAAACAGGAATCCGGATGGGGCAGGGGCAGGCCAGCCGGCAGGCACCGGGGAAGCCTCTGACAGGAAAGCGGCCAGCCTGCTGCATCCGGAAGGCATGACGCTGGAAACAAGATTTGGTGTGCCGGACGGCTATGAGCGGGTACAGGCAGAAGAAGGAAGCCTGCAGCAGTTTCTGCGGAATTATCCGATGAAAAAATACGGCAGTCCGGTGCTGCTATATAATGGAAAGAAAAAATACAGCCAGAACCACCATGCTTCTGTTTTTCAGCTTCCGATTGAGAATGAGGACCTGCAGCAGTGCGCAGATTCCGTCATGCGTGTATATGCAGAATACTTCTGGAACACTGGGCAGCACGAACGGATTGGATTTCATTTTGTAAACGGGTTTTATGCCGAATATGCAAAATGGCGGCAGGGGTACCGGATTCAGGTCAATGGAAATGAGGTGTCATGGTCAGCATCTGCTTCTTATGATGATTCCTATGAAAGCTTCCAGAAATATCTGAGAATGGTGTTTTCCTATGCCGGGACGCTTTCCATGGCCGCAGAATCGGAAGCGGTCAGCCTGTCCGAAATCCGCTGCGGGGATGTCTTTTTAAAAGGCGGCAGTCCCGGGCATGCTGTCATGCTGGCAGATATCTGCGAGAATGCACAGGGCAGGAAAGCTTTTCTGCTGGCACAGGGATATATGCCGGCACAGGAGTTTCATATCCTGATAAACCCGAGACATGAAAATGACCCGTGGTATTACGAGGAAGAAGTCAGCTATCCGTTTTTCACACCGGAATACACATTTGACGAGGGAAGCCTGCAGCGGCCCGGATATTAACTGCAAAGCCCTGCTTTCTTCTGCCAGTGCTTAGAGAATATCGCAAATAACCCGTTCCCATTCGAAATAAAATGGTATATAATAGCAGGAGTAATTTACAATACTCAGGAAAGGAACTGAATTTATGAATAAGAAAAAATCAGCTTTGTATTTTATCCCAGTGATTCTGCTGCTGACAGTCGTGCCGCTGATTGTACGCATGTATTCGTTCAAATCCGGGCTTGCCCAGTTTGACTGGAGCCCGGCATCTGATGAAACGCTGGACTTTTTCCTTTATTATAAGTCGCTGGCAATTACCGTAATTGCAGCAGCCATGAGCATTATTCTGGCTGTCCGGTACTTTATGAAAAAAAAGGAATTTAAGTTCTGCTATGAAATGATACCAATTATCATATATGCGGCACTGACCTTTTTGTCATCCATTTTTTCACAGTACCGCTATTTCAGCTTTCACGGAGCGGTGGAAGTATTTGAGACCGTCTGGGTGCTGCTGGGCTACTGCGTCATTGCTTTTTATGCCTATCAGCTGATTGATACATTTGAAGACCTGGACTGTATCATGAAATGGATGACGGTCGGCGTTGCGCTGATGCTTGTTATCGGAATGCTGCAGGTGACAGGACGCGACTTTTATACGTCCGAATTTGGCAAGAAGCTCGTAACCGGTGGAATGGCGGATATTGACCTGGCGTTTGAAAAGGGCCGTGTGTTTCTGGGCATGTATAACCCGAACTATGTGGCTTCTTACTTTGCACTGATTATTCCAATGGAAATCGCGCTGCTTATCCAGAACAAAAAATGGTATTTCCGCATTCTTTATGCCGGAATGCTCGTGCTTTCCATTATCTGCCTGTTAGCATCCGGCAACCGGAGTGCGATAGCGGCATTTGCAGTTACGATTCTGTTTATTCTGCTGTTATTTAATAAACGGCTTATCAAGGCATGGAAGATAGTCCTGCCGGTTACGGCTGTTATCGCCGTTGTATTTGGCACGTATCTGAAAAAGGATGATTTTATTATTCAGAAATTTGTTCGCCTGATGCATGCGGAAGACAGGCCGGAAGACCCGATTTCCGAAATTGTGACCGGGGATAATGATGTGGCGATTACCTGTAACGGGCAGGTATTCCATGCTGCATACGATATCACGCCGGAAGGATATATCAATATGACCATACAGGATGATGCCGGAACGGCCCTGAATACGACGGTGGATGAAGCGACGTTTACCTATGCCGTGCAGGACGAGCGTTTCCCTGGATTTACCGTGCAGGCAGTCAACCTGAATAATGAAATAGCCATGGGCGTGTTTGCGGGAAATGTTACATGGTATTTTAAGAAAGGCGATGACGGCACGTATTATTACTATAATGTATACGGGCGCTGGGACAAAATCAATAACGCGCCGCGTGTATGGGTAAATTTTCTGGAAAAACGGTTTGAAGAACGAGGGACAATCTGGTCAAAAACCATTCCCCTTTTGAAAAACTGCTTGATTTTCGGAACAGGCGCGGACACGTATACGGTCGTTTATCCGCAGGATGACTATGTGGACAAGACATACGACTATTCGACCTCGTCTATGGACGTAAAGCCGCACTGCCTTTACCTGCAGATAGCTGTCCAGAGCGGCATTCCGGCGCTGCTGGCGGTGCTTGTGTTTTATATCTGGTACTTTGTGACCGGAGTCCGGCTGTATGCAAAAGCTTCGTATCAGGATGGCATGGAAATTATCGGGGCAGGGCTGCTGCTTGCGACATTTACTTATATGGTGATTTCATTTTTAAATGACTCTACGGTAACGGTTGCTCCGATTTTCTGGATTATGATGGGGCTTGGCATTGCGGTCAATGAAATCTTAAAGAAAAAAGGAGCAGGGCAGGGCAGATGAGCACACAAAAAAGAGGCGTTTTTATAGCGCTGGAAGGAATTGACGGCAGCGGGAAAAGCACGCAGGCCCGGATTCTCGCAGACAGGCTGAAACAGGCGGGAATTTCGGTATACGGCACGATGGAACCGACGCAGGTGCTCGCCGGTTCCCTGATACGCCAGGCCCTGACCGGGAGAATCCAGGCAGACCACAGGGTTATCGCGGCACTGTTTGTGGCAGACCGCCTGGACCATCTGCTGAATGAGACAAACGGGGTCTGCCGCAAAATCGAAGAAGGCACATCGGTTATTATGGACCGGTACTGTTTTTCCTCGTATGCCTATCAGGGCGTGAAAGTACCGATGGACTGGCTTATCCAGGCCAATGCATTATGCAGCCAGATACTGCGCCCGGATATCAATCTGTTTATTGATACAGACCCGGACACTGCGCTTGCACGCATTGCGGCAAACCGTTTTGAAACAGAACTGTTTGAAGAAAAATCCTGGCTGGTACAGGTAAGGCACAATTATATGGAAGCATTTGAACGCCTGCGGGATTCGGAAAACGTGGTGGTGATAGATGGAAACTGCTCTGTGGATGAAACAGCGGAGCATATCTGGGATGCCGTGCAGGGATATTTTGAATCGCACAGACAGGATGACCTGTTATAAAATTTATGGAAAATTGCTATGTAAGGAATACGCTTAAGCAGGAGAGGAGCATGGCCTGATGAAATATACGACAACAAATGAATGGGAGCATTTTGGATTTGCGGAAGCATATCTTTCGGACATACAGAAAAGAAACGGCTGTTTTCAGCTGACTCTGGACAATGTGACGATATATCCGGAAAATTCCAAAAACCGTGATATCCGTCCGATGCGAGCTAATGAGCTGAACCTGAAAATCCAGGACGGCACCGTGGAATCCCTGATTGAAGAAGGATATAAGGTATACAATGCGGACGGAAAGCTTTTAGAGCAGCATGAGGATGCCGCCGTGCCGCCGCAGCAGTACAATGACGTGCTCAAATCCTTCTGTGACGGGGAGTGCTGCCTGTATTCCCTGAAAAAAGAAAACGGCAGATATGTTTTTGAAATCGATGCGAGCAATGAACGCACATATCTGCTGTGTGTGGCAGGAACGCGGGATGTGGAAGAATGGGAGCGTTTTCTGAGCAAAGAATAGGGGAAATATTACGGAGGAAGAAATGATCCAGGATATCGCACCGAGAAAACTGTATAATGAATTCCGGAATAAAAAACCGGATAAAAACGATTATATAGCCGTATTTACAGAAAATAAAATGCTGGTAAAAGAAACTGGAAATGGCATCCGGATGCCGCAGTTTTCAGAGCTGCCAGCTGAGATAAAAAAAGCAGGGCAGGAAACGGGGCATGCAGGCACAGATGCTGCGGAAGCCTTTCCGTATCTGTTTTGCATCGAGCAGGAGGATTATTATTTATATCTGGCGGATAACCCTGTGATGCCGGACGCACAGGCCGGGCTGTGGCTGATGAGCCTGTCCGATGTCCGCAGCCAGGCAGGCCGGGAATTCTGCTTTGCTGCTTATACCGCGTGGCATTTATGCCAGTGGTACCGCAGAAGCCGTTTCTGCGGGCGGTGCGGCGCGAAGACCCGGCCGGATAAAAAAGAACGGATGCTGCGTTGTGAAGCATGCGGCAATCAGATTTATCCGGTAATTTCACCGGCAGTCATTGTGGCAGTGACAAACGGGAACCAGATACTGCTGACCAGATATGCAAACCGTGCATACAAACGCTATGCGCTGATTGCAGGATTTACGGAAATCGGCGAAACCGCAGAGGACACCGTGCGCCGCGAGGTCATGGAAGAAACCGGGCTGCGGGTAAAAAACATCCGCTATTACAAATCCCAGCCATGGGGCATCGACGGAAACCTGCTGCTCGGGTATTTTGCAGAATTAGACGGCAGCAGTGAAATCGTGCTGGACGAAAACGAGCTTGCTGCCGCTGAGTGGGCAGACCGGGAACAATTGAAAGATATGGACGATTCCTTCAGCCTGACGCGGGAGATGATGCGGGTGTTTTATGAAGGGCGTGCAGAAGGCTGGTAATGACTGGCATGTGCGGGATTTGGATGCAGATGCGGCTGTTTTGTAAAATAGAGGGATTGTCTGGCTGTGTGGATTCTGCGCAAGATTGATGAAGGGCTCTGGCTGCGTGTCAGGGCTTTTTTACTTTATAGGAAATTCCGACTTTTTGTGGCACAAAGAAAAGCGTATATTCATCGA
>CAJTSV010000152.1 GCA_910579075.1 uncultured Eubacterium sp.
ATAACAATTTGTTATAAATTGTTATCTTATAGAATTAAATTTGAATAGAATTTATTTCAAATAGAATTTATTTGAATCAGAAAATATCCCGGAATTCCGCAGCATTCACATCCCGCATTCTTTCCAGAAATTCATCTTTCCCTAAAGTAAAAAAAGTGCAAAGCCTTGCAGTTCAGCAGGCTTCACACTCTGGTTTACAGGTTCGCAGCTATTATTGACTGGCTATTTTACAGCTGGCATCCTGTCATGCATTTTTAATATTTGTGCAATGGCGTCCACATCTTCCTGTAATTTCTTAATGTCATGACTCAGATAATAGTCATTGTAATTCATGGTAACTTCAATACCTTTTAACTTTTCCGCTATATGTTCCTGACTGAACTTTAAAGTATTTAAAGCATCATGAACTGGCTGCAGTTTTTTATCCATCGTTTCAGATATCGCTGATAAGCCTTCACTTGTTAATGCCATAATCGTTTCCTTCTCTTTACAGTTGTATCGTAAGTATACCACATCCAGAGCATAAAGTCTATTGAACAGCCAGGATGCGTGCCCTGTAATCTTTCGCTGATACTTTCCCAATGATTTTATTCATAGCACCAGCACATAAAAATTTCTGTAATTTCCCTGCACTCCCCGATTATTCCCATAGAATCTAGAAAGCCGCATTAAAACGGCAGCACTTCCTCTCTTTCCGGCACCACCTTATACGCCTGAAACAGCTCCGCCCATATCTGTGTCTCATCCGCAGATACCGGCATCTGGATAATTGCCGCTTTCAGCTCCAGCCCGTGCATCCCCTTATCCGATTCCGGCTTTGCATGAAACATAATCGCCGATGCACTTGCTTTGTGCTCCGGTGCAGATTCAAGATAATCGCTGGCATAAAACTGCAGGTTGTAATCCAGCGTGCACTCATACTCCACACACAGAAAATACATCCCGCGCGGGCAGGACTGTTCCAGAATCCGTGCAGACTGTTTTTTCATATCTTCAAATGCTTCCGGCGTCATATATTCCAGCACGCGCTTTTTGTACTCCGGATCTGCATAACGCTCCTGATCCTGTTTCCAGACATCCACCCGCCTGACGCTGTTGATATAGCATACGCCTTCCTGCAGCTTCCCGCTGTCATCTGAAATGGAAAATGCAAGCTCTTTTGCATGGCTGCGCGGCTGAGACGTTTCATCTTCAATTTCCAGCAGAACCGGTTTTTCAATGGCATGCTGCTGCATCTGCGGCCCCCAGACAGCTGACAGGCAGCCGTTCTCCCACTCCGGCAGTTTTTCTGACGGAACCTGAAAGCTGTTAATACAGCATTCCACGCATGACCAGTCCGCCTGGCCAAACGGGCTGTCCTGCGGCAGCTTCCAGCCCATATCCATCAGCTTTGCAAAAAACAAAAGCAGCTGCGTATCTTCCTGATTCAGGCTGCTGCCCTGGGCAGTGGTTGCCTGCAGCACCTGGCTGCCTGTTTTTAACTGATTGATAAAAGCGGTGGACGCAGAAACCGTGCCCTTCATCTGCTGGCGCATCGTCCTGTCCCCTTCCGGGTTCCATCTCCTGCGCGGCTCCACCTGTTCGAGCACGTAAACCTGCATCGCATCCCCATTGCGCACCATTGCCGCAAAGTGATAATTTTTGCCATGCGTGCAGACATCCCTTCCGATAATCTTTACTTCCTCATACTGGTGCATGCGTACCATTTCTGATAAATTTTCAAAATTCATGTCCATTCTCCCTATGTAATTATTTTTCCTGATATCAAAAACAAATTTTTCCCGTTATGCCAGATTCTGTGGAAGACAGGCAATGCTGTCCACAATTTCCATCCCCGCCGGTACCTCTATGCCAAATTCTGACCTTAACGCTTCTGCTTCCTGCCTGGTAAACTTCCGCATCCGGGTCACGGACAAAAACATGTCCCTGCTGAAATATACCTGCAGGTTTGGAGATTCACAGCAGTTATTGATTTTATAGTCTGTCTTCGAAAACATCACTGCCGGTAATATAAAATCAAAGCCAAACCTGCTCCGGTTTAACAAAGCCGCATACACATTCCGGAAACGAATACTTTCATCCGCCGATTTCAGCTCTAATAACGGTATTTTATAAACATCTGCAAATTCTCCGCTGCCGCCGAAGCCGCTGAGCAGAACCTGCGTATCTGTGTTTACCGCATCCTGAAATATTTCCAGAAAATGGTTCCGCCCGGAACACCATACCGCAATTTCTGCGCCTGTATCAAGCAGGCAGCTTGTTTCCTTATATCCCTCTAATTCAAATACCGGCACCCGAAAGCTGTCATTCAATCGTAGTTGCAGCATTTTCTGCATATATAAATCCTCCGTAAAAATCATGTGTCGTGCGGAATTTTTTAAAGTCTATGCCAGACCTGAGCATCTCTACCATTTTATCTCCATATTCTTCATCCCCGCACACACAGATAATTTCACCAGAACGGATATTCGGGCCATCCGCATCTGCATTTTTTACAAACACCCACTTCCCGGGAAACCGTTTTTTCATTTCTTCAAACGTCAGCCGTTCTTCCATCTTCTTTCCCCTTTCCCTGTGATATCCGGGCTGCCAGCCCATATTCTATTATAGTATAGCAAAAAAAATCCAATCCGTACAGCATTCCTTCAACAGCAGTTTTTATTCCGTAACAGCCGGGCTTTCCACAATATTTTCCAGCCAGATTCCCTTTTTGACAAGCACAAATCCAATCACGCATTTTATCAAATCACCCAGCTGCACCATTACAAATACCGCAATGACAGGCATCTGCGTAAAGCGGCTGAGTGTATACGCAATTGCAACACTGACACACCAGATAAAGACACTGTCAAACAAAAATGTAATGCCTGTCTTCCCGCCGGAACGCAGCGTAAAATAAGATGCGTTCAAAAAGGCCTGCTGCGGCATGAACAGGGCTGATGCCATAATAAAATATTTTGCAAGCCGGGCTGCTTCGGCATTGATATTGTAGAGTTTTGGAAACAGCGGGGCGGACAGAAGCATCACGGCCGCCACGGCACTGCTGCACATCACTGCAAATGCAATCATTTTATTATCCGTGTCCCTTGCCTGCTTCATCTTTCCGGCACCCAGAAGCTGGCCGACAATAATAGCAACCGACTCGCCCATGGCCAGGAAGACAATGTTAAATACGTTGCCGATTGTATTTGCCACATTCAGCCCTGCGACCACGTTCAGCCCGCGGACCGAATAGCACTGGGCAAGCATTGCCATGCCGGCCGCCCACAGCGTTTCGTTAAACAGCAGCGGGCTTCCTTTTACCGTAACCTTCCACGCCAGTTCCTTTGGAATGCGCAGCGTCCGGTACAGTCCGGACAAAAACGCATACCTTTCTGTCTGCCTGCGCACCTGAATCAGGATAAGGAGCATTTCCACATACCGGGAAATCACCGTCGCCAGGGCAGCCCCGCGCACGCCCAGCTGCGGAAACCCGAGCTTTCCATAAATCAGAAGATAATTAAACGCCAGGTTGACAGCCACCGCTGTAATGCCCGCTTTCATGGGAAGCACCGTCTGCCCGCATTCCCGCAGCGTGCTGGAATACGCCTGCACAATGGCAAAGGCCGGAAGCCCGCACAGCATAATGCCCAGATACTGTTTTCCATATAAAAGCGTCGCCGAAATATTTTCACCTGCCCCCTCGCCCCTTAAATAAGCGCTGATTAATTCCGTGCCGCCAGCAAGCAGGACTCCGGCTGCAAGCAGCGTCGCCGCAGATACCAGCCACAGCTTGAAGCGCATCGTCTGGCGCACGCCTTCGTAGTTTTTCTGCCCGTAAAACTGTGCTGTAAAAATGCCGGCACCCGATACCCCGCCAAACAGGCAGAGATTGTAAACAAAAATCAGCTGGTTGACAATCGCAACGCCTGACATCTGCTCCGTTCCGACCCGCCCAATCATAATGTTGTCCAAAAGGCTTACAAAATTCGTGATGCCGTTTTGTACCATAATTGGCACGGCTGTCAAAAGCACCATCTTATAAAACTGCCTGTCTCCGATAAATTTTGAAAATAGACGCATATGGCCCTCCTTCTTCTGATTCATTCATTGAAAACATTTACAATATTTTTCCCATGCGCGCAAAAAAGCACCCGGTGTGTTTCCGGATGCTGTAACCCGTTTTTATAAGCTTACCACCATACGCAGCCTGTGTCAAGAGGGCTGCTGTCTACTCCATTCCATAACCAAAGGCTGAACTGTTAAGATTTTTCATAAAATTCTGAACCTGCCTATTGACAGATTTGTCATATTTGAATATAATGTACTTGTATGATAAGTACACTAAATAACAAAAGGAGGGGCATTGTGGAAATTATCATCAGCAGCAATACAAGCAAGCCAATATATGAACAGATAACTTCACAGATAAAAGCCATGATTATGAGCGGCGAGCTGCAGACCGGCGACCCGGTTCCCTCTATGCGTGCACTGGCAAAATCGATTCACGTAAGTGTGATTACGGTTCAAAAAGCATATGAAGATTTGCAAAGGGATGGATTTATCGAAACAACGGTAGGCAGGGGAAGCTTTGTATCGGCACAGAATAAAGACTTTTACCAGGAAGAACAGCAGCGGCGGGCCGAGGAACATTTGCAGGAAGCAGCTGATATTGGCAGAACCAGCGGTATTCCTGTTGAGAAACTGATGGAATTATTAAAGCTGTTTTATGAGGAGGATTGATTATGCAGGGTAATGCTCTGGCTGTAAATGACTTAACGAAAAAATACCGGGACTTTGTGTTAGACCACGTCTCTTTTTCCGTCCCCAGCGGTACAATCGTAGGGCTGATTGGTGAAAACGGCGCGGGAAAAAGTACCACGATAAATGCGATTCTCGGCCTGATAAAAAAAGATTCCGGAAATATCGAGATTTTCGGGAAATCAGATACGCAGGCAGCGGAAAGCATCCGCAATCAGATAGGCGTTGTTTTTGACGGAAACAGTTACCCCGATGTGCTTTCCGCCAGAAAGCTGAACCGTATTCTCAGCAAAATATATCAGACCTGGGACGAACACAAATTTTTCTCCCTGCTGGAGAAAATGTCCCTGCCAGCGGATAAAAAAATCAAGCAGTTTTCAAAGGGCATGAAAATGAAGCTGTCGATTGCAGCCGCCTTGTCACACGATTCCAGGCTCCTGATTCTGGACGAAGCAACCAGCGGGCTTGACCCGGTTGTCCGTGATGATATTCTGGACCTGTTTTTAGATTTTGTACAGGATGAAAACCATTCCATTCTGGTGTCGTCGCATATCACAAGTGATTTGGAAAAAGCCGCAGACTATATCGTCTTTATCCATAAAGGAAAGGTCGTATTTTGCAAATCGAAGGATGAATTGCGGTATCAATACGGGATTATCCGATGCGGTTCGGTTCAATTCGACGCCATTGACAAGGATGAAGTGATTGCATGCCGGAAACAGGATTATGAGTGGGACGTTTTAGTTGCGGACAGGGAAAAAGCACAGAAAAAATATCCAAAAGCAGTCATTGACCCGGCTTCGATTGATGAAATTATGCTGCTCTATGTAAAGGGGGAAACGAAATGAAGGGCTTATTGTTAAAAGACTATTACTTAATCAGGTCTGTACTCTATATCATACTTGCCGTGTTTGCGGTTACCGGAATCGGGATGTCTTTTCTGGCCAGCGCATGGGTATTAACTGTAATGGCAACCGTCATGCTTGGAATGATTTCCGTAACGACCATCCAGATGGATAAGCATTCCGGCTGGAGAAAAATTTCGGCTGTTTTGCCAGTCTCCAGAAAAGCGGTTCTGGACAGCAAATATATTCTGTATATTCTTCTCAGCGGAGCCGGCCTGCTGTTCGGCATCCTTTTCAGTGTTACGGTTTCTGTCTGCCAGGGCCAGCCCGATTATGATTCCATGCTGCTGTATGCGGGCATCAGCATTGCCCTGGCATTGTTCTCTGGAAGCATGACGCTGCCATTTACGTTTCTTTTCAGCGAAGAAAAAAGCATGCTCTGCCTGATTATTGCATACCCGCTTTCCAGCGCAGCATTTGCGGGAACTGCAATGCTTGCTGGCAGCCGGATGATGGCCTGCGGCCTGACAGCTGCTGCGGGAATCCTGCTTTATATGCTCTCATGGAGCATTTCCAGAACATACATCGCAAAAAGAGATATTGAATAAAAACCAGAAGCCTGGTTACGGCCCGATGGAAAACGACCTTTCCAGCCTCCCATCTGCCAGGCTGTATACCATCAGCCGCTTTCCGCTGGTGCATCAAGCGGAAGAAGGGGCTGCCGCACCAGGCAAAACATATACAAGATACCGATGAAAAGAACGATTCCATCCAGTTATATCTTGTTTTGCATTGCTTCATACAGCAGCCCCTGCGCATATTCTTTTGGTTTTACAGCGGCTTCCATTTCCGCATGGTTCTTCTTTCAGTCAGAACCATCCTGCTCCCCATTCCGGTCCAAGCAGTTTTATTGAAGCGGCATGGAAAGCACATCCTCATATTTTTTCAGCGCTTCCTGAAACACAGAATCCGGTACGCCGAAATGCCTGCCAGCTTCCACAATTCTGCCATTTCTGACTTCGCACCTTGTTCCGTTAATCTGAAACGTCCTGTCCGTATCAATGCCCAGCTCGCGCAGCAGGCTTAATATCATCGGCGTGCTTTCCATGTCTATCTGTTCAGGCCCCTTCTGTTTTCCTGCAAACCGCAGCAGGCAGTCCAGCCCGTATGCCAGCTGCTTTGCCTTATTATCCTGTTCCAGGCTTCCG
>CAJTSV010000153.1:0-4221 GCA_910579075.1 uncultured Eubacterium sp.
TATCCTTTCCGGCAGGCATCCATTTCCAGAAGGCGGATACACAACCTAGCGGCTTATACAGGTATAGCCTGGGGCTTCCCAACCAGCCAAAACATAAATCACCACCGAATGGACTGACAGACTTAATTGGAGGTTTCACCAGCCGGAAAGCCGGTTCCCAAGGAGGCATCGTCAATAATCCTGCCTCAGTGATTATACCTCTAAATTTTGTCTGGTGCATTAAGGAAACCTCAGACATGGTAAAAATTTTATCAATAACTTCTGATGGAAGGGGAACCCTCCTTCAGTTATTCATCAGATATGACCTTGTAACTTATTAACTTTATAGCTCTTGTGGCTATATCATTATTATACTAGGAGGTTACCACATGTACAACAAACTGACACCAGAAATTATTGACCAGCTGAAAGCCGTGTCGGAATATGTTTTTTTAGGCGATGACATCAATCCGGATTACGCAAAGGATGAAATGCCGATTTATGGAACCCATATGCCGGATATGGCTGTCCAGCCGCGTTCCACGAAGGAAGTGGCTGACATTATGAAAATCTGTTATGACAACAATATTCCGGTAACGCCAAGAGGGGCAGGCACGGGCCTTGCCGGCGGCGCAGTTCCGGTATGCGGGGGCGTTTTGATTGATATATCCAAGATGAATAAAATCAAGTCTTATGATATGGAAAATTTTGTAGTCGAAATCGAAGCGGGCGTACTGTTAAATGACCTGGCAGAGGACTGCCTGGCGAAAGGCATGCTTTATCCGCCAGACCCGGGTGAGAAATTTGCCTGTGTAGGCGGAAATGCCGCAACGAATGCAGGCGGAATGCGTGCGGTAAAATACGGCGCAACCCGTGACTATGTCAGGGCCATGACCGTTGTCCTGCCGACCGGGGAAATCACGCAGTTTGGCGCTACGGTTTCCAAAACATCGTCCGGGTATTCGCTGCTCAACCTGATGATTGGCTCCGAGGGAACGCTTGGCATTATTACCGAGCTGACGTTAAAAATCATCCCGGCTCCGAAGGCAGCTGCTTCCCTGATTATTCCGTTTGAAGACCTGCATACGGCCCTGGCAGCGGTGCCGAAATTCAAAATGGCACATATGGACCCGCAGGCAATTGAATTTATGGAGCGCGAAATCGTGCTGGCATCCGAACGGTATATCGGTAAATCGGTATTCCCGCAGGAGCTTGAGGGGACGCAGATTGGCGCATACCTGCTGGTAACGCTGGATGGCAATTCGGAAGATGAGGTGGACGCACTGGTAGAACAGGCAGCCGAGCTGGTGGTGGAAGAAGGCGCGATTGACGTGCTTGTAGCTGATACACCGTCCAAAATGAAAGATGCATGGGCAGCGCGGTCTTCTTTCCTGGAAGCGATTATGGAAGAAACAAAGCTGTTAGACGAATGCGACGTTGTCGTGCCGGTGAACAAAATTGCGGATTACCTGGAATTTGTCAATAAGACCGGGGAAGAATGCGGGCTGGAAATCAAATCGTTTGGCCATGCCGGTGACGGAAACCTGCATATTTACCAGTGCTCCAACGATCTGGCAGAAGAAGAATTCAAAAAACGCGTGGATAAATTCTTTGACATTATATATAAAGAAGCAACAGACTGCGGCGGTCTTGTCTCCGGCGAGCATGGCATCGGAACCGGAAAAGTGAAATACCTGGCAGAATCCATCGGTGAGACAAATATGGCGATTATGGAAGGCATCAAGCGTGTCTTTGACCCGAAGATGATATTAAATCCAGGAAAAGTCTGTTACCGCCTTTAAACAGCATCCGCAATCAATCAGAAAAATAGGAGGAACTAACCATGAATATTTGTGTTTGCATGAAACAGGTGCCTGATACGAATGAAATTAAAATCGACCCTGAAACCCATACGCTCATTCGAAAGGGCGTGCCAAGCATTGTAAACCCGTTTGATACTTATGCACAGGAAGCAGGAGTGCGGCTGAAGGAACAGACAGGCGGAAAGCTGATTGTGATTTCCATGGGGCCGGAGCAGGCAAAGGAAGCCATTAAGTCCTGCCTGGCAGTCGGCGCAGATGGCGGCTACCTGATTTCAAGCAGAAATTTTGGCGGGTCAGATACGCTTGCGACCAGCTATATTCTTTCTGAGGCGATTCGGGCAGTGGAAGAAAAAGAGGGGCTGAAATTTGACCTGATATTATGCGGCAAGCAGGCAACGGATGGCGATACCGCACAGGTCGGGCCGGAAATAGCAGAGCATCTGGGCCTGCCGCAGATTACCTATGCCCTGGATATCCTGGAAAAAGACGGGGAAATCCAGGTGAAGCGGGAGCATGATGCAGGCTATGACATGATTGCCGCAAAGCTTCCGGCTGTCGTTACCGTTGTAAAGCTGCCATACGAGCCGCGTTATCCTACCATTAAAAGCAAGATGGCTGCAAAGAAAAAAGAGATACCTGTCCTGACCGAAGAAGATATTCCGGCTATTGAGCTGGCAATGTGCGGGCTGAAAGGTTCTCCGACCAGAGTGAAAAAGACATTTACGCCGGTTCAGGAGAAAAATGGCATCAAACTGGCAGGCATGGAAGCAGAAGATGCGGCGAAAGAGGTCGTAAAACTGCTGGAAGAAGCAAAGCTTTTATAAGGAGGGGCAGGTTATGAGCAATCTGAACGATTATAAAAATATCTGGGTATTTATTGAAACAGAATGCGGCAGGGCAAAAAATGTCGGCTATGAACTGATAAATGCAGCAAAGCCGCTGGCAGAAAAAAAGGGATGTCCGCTTGTGGCGGTCGTTATCGGAAAGGACATCGAGGGCGTGGCAAAGGATGCGATTTGTTATGGTGCGGATTCTGCAATTATCGCAGACGGCCCGGAATACGAATATTATACGACGGATGCTTTTGCGAAGGCAATGACTGCGCTGGTAGAAAAATACAAGCCGGAAACACTGATGCTGGGCGCTACCAATAACGGCAGGGATTTGGGGCCGAGGGTGTCCTGCAGGCTGAAAACCGGACTGACCGCAGACTGCACCGCAATTGACGTGGATGAAGAAACCGGGCTGATTGCATGGACGCGTCCGACCTTTGGCGGCAACCTGATGGCTGTGATTATGTGTCCGGACCATCGTCCGCAGATGGGCACGGTAAGGCCGGGCGTATTTAAAAAAGGCGTTTATGATGAAAGCCGTACCGGGGAAATCATTAGAGAAGAAATCCATACTGCACCGGAAGAAATCCATACCAGGCTGGTTGAGCGTGTCAATGAGGTTGCGCAGGCTGTCAATCTGGAAGAAGCAGAAATCATCGTTTCCGGCGGGCGCGGCGTAGGCTCGGCAGAAGGATTCAGGCTGCTGGAAGAACTGGCAGCAGAGCTTGGCGCAACCGTCGGATGCAGCCGTGCCGTTGTAGACGCTGGCTGGATGCCGCATGCGCACCAGGTCGGACAGTCCGGCAAAACGGTTGCACCGAAGCTGTATTTCGCTATCGGCATTTCGGGTGCCATCCAGCATCTGGCAGGCATTTCAGGGTCTGATACCGTGATTGCGGTTAATAAAGATGCCGATGCGCCGATTTTCGATGTGGCAGATTATGGAATTGTCGGCAACCTGAATGAAGTCGTGCCGGCACTTACCGCGGCATTTAAGGCACGCAGGGCGTAGAACCGGGCTTTGGAACAGCCTGTGGCAGCATAAAAATAACCGGCTTTCTGCGGGCTGTGCGCAAAAAAGGAATAAGATTCAGCTGTGGCGGCATGGCGCACGGGAAGCGCGGGTTATGAAAAGAAAAATAGCAGGAGGATAAACATGGATTTTAAACAGGATGAGTTTCATCAGGATATTTTAGATATGGTACATGAGTTTGCGGTAAACGAAGTAAAGCCGCTGGCAGCAGAAATTGACCGCACCGAAGAATTCCCAATGAAAAATGTAAAGCAGATGGCGGAAATGGGGCTGCTTGGCATTCCGTTCCCGGAAGAATACGGCGGCTCCGGCATGGACACACTGGCGTATATCCAGACGGTAGAGGAACTGAGCAAATACTGTGCAACCACAGGCGTTATCGTTTCGGCCCATACCTCATTATGCTGCACGCCGATTTACCAGTTCGGCTCGGAAGAACAAAAGCAGAAATACCTGCCGAAATTATGCTCCGGTGAATGGATTGGCGCTTTTGCGCTGACGGAGGCAAATGCGGGCACGGATGCTTCGGGACAGCAGACGGTGGCTGTGGATG
>CAJTSV010000153.1:4231-6498 GCA_910579075.1 uncultured Eubacterium sp.
CGACCACTGGGTACTGAACGGCTCTAAAATCTTTATTACGAATGCCGGTGCAGCAGATGTATTTTTCGTGCTGGCCATGACGGATAAATCACAGGGCACCAAAGGAATCTCTGCATTTATTATTGAAAAAGGATTCCAGGGATTTAAAATCGGAAAGCTGGAAGATAAAATGGGCATCCGCGCTTCTTCCACCTGCGAGCTGATTTTTGAAGACTGCATTGTGCCGAAGGAAAATCTGGTCGGCGAGCTTGGAAAAGGCTTCAAATATGCAATGATGACGCTGGACGGCGGACGTGTCGGCATTGCAGCCCAGGCAGTCGGCATCGCAGAGGGCGCGATTGAAGAAACCGTAAAATATGTTCAGGAAAGAAAGCAGTTCGGACGCCGCCTGTCCCAGTTCCAGAATACACAGTTTGAACTGGCACAGATGCGTGCCAATACCGAGGCTGCAAAGCTTTTAGTCTATCAGGCTGCCTGTGCAAAGGATGACCATGAGGCATTTTCGCATAAAGCAGCAATGGCAAAGCTCACAGCTTCCAGAAATGCATCGGATGTCACACGCCGCTGCCTGCAGCTGTATGGCGGATATGGATATACGAAGGATTATCCGATTGAGCGCATGATGCGTGATGCAAAGATTACAGAAATTTACGAAGGCACATCCGAAGTGCAGATGATGGTTATTGCCGGATGGATGGGCGTGAAATAACAGGAAACCAGAGGTGATTTTTATGGATATAAGGCTGCCGTATTCCAGGGCGGGAATGATGCTGCATCTGGATGAATCGCTGGATTATGAGATTCTGGAATCCGCGATACAGTCGATGCCGGAAAATGAAAAGAGCGAGGACGAAATTGTGCTGGATGCCATGGCGCACCCGATTCATTCTCCTAAACTGTCGGAGCTGGCAAAGGGCAGGAAACGTGTTGTCATTATCTGTTCCGACCACACAAGGCCGGTGCCGAGCAGGCATATCATTCCGTTTATGCTGAAAGAAATCCGGGAAGGAAATCCGGATGCGGACATTACGCTTCTGATTGCGACCGGATTCCACAGGGAAACAACGAGGGAAGAACTGATTGGCAAATTCGGGGAAGATATTGTAGCGCATGAAAACATTCAGATACATGACAGCCGCGATATGGATGCCATGGAAAATCTCGGAGTGCTTCCTTCCGGGGCTCCGCTTGTGATTAACAAAACAGCAGCGCAGGCAGACCTGTTAGTCAGCGAGGGATTTATCGAGACACACTTTTTTGCAGGATTTTCCGGCGGGCGCAAAAGCGTGCTGCCGGGCGTGTCCAGCAAGGTAACCGTGCTGGGCAACCATTGTGCTGCTTTTATCGATTCGCCGTACAGCCGCACCGGCATTCTGGAAAATAATCCGATTCATACGGATATGCTTGCAGCAGGACAGATGGCGAAGTTAAGATATATTGTAAATGTGATTATTGATTCCGATAAAAAGGTCGTGCATGCAGTTGCCGGCGATGCACGAAAGGCTCATGAGGCCGGCTGCCAGTTCCTGCGCCGGTACTGCCAGGTGGCACCGCAAAAGCTGGCTGACATTGCTATTTCCACCAATGGCGGCTATCCGTTAGACCAGAACATGTACCAGTCTGTCAAAGGCATGACAGCAGCAGAAGCTGCATCAAAGGACGGCGGGATTCTGATTATGGTATCGGACTGCGGCGACGGGCACGGCGGTGAGGGATTTTATAATGCCTTAAAGGACTGCGAAAGCCCGCAGGCACTGATGGAAGAAATCCTGAAAATCCCGCAGGCAGAAACAAAGCCTGACCAGTGGGAATACCAGATACAGAGCCGGATTCTGATACATCACAAGGTTATTTATGTCATGTGTGAAAAATACCGCAGCATGGCACGCGAAATGGGATTTGAGACAGCAGGTGATGTAGACGAAGCACTTTCCATGGCTCTGAAAGAAAAGGGCAGGGATGCCCGCATTGCAGTCATTCCTGACGGCGTATCTGTCATGGTCAAAAGGCCGCAGGAATAACACACAGCATATACGATAAGCTTTCATGATACTTCTGGGTGGCAGCTTATCTGTATATACATACAACCAACATATTTACTCCGAAAACAGCAGGGGCTGTCGCATTAAGCAAAAATCATTTTTCTTAATGCGACAGCCCCCAGCTGTTTTGGAAGCAAATATCCTTGCAAAACGCCAGGCATTGTAATAGAATGATGTTGGGGTCAAAACCATAAATAAATTTGCCCCTATTCCTATAGTATCTTG
>CAJTSV010000154.1 GCA_910579075.1 uncultured Eubacterium sp.
TCACATGATTTTTTAGAGCTGTCTAAAAACGCTTTTATTGAAAAACGTAAAAAAAACCGACAGCAACTTTGTCAATTCGGCTAAAGTTGGTGCGTATGGGGTACACTCCCCTGCCTCTGTCAGCCTTGCAATGACTTTCTGCCTTATTTCCTCCTGCACATCATCCGACATGGCTGCTACATAATATGGCGGCAAAGCAGTAACCACCGTTTCTTCTTCCTTTTCAAACCCATAACTACCTTCAAAGTCACTGATAAATTTTTCCTTTACCAGAAGTGCCTCTGTTCTGTTTTCTTCACTAACTCCATAAGTCCGTCTATGAACTGAACCAGCCCTTTCCTTGTAAATCCCATCTGCAATCCTCCTATCTGCCTTTTGACTGCATCTGCTCCTGATGCCATTCCTTTACAAGACTTTCTATCAATTCAATCTTCTGCCTGTCTGTATAGTCTTTTGGAAAATATGGGTTCAGCCTGTCCGAACGAATCCTGATTTGCTCCCTCTGGTTTGGCTTTTCTTCTTCCAGTACCAGATAAATAGCATCCATATCTAATTTTCCCAACTGGCTCATACGTTTCAGTCTGTTTGCCTGCGACAGCGAAGGCGTACACTGCTCCATATCCATTACTGCATGAAGCTCATACTGTTCCTCCTCATTCAGATAAGATAATTCCACCGCAACGGTAAATGCTATTGTCCCCTCATCTACATATCCAGTATTTTGGGTATCAGATAAGTCAGTCGGATATATCGGTTAATCTGCCGCTGACTCTCCCCCACCTGCCTTGCCAGTTCCTTATTAGAATCTACTTTGCCTGATTCACCTGTATTTCGCAATCCCCATTTACCGTTTTCAGATATAAAGGTTTCCAGTTTTGCAAATTCTGCCGTTGGGTTTTCCGACTTTTTGCCAACTTGGCAGGAAGTTAAATCTGTCCGTTTCCCCTGCTGTTTCATTGCCTCTAATTTCATCCGGTAAGCAAATGCTTTTTCACTCGGCTTGATATTCTCTCTCTGTAGGTTGCTGTCCACCATTGCGATTACCGCTTGGTTATCATCCAATTCCAAAACCATAACAGGAACTTTATCCACCCCTGCCCATTTACTAGCTACCTTTCTCCTGTGTCCGGCTATCAGTTCATATCCCTGCCCTGCCGGATTTGGTCTTGCAAGCAACGGAACCAGCACCCCCTCCTTTTCAATACTCTGCATCAGTTCAAATAATTCCGTATTCATTTCCACCTTAAACGGATGATTCTTGAAATCCGCCAACTGATTCAGAGGCAAATACTGGATTTTACCATCAAAAGTGTTCTTCTTACTTTCAACACCCTTACTCTGAACGATTGGAGAATAATCCTGCTTTTTTCCTGACATTTTCATCACCACCTCTTATTTCAAAACCCGAGCATCACGCTTCGCGAGACTGCTCGGGTTCGCGAGCGCGCTCGGATAATCTCGTGCAAGCACAGACATATCCTCACTTTGCCTTCGCGCAAATAAAAAGACCGTCCATCCTCAAAGCCAGTTTCTTAAAGAAACTCTGAAAATGAACGGTTTCCCATACTTTTTTATTTAATTGAATAACACAGTTTTTAATGAATTTATTAACTTTATTTTGATGTGTACCCACACACCATATCCAGAACCACTGAAACATTTACACCGTCAGAAATCGCTTTTTTATACGTTTTCCGGTCACTTTTTGAAAAGGTAAAAAACCTCTCAAAGTGCCTAAAATCAAGGATTTTCACGAATCTCTCCGATGTAGTAGACATACGCTCTCCACATGATACACCCCAGGAAACATATCCACGCAGCATCCTCTCTCCACCCTGTACCCGCTCTCCTGCATCACCGCCAGGTCCCGCACCAGGCTTGTCGGCTTGCACGACACATACACAATCCGCTCCACCCCGTAATCCAGAATCTTTTTCAGCGCTTTGGGATGCACGCCTTCCCTTGGCGGGTCCAGAATAATCAAGTCCGGCTTTTCTCCAATCGCATCCTCCGCCAGCACCTTCAGCACGTCTCCTGCAAAAAACGCACAATTTGAAAGCCCGTTGCGCTGCGCATTTTCACGCGCTGCCTGCACGGCTTCCGGGACAATCTCCACACCGATAACCTTTCCGGCAGCCGGGGCCATCATCTGGGCAATCGTTCCGGTGCCTGAATACAAATCATACACGACGCTTTCCCTGCCCTTTTCCAGGCTTCCAATGTACTCCCGTACCGTTTCATACAGTACCTCCGCCCCGCGCGAATTGGTCTGGAAAAAGGAAAAAGCGGTAATTTTAAAGGTCATTCCAAGCAGTTCTTCATAAAAATAATCCTGTCCGTATAAAATATCCGTCCCTTCATTGATAACCGCGTCTGCCAGGCTGTCATTTTTTGTATGCAGGATTCCGGCAATCGTTCCTTCCAGCTCCAGGCCGCGCAGCGTGCTGCAAAATCCTTCCAGCAGCTGTTCCTCCGGCGTTTCCCCGCAGCTTTGCGTTGTCGTAACAAGACTTATAAGTATTTCTCCCGTCTTTGCTGCCTTGCGGACAAGCAGGTGCCTCAGATAACCCTCATGCGTATTCTTTTTCAAATAACCCGTTCCGTGTTCTGTAAAATACGCCAGTACTGCCGATAGAATTTTTCCATAATCGCCATCCGCAATCACGCAGCCGTTTACAGTCACGATATCATAAAAGCTCCCCCTCTTATGCATGCCAAGTGCAAGCGGCCCGTCTTTACAGGCATCCCCGAAAGAAAATTCCATTTTGTTGCGGTAGCCTTCCGAAACCGGGCTCGGCTTGATTCCCTCAAACCATGCATCCTGCGCGCCGTTCTCTGTCCTGACAGCCTCAGACAGCAGCTCCTTTATCTGTTCTTCTTTGAAATGCAGCTGTTTTTCATAATCCAGGTTCTGGTATGTACAGCCGCCGCATTCCCCGAAATGCACGCAGGCCGGCTGCGGCAGCTCCTGCGGCGATTGCTCCAGCACCTCGAGCAGGCGTCCCTCGCACCTGCCTTTCCGCTTTTTTTTCAGTGAAAAGCGCACCTTCTGCCCGGGAACGGTGTTTTTCACGATGACTTTTTCCCCATCCTGCGTTATTAGGATTCCTTCATTTGGAAATTTTACTTTTGTTATGATTCCTTCGCCTGTCTGTCCCTTTTTCATCTATCCGTCATTCCTTCCATCCGGGTTTTTACCGGGAACAAAATTCTGATAAGACAAAAAACTGGCCAGAAATTGCTTTCCGGCCAGTCCTGCCTGTTTTTCTTATTCTTCTGTCATGTCATCGGTAATTGTATCTGCTTCTTTTGCTTCTTCTGCATCGTCTGCTTCTTCCGCTTCGTCTTCGGACTTTTCTTCTTCGTCTTCAAAGAAGTCGTCGTCAAAGTCGTCGTCGAAATCGTCTTCAAAATCTTCCAGATAATCCGGCGCAAAGAAACGGTACAGGCCATAAATGGCAGCTGCTGTTACGGCGATGATGCCAAGCGCTGCAAAAATCCATACGGCTTTGCTTTTTTTCTTTTCCGCTTCGTCTTCCTTCTTCAGAAGGTCGCCTACCTTTGCTACATTTTCAGACAGTAATCCATGTAATTCATCTAATCGATTCATGTTACTCCTTCTCCTTTCCGCTCTATTTGCAGGTGCCGGAAAACGGCACCGCACTTAATCTTTATTATTATAACATATCTTTCCCAGATAGCGAGAAAAAATTTGCATTTTATTGTTTTTTTATAATTTCACCTGAAACATTCCATTCGGTTACTCTGCCCGTTTCAATTTTGCAAATGCGGCAAACATCTTTTTGACACCGGCTTCATGAAACTGGACGGTCACTTCATAATCCCGTCCCCCGGAAACAATTTTAACAACCAGCCCTTCCCCGAATTTCTGGTGCCTTACCAGGTCGCCTACATCATACCCGAGCCTTCTGCGGATATCGGAACCTCCCGGGCTGCCACTGCCTGATACAGTCCCGCCGTCATTGCCTGATATGGCATTCCCACTGTTATTGCCTGATACAAAATTCACGTTGTTATTGCCTGATATGGCACTCCCGCTGCCACTTCCTGACGCAGAATTCACGCTATTATTGCCTGATACAAAATTCACGCTGCCACTTCCTGACGCAGAATCCACGCTATTATTGCCTGATACAAAATTCACGCTGTTATTGCCTGATATAAAATTCACGCTGCCACTGCGTGAACCAGCCATGGCTGCCGGTTTTGCCAGAAATGCTTCCCTGGCCTGCTGGCGGAGCGAATCTGCATATCCAGACACTGCTGCGCGCCGGGCTTTGGGAACCGGTTCTTCCAGCAGATGCTGCGGAATTTCCTTTACAAACCGCGATACTTTATTATACTGCGTTTCGCCGCGTACCATGCGCTGCTTCGCGCACGTCACTGCAAGGCGCTCCATGGCCCTTGTGATGCCTACATAAGCAAGGCGGCGTTCTTCCTCGATTTCTTCCATGGCATTGTCACTTGTAATTGACATATAGCTTGGAAACAGGCCGTCTTCCATGCCAGCCAGGTATACCTGCGGAAATTCCAGGCCCTTGGCGCTGTGAAGAGTCATCAGCACGACATGGTCACTGTCTGCGTCCAGGCTGTCAATATCTGCCACCAGAGCAACTTCTTCCAGAAAACCGGACAGCGTCGGCTCCGGTTCTTTCTCCTCATAGGTCAGCACCTTTCCCTGCAGCTCCTCAATATTTTCGATGCGTGCCTTTGCTTCATCCGTGCCTTCTGCTTCCAGTTCTTCTATGTAGCCCGTTGTGTCAATAATTTCCTGCAAAAGCGCCGACACCGGTATCAGTCCCGCCTTGGAACGCATCGCCTGGATAAGCGTGACAAACGGCTCGATTTTGGCAGCCGCCCTTCCAATCGAAGGAATTTCCGGCGCACCGCGCAGTGCCTGGTAAAAGCTGATGCCGTGCTCATTTGCATAGCCCTGCACCTTTGCCAGCGTCGCAGCGCCGATTCCCCGTTTCGGTATATTGATAATCCGGCGCACAGCCAGGTCATCTCTTGCATTGTCTATCGTTTTCAGGTAAGAGAGCAGGTCTTTGATTTCCCTGCGCGCATAGAAGTTTACGCCGCCTACAATTCTATAAGGAATATTGGATAAGATAAACCGTTCCTCAAACAGGCGCGACTGTGCATTTGTCCGGTACAGCACGGCACAGTCCTGGTACCGGAACCGCCCCTGCTGCATGCCGGAGCGGATATCGGATACCACAAAGTCCGCTTCTTCGAATCCGTTTTCAAACTGCCGGAATACAATCCTGTCCCCGGCTTCATTCTGCGTCCAGAGCGCTTTTTCCTTCCGCCCGCAATTGTTTGCGATAACGCCGTTCGCCGCATCCAGTATATTTTGCGTAGACCTGTAGTTCTGCTCGAGCTTGATAACCATGGCATTTGGAAAATAATGCTCAAAATTCAGGATATTCCCGATGTTGGCCCCGCGGAATTTGTAAATGGACTGGTCATCATCTCCTACCACGCACAGGTTCTCATATTTGGAAGCCAGCAGCCGGATAAGGTTAAACTGCGCCGTGTTCGTGTCCTGATACTCGTCCACCATAATATACCGGAACCGCTCCTGGTAATAATCCAGCACTTCCTTATCGGTCTGGAACAGCTCTACGGTTTTCATAATCAGGTCATCAAAATCCAGCGCATTGTTTCTGCGCAGCATCTGCTCATATTCCGCATATACATTCGCAATCCGCTGCCTGGCATAGTCCCCTGCGGCCTGCTCCCTGTAAAGGGCCGGGTCCAGCAGTTCGTCCTTGGCGTGCGAAACTGCATTCAAAAAAAACTTTTCTTTGTAAAGCTTTGTATCGATTTCAAGACGCTTGCAGATATCCTTCATCAGCTGTTTCTGGTCGTCTGCATCATATATCGTAAAATTCGTGTCATAACCAATCCGGTCGATATGCCGCCTTAAAATCCGTACACACGCCGAATGAAATGTCGATACCCAGATACTTTCCGAACCAAATCCCACAATGCTGTCAATCCGCTCACGCATCTCTCCTGCTGCCTTGTTCGTAAATGTAATCGCCATGATATGGTATGGATTGACACCTTTTTCTTCTATTAAATATGCCGCACGGTGCGTCAGCACTCTTGTCTTGCCTGAACCTGCACCCGCTAATATGAGTACCGGGCCTTCGGTCTGGCAGACTGCCCGCAGCTGCATCTCATTCATGGATTCCTGCATCCGCCCTGTTCCTTCCATCCGTCCTTATCTTCCCTTCCTGCTTTGCGCATTCCTGCATTTCTGCTGTTTCTGCTAAATCTTTCCGGTTTCTTTCCTGTCCTATCATCTTAATCTTTCTTATGGAATCTGTCAATGCGGCATTTTTCTATTTGCGGTTTTTCTGCGAGGGAAGCGGGGATTGGATTTATTTTTGACTGGATTCCCAGACGCTGGTTTGGGTT
>CAJTSV010000155.1 GCA_910579075.1 uncultured Eubacterium sp.
GAAATGCTGATCGCTTTTCTTTCACAAATCATGCAGGGAAAATTTATCTTCAACGGTTCAATTCCGTTTTTAGAAGAATTAACGGACTGTGAAAAACAGATTTTGCAGCTTATAGCTAACGGCAGAAAGCGGAAAGAGATTGCAGGCACACTTTATATCAGCGAGCGTACCCTCTCCAATCATTTACAGCATATATTTGAAAAACTTGATGTTTCCTCCTCTGTCGAAGCTGTAACCAAAGCGATTCAATTAGGATACCTCCCGCCTATTTGTTAATTTCTCATCAAATATGCAAATCATCAAAAGCTGCATCAAAGAAAAATGCTTTTGAGCATTTTACTATCATCCCTGCCTATAGAGACGGTTCTCTTAGAACGAAAGGTTAGTCATCACTAACTACTTAAATATAATGCCTGCATTGGCTGCAGCTATAATCCGCTCCCCGGAACGTCCGTCAATCATATCCGCACCCCTTCTGCAAAGAAAATTCTGGAAACTGGCCCTTGACAAATCATTTCGAAAACAAGACAATACTTGTATAAGCTATGCAGCCCTTTGACAGATTTACTGATTTTATTTTCCATTCCAGGAGGTTAATTATGAATCCAAAACAGGCTTTTTATGAAACACAGGCACAGACCATTCTGAAAAATCTGGAAAAACGCCGGATGAGCGGTTATTACTGCCCTTCCCGGGAAGAAGCCGTAAAGACGGCCATGTCGCTGACCCCGGCAGATACATCCGTTTCCTTCGGCGGCTCCATGACACTTGCAGAAACCGGCATTCTGGATGCTTTAAAAAACCGCGGCGATATCCGCCTGACTGACCGCAGCCTTGCCAGAACACCGGAAGAAATCAAACAGGCATACCGGGATTCTTTCAGCGTAAATACTTATTTTATGAGCACCAATGCCATTACGCTGGATGGGCAGCTTGTAAATGTCGATGGAAACGGCAACCGCGTGGCTGCGCTTATTTACGGCCCGGACCAGGTCATTGTCGTGGCAGGCATGAACAAAGTATCTTCTTCCACCGAAGATGCCCTGCGGCGTGTACGCAACCTGGCATCCCCGCCAAACTGCATCCGCCTGAATAAAAATACCCCGTGCGCAAAGACCGGCGTGTGCGCCGAGTGCCTGGGTGACGACTGCATCTGCAGCCAGACAGTTATTACCAGGCGCAGCGGAATTGCGGGACGGATAAAAGTCATTCTTGTCGGCGAGGAACTGGGCTATTAAAAAAGCCCTGCATATAAAAGAGAGTACTTATGAAAATTACTTCATTTCTGCATTTTGCAGTTTTTGGCGTCAAAACAATCCTGTTTCGAAAAAAAGATCCTGTCCTTGGCACCATTATTGTGACAGACAAGTGCAACCTGAGCTGCAGGCATTGTTCCGTCAATAACATTACCGCGGTTATCCATCCTTATGAGCAGATTAAAAATGAGATGCAGCAGCTTTATGATATGGGTGTACGCATCCTGTTTTTCTGCGGCGGTGAGACCTTTCTGTGGAAGGATGGAAACCGCACGCTGAGAAATCTTGTTATAGAAGCAAAAGAAATGGGATTTCTGATTGTCAATACCGTCACAAACGGCACATATCCCCTGGATTTGCCGGAAGCAGATTTAATCCTGCTCAGTCTTGACGGGGACAGGGAACGTCACAATGCAATCCGCGGCGATACTTATGACCTCATTATGCAAAACATCCGGAATGCGTCTTCGGATAATATCTGTTTTTATATGGCAGTAAACCAGATAAACAAAGACGCTGTGCAGGATGTCTGCATCACTGCCCGCGATACGAAAAATGTCCGGGCAGTCTCCTTTAATTTTCACACGCCATATCCGGACACAAGGGAATTAGCCCTTTCCAGGGAAGAAAAGGCCGGCTGCTGTGAAGTGATTACCCGGATGATGAAGGCCGGTGCACCCGTATTTAATCTGCGCAGTGCTTTTCCTTACCTGATTCAGAACAATTTTCCAGTGCCATGCCACCAGTGTGTCGTGATGGAAAACGGAAAGCTTTCGGTCTGCGGGCGCTGCATTGACGTGCCGGGGCTCTGCAGCGAATGCGGTTACTTTTTTGTTGCGGAATATACCCTGCTTTTCCGGGGAAACCCAAAGATTATTTTTGAGATGTTACAGACTTATCTGAAATATATATAGGAGTATCGTGTGTATGATAACAGACATTGCAAGAATGTGGCTGACCCGTTCAGCCAGGCCGTTTGTCTTTCAAAACGAATATGACCAGCAGCTTTCTTATTCTGACTGCACAGGCCTTGGGCTGTATGTGCATATCCCCTTTTGCAGAAGCATCTGCGGCTTTTGTCCTTACTGTAAAGTCAGATACTCTCTAAAATTATGTGACCGGTATATCGATGCCCTGCTGCAGGAAATCCATCTTGCCGCAAAAGGGCATGCCGGCAGAAAAAAAGCCACAAGCCTGTATTTTGGCGGCGGCACGCCGGCACTTGCCGCAGACCGTCTCAGGGAAATCATAGACGCTATTGAGGAGCATTTTATCATTACGGAAGGCATCGGTGTGGAGCTGCATCCCGATAATGTATCGCCGCCGGTGTTACGCGCTTTGAAGGACGCCGGCGTAACCAAAATCAGCATAGGCATCCAGTCCTTCCAGAAAAAGTTTCAGGGCATTCTGGGCAGGGCTGATGTCGATGCCGCAGCATTAAAAAAAGCGCTGTCGGAAGTCCCGTTTGAAACCGTTTCCATGGATTTTATTTTTGCGCTGCCATCCCAGACCTTTGAAGACTTAAAGGCCGATATGGAAACGGCGTTCCAAAACGGCGCAAATCATGTGGCGGTTTATCCGTTTATTGATTTTACATTTACTTCCAGCAAAGTCACGGCAATGCCGAAAAAAGAAAAACAAGCGCTTTTGAACGCAATCACACGTTACTGCACAAAGAAAGGATATACCCGCAGTTCTATCTGGACTTTTTCAAGCAGCAGGGAAGCGGAATATTCATCCATGACCAGGGATAATTTCCTGGGATTTGGATGCTCGGCAACGACCCTGCTGAAAGACCAGTTCAAAATCAATACGTTTTCCGTAGAAGAATACTGCAGACGCATCGATGAACAAAAGCTCCCAACTTCCCTGACACTCCGGTTTTCCATGCGCCAGCGAATGGTTTATTACCTGTTTTGGACTGCATACAGCACCAAAGTCAATGCCAGGGATTTTGAAACATTTTTCGGCGTGCCGTTAAAACGCATGTACGGCCTGGAGCTCAGGCTTGCACAGGCAGCAGGCCTTATTACTGAGGAAAACGGCGTATACAGCATGACGCTGAAAGGCGCCTTTACCTATCATTATTTTGAAAGCTTTTACACCCTCGCATACATTGATAAAATGTGGGGAATTATGCGCAAAGAGGCGTTTCCGCAAAGGATTGTGTTATAGCCCGCTACATGCGCTCCGGTGCGGAAAAGCCAAGCACGTCGATACAGGCCTCCATAATTCCCCTGCACAGATCCAGCAGCCGGATATACCCGGCCTGGCGCTGTTCGTCTTCCTGTGCGAGTATTTTTGTTTCATGGTAAAAATGGTTCAGTGCATTTGCAAGGTCATATAAGTACGCACACACCTTATGCGGTGCCAGCTCGTCAAAAGCCGCCGCAATCATTCCGTTAAAGCGGGCTGCTTCCAGCATCAGCGCCTTTTCACTCTCAGAAGCCGCCGCAAGAACCGGTTTTCCGTCTGCCTGCCTGCCGGACTGGCTGTATTTTTTTAAAATAGACTTGATGCGCACAATCGTATACAGCAGATACGGCCCCGTATTGCCCTCAAACGAAGTAAACCGTTCGGTGTCAAACATATAATCCTTCGATGCCTGGTTGGACAAATCCCCGTATTTGACAGCAGAAAGCGCTACGATTTTTGCCGTTTCCCGTGCTTCCTGTTCATTCATGGTCTGGTTATCCGAAATTTTGCGGTACATTTCTTCGTTGATGTCCGAAAGCAGCGCAGACAGGCGCATCACGCCGCCATCCCTTGTCTTAAACGGCCTGCCGTCCCTGCCGTTCATAGTGCCAAACCCTAAAAATGTCAGCTTCGTATCATCTGATACAAGCCCGGTCTTTTTCGCACAGCGGAATACCTGGGTAAAATACAGCTCCTGGCGCTTATCCACGACATAAATAATCTCAGCCGGATTCCAGGTTTCCATGCGCTCTTTAATCGTAGCCAGGTCTGTCGTATTGTATAACGAAGCCCCGTCTGATTTTAAAATCATGCAGGGCGGAATTTCTTTCGTGTCGGTTTCTTCCTTTACATCCACGACAAGCGCCCCGTCTGAAACATACGCAAACCCGTCATCCTTCATTTTCTGCACCATGTCCGGAATATACGGCTGGGCATCGGATTCCCCTTTCCATAGTTCAAAAGAAACATGCAGGTTTTCATAATTTTTCTTTAAATCCGTAACGGAAACATCCAGGATATGCCCTAACAGTGCCCGATACCCTGTCCTTCCATGCTGGAGCTCATAGGTTGCCTGCATCGCGCGCTCCTTATACGCTTCATCTTCCTTGGACTTTCTGCTTGCCGTCGGATATATTTCTTCCAGCTCGGAAATCGTAAACGGCGCTTCTTTCGGGTATTCTCCCTCAAAGGCCTCATCAAAATAAGGAAGCTTCGGCTTTCGCTGCGCAAGCTCTGTTATAATCAGCCCCATCTGAAGGCCCCAGTCGCCCATATGGACGTCGCCAATCATTTCATGTCCTGCAAAACGGCCCATGCGCTTGATGCTTTCGCCAATCACCGCAGAACGCAGATGCCCGACATGCAGCGGCTTGGCAATATTCGGCCCGCCGTAATCAATCATGATTGTTTTCGGATGTGCCGTTTTTTCATTTCCGTAACCGTCAGCCTCAAGCATCTGGCACAGGTAATCCGCCAGAAAGCTTTCCTGGATTTTCATATTTAAAAATCCAGGCTTTACTGCTTCTGCCAGTGAAAAAATCGGGCTTTCCTTTAATTTTGCTGCAATTTCTCCTGCAATGGCCATCGGTGCTTTTTTATACTGTTTTGCAGCAGCCAGCGCGCCATTGCACTGGAATTCACATAAATCCGGCCGGTTTGAAGCGGTCACGCGCGCATACGCTCCATCATACCCGCACCCGGTAAATGCCAAAACTGCTTCCTCCTCAATGAGTTCCAATAACTTTTTCATGTTGTGTATACCTGCTTTCTGCCTGTAATATTAATTTAATTCTGCTAACAGCTCATCCGCTGCCAGGTCTGCCTGTTCTTTGATTGCCAGCAGGGCTGCACTGTATGCATCCGGCTTTTCACCAAGAATGGCACTGATTTTCTGTTTGTCATTTTCATTGCGTACCGGCTGCTTTCCGTAATTGCCTGAATAAGAGCCGGTTTTACGGTTATACGTACTTTCATCCAGCTTCAGATGGACTTCCTCGGCCTCACCGTCGTCGTCATCGTCTCTTTCCTGACGCTGTGCTTTTTCCCGTTCTTCCCGTTCCTTCTGCTTCTTTAAGCGGGCTTCTTCTTCCACTTCTTCCAGTGTCTGGTAATGCACGTTCCAGCACTTTACGATACTGCTGTCCATTTTTTTCTTTCTGTCTCTCTTTGCAATTAAATCAATTGAATATACCGCTGCCATAAGATGCACCCCCTGTATTATAAAGCCATATGCCTGGCTTTCTGCTCTTTGAGTAAAACTATTATAGCATAATCCTTTGTACAATTTCAAGATTGTATCACGAGTTTGCGGGGCTGCCGCATGTAAAATAATGAACTGTGCGGCAGCCCCGTAAAGCTTTCGTTATTTAATTGATGCTTAACCCGGCGCTTGCATATCCTGCAACGGTATTGACCAGCGCCAGTCCGCTTGCGGTTGCCGAGAATACCAGCATCAGCCGTGTCTGTGCCGTAACCGGGATATTCAGCCCGGTCAGCGAACCGTTTAACAAGGTTCCAATAGATATAACCCCGGTCAGTGACGGTGTCAGGCTGATTAATGTTCCGGCAACCGGAGAAAATACATTATTTGGTGTCGCCGACTGATAAATCTGCGCATTTACCGTAACGGTGGAACCCAGCAGCGAAAGTGCCGCTGTCGTACTGAAAAACGCGCTGAATGAAGTGATAATGCCGGCACGCGGAACCTGGAATGCAAAGTTGGAAAGCGTCCCGCTGGCATTTGTAATATTAATCGTAGAGCCTAACAGCGTAAGCCCCTGTGCACTGCTTCCAAATCCTACGAAGGCTGGAAGGCCTGCAAGACCCCCGGCGATAGTCGTCAGGGTTATTGGAAGCCCGGATGCAAATGGAATGACTGCTCCGCTGCCCGCTATTCCGGTCGGGCCTGTTGCACCTGTGACTCCGGTGGCTCCCGTCGCTCCATCGGCCCCGGTCGGCCCCGTTGCTCCAT
>CAJTSV010000156.1:0-3878 GCA_910579075.1 uncultured Eubacterium sp.
AAGCGAATTTAAAATGGATTTGCGAAGGTTACTGGTCACGGAGTGAACAGTAACCGTAATGTTTTTGGAATAGTATCCCGGGATTTGCCATTTGTTGACTTGTCCATATATACATGCTATATTGTAGAGAATATCAGAAAAGCAGTGGAGATTATTTATGAGAGTAATACCAATCGGCCCGGAGCAGTTTTCCGGATTTGTAGAAAAATATAAAATCTTTGATATGACAAGACAGCTTATGAAAAGGTATCTCACAAACTGGTATCACGATGATGCCGAAGCCT
Source organism: uncultured Eubacterium sp. (assembly GCA_910579075.1). Lineage (GTDB taxonomy): Bacteria > Bacillota > Clostridia > Lachnospirales > Lachnospiraceae > Eubacterium_J. Next base: position 285 of record CAJTSV010000156.1, read on the forward strand.
TTGCAGAAAATATGCGGGCTGACTTGCCTGCCGTATTGGAGCGGTATCACTTTTACAATGAATTTGTTTCGATTACAAATAATTATAACTTTGACCCGCCAATGGAGACTGTTTCCTGCACCATCCGGATTACCGATGAAGAAGATGGCTGCTGCTCCCGGTACACAGCAGTTTTTGACAGCCAGCTGAATGCTGCGGATGACTATATGAAAGGGTAACTGCAAACGAAGCGGAGCAGCTGCAGGATAAAGAGGCGTTTTGGGATTTTTCGGTAAGAAAACGGCAAAGCCGTTTTTCAGATGGCCGGGGAAATCAGATGGGACAGGAAAATAATATGATACCGTGTAATTGGATAATGCACAGATACTGGTTTTTCTTTCCCATATCTGTGCATTTCCTTTCTTTATGCCGGAGCGTGTCCGGATGAATGCTTTAATGCGTCGTTCCCATTGCAGCTGAAATATCCTCGCTATGCCCGATAAGCGCCAAAATGGCACATTCCAGTCCTTTTGCAATGCTTTCGAGCGACATGCATGGCGTTCCGATTGGCTTGTCTACCGCCTGTTCCATGGAGAATGGCACATGGATAAAGCCGCCGCGGATATTCTGGTATTTTTTGTCAATCAGGTACAGCAGTGTATACATCAGCTCATTGCACACATAAGTCCCGGCTGTATACGATACAAAGGCCGGTATGCCGTTTTTGCGCATTTCCGCAACCATTGCCTTGACCGGAAGCGATGCGAAATAAGCGGTTTCCCCGTCCTCTTTGACCGGCTTGTCAATCGGCTGCTGGTTTTCATTGTCCGGGATGCGGGCATCCTGAAAGTTGATGGCTGTTTTTTCCACGCAGATGCCCGAGCGTCCGCCGGCCTGTCCGACGCAGATGACAGCGTCCGGCTGTTCGGTTAAAATGGCTTCTTCCAGCACGGTTCCGGATTTTCCAAATACCGTCGGCACTTCGCGTTTTACAATCTGTGCGCCGCCGATTTCATCTGGCAGCAGCTTTACTGCTTCATAGGCGGGGTTAACGGATTCCCCGCCGAACGGGTCAAATCCGGTAATCAGAATTTTCATCATCAAATCCTCCTTAAATATAAATATGCGGTTCTAAAATCATGATTTTTCCATGCTCCATAACCATCTGGTTATCGATATAAATATCTGCATTATGTGCGACCAGGTCAAAATGCCCGGCTGCATCCTGCACGCCGCCCAGGGCAATGTTGCGGCCAAAGCCGATATGGAACGTTCCGTATGCGGATTCATCTTCAATATAGCAGCGGCCAAGGCAGCGGGAATAGGTATTTAATCCGATGCCGAATTCCGAAGCAGTCAGCATCCGGCTGTCTTCAAACCGGGCAATATAGTCTTTCAGCTTCTGCCCGTCCGGTGTGTTTTCAATCGACGTAATTTTGCCGCCGGAAATTTCAATTGCCGCCGGAGCGGCAACGGTGCCGATATATCCCATGGAGCCGTCCAGTATCAGCGTCCCTTCGGTACGGTCTTCCACAATGGACACATAAACTTCCACGCTGGCAGACGAAAGGCCTTTTCCATCCCGGCAGCAGCCGTTGAAAAATCCGGCCCTGCGCCCGCGGACGCATAAATGCAGGTCTGTGCCAAGCGGCGTGCGGATATCGATGCGGCTTGCGGACTGGTAATAATCCAGGATAGCAGAGGCCATGATTCTGCTTTTTGCCGTATCTGCTTTCAGGAAATCATAGGAAAGCATCGAAGTTCCGTCACGGGTGCTCAGCGGCAGCGAAAGAAACCGTTTTCTGCGGGAAACAGCCCGTTTGACAGCCCTTGTCGTAATCAGGGAATATTCCGAAGCTCCGATAATGGCATCGTATGCATCAAAGGCATGTTCCCGGCCGTTGAAATATGCGCCTGCATAAATGGACAGCTCCTCGAGAATCATCGTATCAATATGCCCGGTGAACTGTCTTGCGGCCTCGCTGAGTGCATCGACTTCCCTCTGGTAGCGCCTGCTTGAGACAATCAGCAGCTTTTCCCGGCTGCGCAGCTGTACCCAGTCGCGGATAATAATTTGTGCACCCTGCTGTATGTTCATGGCATCCGGCTATTTCATCAGAATCATCATAATAATCTGTACCGTTATCATAATGACTGCAATCGGAATCTGGTTTTTAATAACGCCAAACTGCTTTTTCATATCCAGCAGCGCGACAGGCACTGTGTTGAAATTGGCAGCCATCGGCGTGCACAGTGTTCCACAGAAGCCGCAGGTCAGGGCAAGCATGCCGATAACAACCGGGTTTGCGCCGTGTGCAAGGACAAACGGCCCGCCGATGCCGACCGTCATAACGGTAATCGCTGCAAATGCATTGCCCATAATCATCGTAAAAAGCATCATGCCGAATGCATACACGATAATTCCGGCGTTGACATTGCCGGCCGGGATAATATGCTCCACCAGCGAAGCGACGACATCGCCAACACCGGCTGCGGTAAATACAGCGCCCAGGCAGGCTAACAGCATTGGCAGCATGGAAAGCGGGCCTACCGTAGAGAGCATGCGTTCCGAATCATTTAACAGTACCGCAGGTGTATTCTTTTTATCAAAAAGCATCAGGAAAATGGCAGCTGCAAAAACACCGATAGCCACACCGTTTAAAGCGCTGAAGCCAAGCACGTTCGTAGTCAGTGCTGCACCTACGGCGAAGACACCGATGCTCAGGGCAGGAACAAAGATTTTCATGCCGATTGCGGCAAAAGCAGCTTCGGTTTCTGACTTTAAAGGCGCGTTGGTACGGCCTTTTTTGACTTTGTGAAAAATAGCCGGCACGCACATCACAAGCACGAGAATGCCGCTTATAACCGAAGGCAGCCATTTGCCAAGCCCGATCAGGATGCCGAGCACGAACCAGAAGGTAAACGTGCCATAGCGGTTTGGGTTTTCCTTGTCCCGTAAATTTTTTACTGCCGTATAGATAACCATAAATCCTATAAAAATATAAATGACTTCCATAAGCTTGTTACTCATTGTAACCTCAGGGTCGAAAAAAAAGCTCATTTTGTTTCCTCCTCAGCTTTGTTTCATGGGTTAATGCCGTCTGGAACAGGTTCCGGTCAGGTTTTATCGTAGTATTTTTTCAACATCTTTTTATCTTTGATATAGTAAAAAATAATCGTGATTGCCGTTGCGGTAATGCAGACCGGGATTTCGACTGCGGCCAGCGAGCCAAGATCCACCTCATAGCCAAGCCCGGCCAGCGTGTTCTGCACTAAAATCGCGCCTGAACCGCCGACGAACAGTACCTGTCCGAAAAACCAGGTTACATTTTCCATGCCGGCAGCCATGCCTTTTAATTCTTCCATATGGTCTTCGTGCGGCTGCATGCCCCTGGCTGTAATGGCGCCTTCTGCCATAGGCATAACGACTGGGCGCACAAAACCTGCGACGCCGCCAAAGCCGACATTAAATGCTGCAAATATCGCACGCATGACGCCGTAAATGCCGATAACAAGCCCGGAAGTCGCGCCCTTGAACTTTCCAATCAGGGCTGCTGCGGCTTCCCGCAGGCCATTGCGCTCAAGGGTGCCGGTAACAAGCATAATCATAATAAA
>CAJTSV010000156.1:3964-6124 GCA_910579075.1 uncultured Eubacterium sp.
GCCAGCCGCTACGATGATGAGAATCGAGTCGAGCTTCAGTGCAAATCCTGCAATGACAATAACGATTCCGAGAAGTTTGATAAATTCCATTTCAGTTCCACCTTTCTGCATAGTTCTTTCTGTATATTTTTCATCTATATTTGCAGCATGCATGGCCGGAATAGCTGGAACAGCCGCTGGATGGCTTCGGGCGGCTGTGGCGTGCAGCTGAAAATACGCAGCCTGGCAAACAATACAGAATGGCTGTGGGTAAAAACAGGATAAGATATCATTTTTAACAGGTATCAGACAGAATAGCAGCCATTAGAATATTTGCTGGACAATTGGATGTTTTATACAAAACAATATCTATATCATACCGGAATATGGGCGAAATGTCAAGAATTTGTAAATATTCATAACTGTTTTGTAAAAATAGCTTTTTATGGTATAATAATGCCACAAAAGGGCAGTGCTTTATACTGCATCTGTAACTGTATAGAATATGACAGCATTCAGGAATGATGAGGTACGAAAGATGGTTTATCTATTTCAATACGAATCCCCGCTTGGGGGCATGACGGCATTCAGCGACGGCACATCGGTTACAGGCCTGCATTTTGGCGGGAAGGAAGATAACGGCATCTGCCAGGACGGCATATACACGGAAAAAATGCTTCCGGTATTTGAGCAGCTCAAATGCTGGCTGGATTTGTATTTTCAGAAAAAAATCCCGGATTTTATGCCGCCGGCTGTCCTGCAGGGGTCAGAATTCCGCATGGCGGTCTGGGATATTTTAAAGCAGATACCATACGGGCAGACGCTTACCTATGGAGATATTGCAAAGATGGTCGCGAAGCAGAGAAACCAGCAGTATATGGCTGCCCAGGCAGTAGGCGGGGCATTGCGGAACAATCCCATAGCAATCCTGGTTCCCTGCCACCGGGTGCTTGGCTCCGGCGGAAAGCTGACCGGATATGCAGGCGGGCTGGATAAGAAGAAGGCGCTGCTTGCATTAGAATATGAAGCAAGCCGGCTGGCACTGGAAGTACTATAAAACTTCTGAATACAATATATTGACTTTTCATGAAATAATGATACAATATATGGTACTGATTGAAAGCAGACAATGAATCAGAATCCTGACCCCGCCAAAAGGAGCATAAGATGAAAATAACAAAAAGAAATGGTACCGAGGTACAGTTTGACCGTTCCAAAATCGCAGATGCTGTCTGTGCAGCCAACAAAGAAGTAAAGCCTATTTACCGCTTAAATAAATACCAGATTGAAGCCATTACGGATTCCGTGGAGAAAAAATTAAGCTCCATGACACATATTGCGCATGTCGAAGATATCCAGAATATGGTAGAGACCGGAATTATGGAAATGCGCGGGTACGAGGTGGCCCAGAAATATGTGCGTTACCGTTATAAAAGGGAACTGACCCGGAAATCAAATACGACCGATAATGGCATTCTTGCCCTGATTGAACATTTGAATGAAGATATCAACCAGGAAAATTCGAATAAAAACCCGGTTATCAACTCGACCCAGCGCGATTATATGGCAGGAGAAGTAAGCAAGGACCTGACGGCAAGGATTCTGCTGCCAGAAGAAATCACGCGGGCACATGAGGAAGGCATTATCCATTTTCACGATGCGGATTATTTTGCCCAGAAGGAGCACAACTGCGACCTGATTAACCTGGAAGACATGCTGCAAAACGGCACGGTTATCAGCGAAACGCTGATTGAAAAGCCGCACAGCTTTTTTACCGCCTGCAATGTCACGACGCAGATTGTAGCCCAGGTAGCCAGCAACCAGTATGGCGGGCAGTCATTTACGCTGGCACACCTGGCTCCGTTTGTCGATATTAGCAGGAAAAAGCTTCGCAAGGGTGTGATCGAAGAACGGAAAGAATGCGGGGAGAGCCTGGATGATGCTATTATCAGCAGGATAACGGAACGGCGCTTGAGAGACGAGGTAAAGAGCGGGATCCAGACGATCCAGTATCAGCTGATCACGCTGATGACCTGTAACGGGCAGGCTCCGTTCGTGACAATATTCATGTATCTGGATGAAGTTGGAGAAGGGCAGCTTAGAGACGATCTGGCGCTGATCATAGAAGAAGTGTTGGTTCAGAGGATGCAGGGTGTGAAGAATGAGAAAGGCGTATGGATC
>CAJTSV010000157.1 GCA_910579075.1 uncultured Eubacterium sp.
GCCTTTGATGTAAGCGTGATTTTATATAATGCGCTGAATAACTGCATGGAATCGGTAAATGGGGAAAAGCCGTATATCAGGATTCAGGCATTCCGCAAAAACAGTGTCTTTATGCTGATTATCAGCAACAGCTTTGAGGGCAGACTTTTCACCAATCCGGCAGATGGACTTCCGTACACGACAAAAAAAGGCAGCGGGCATGGGATTGGCTTGAAGAATATGCTCAGGGTGGCTAAGAAGTATATGGGAGATCTGTCATTTGAACAAAATGGGAATGAGGTTATGGTAGGAATTATGCTTCAGGTTGCGTAAGGGGTTCACAACAGAATGAGGGCGGTTCACAGCATGGCACTTTGTTTATACAAATGATATCCCGATAAAATTGATAGAAATCAGGATTTTCTCATATGTGAAACGGATTTCAAATTCTGAGATAGGAGGACACTACTATGAAAATTAATGGTATCAATGGAGCAAACACACAAATGGGACAGATGGGGATGAATCAGGCAACGGATTCTTACAGTCGGAACATCCAGAACCAGATTGCCAACGCACAGAAGCAACTGCAGGAACTTTCTTCTAATGAGGATATGACATTAGAAGAAAAGATGAAAAAAAGGCAGGAGATACAGCAGCAGATCAGCGACCTGAATATGCAGTTAAGGCAGCACCAAATGGAACAGCGTAAAGAGAAACAACAGGCAAAGGGAACATCTATGGATGATATGCTGGGCGGAACAAAGGGCGGCAAGTCAGGCAGTAAAAGTGCCGGATTTTCTCAGGCAAGCATGACGGCAATGATTTCTGCGGATTCTTCTATAAAACAGGCAAAGGTGCAGGGCAGCGTGGCAACCAGCATGGAGGGCAGAGCAGGCGTATTGGAGTCCGAAATCAAAAATAATCATGGCTCTGATGTGACAAAGAAGCAAGAGGAGCTTGCGGATGTGACGCAGAAAGCACAGGCGGCTACCGCATCGCAGATGAATACGCTCGCAGAGGCAAATAAGGCGATGGAAGAAGCTGCTGCGGCAGAACAGGACGACAACAGGGCAGCCGGGGCAAAAGAAGAAAACACAGCCGAAAAGACAGCGGAAAGCGGCGCAGACGGAGAAAAAGCGCAGGGCGGTGTATCTGGCATCGGGGCACAGACAGGAAATGCGGAGAATGTACAGCGGGATGACAGTACACAGGCAGAAAACGTGCAGCCTGTTGAAACAGCCGTTTTGGAAGTTACAACAGCACAGGCAGCAGTTTATACCCATGTGGATGTGCGCTTGTAGGAGATGGTTCTATATGTCAGAAATTAATAGTTTTAACGACTATGCAAGCAGTATAACACCAATATGGATTATTCCACATTGTTTGGCGGCGGCGCTCCCTATATAGACAGCGGCATGGGCGGGATTAACGTATCTGATTATGCCATGATTAAAAACGGCAGTTATGGAAAATCCGGAGCAGGCGAAAGAATTGAAATTGAAGCTGTGAGATTATGTAAACTGGTATAATCATCACAGAATTCATTCCGCTTTAGGATATCAGACACCGGCACAGTACAGAGAAAACATCCTTAAAAAAGTTGTCTGAAAAAGTGTTGATAATCTGCCTTTGCCTGGCCAGCAGGAATGCAGCAAACAAATGGACGCAGAGCGCTGGAACAGCAGCCCAGCCTGTGCAGCTGTTCCAGCAAAACCTTATTCCATATGCATTTGCAGTATTGCCGGAAATCCCCGGTCTTATTCCAGAGGCGGGTATAGGCAGCGCCCTGCTCTGCAATATTACGGATCTGCTCTTTGAATATCCCCAGCCTTACAATCGATTCTTAACGTTCCGTTTGTCTTTTTTTCCACAGTTACCGTCACAACCGCAGTATAATTTTTGATGTTGCCCATGTCCATATCCATATAAGTTTCTACACGAATCGGTATTTGGAATGTCTGATTCGTTATATTCGCATCTTGTATGACAAAGCCATACCCTTGGCCATTAGCAAGTTCCACAATCCTTAAACCATCAATTTGTTCCTGTGTATTTACGGTACAGCTTTTGAAAGTCAGCTCATGTAAGCCATAACTTGGTGCAAAAAAAACTTTGTCTATGTCGTTTATAAATTTAAATGCCGGTTTGCCTCTGTCCTGCTCCTCCCAGCCAGCCGCTTGAATTGCAGATCCTGTCACCACATCAACGGAAGAACGAAACTTTAACTCAAAGTCAGGCTGCACCTCAACCTCTGCGGATGCTTTTTTCGTAAATATCTGTGACGATGTCACTATGGTTATTTCCACAGTTATCGTTGCTTTTCCGAGCGCTACGCCAGTTATTGCAATGTACTTTCTATTAACTTCATCGCCATCTGTACGGATAATCTGCGGATCTGAGGAAGTCCATTTTGTCTTTATAACCCTCGCACTGTATGCATGTACGTCCAGTTCAGCCGAAGCGAAAACCCATCCATCTACTGGCAGAGCAGAAACTGCACTCAGATGTACTTCCGTTTCTTCCGCGGATGGATCCGGCGTGGAATCGGTAACCTCCAGCTGGACCACATTTGATGCAATATTTTCTTCTGTACCGTCTGGAAGCTCAACTGTGGCAAGTGCCGCCAGTTCGTCGTTGCCCGCTGCCGCGCCTGTTATGCTGCAGCTTGCCGAGGTTTCTTCTACTGAGTAGCTATCCATATCCGGACATATCACGCCGCCCAAATTATGAGTTGCTAAAAATTCGACGCGTGTTAATTTCGCCCCTTCCGGTGCGTTCAGCTGCAGAGACGCATGCACCGAATCTCCTTTTTCGATGGACGTCGAATCGGTTGTGAGTTTAATTTCGGAAACCGGCATAGCACCATCCTCTGTGACCTGGATTCTAATTATTTTCCCCTGGTTTCGCAGAATAATGGGGCTGTCTTTTTCGTTGCCAATGATGTCTGCACGCATATAGAGAATTTCAGCTCCGGCAGAACTCGCGGTTATTTTGAGACCTATCGGTGCCGGGTCATGTTCCTTCTCATATATATAAGTATGATTAGTATTATTTGTACGTGAGATAGTGTTGTAATCATACAGCTGGCCCCCTTCTTTTGGGTCTACAGAAAGGTATATCTCTTGTTCCTCACCTTTTTTCATTGTGAAATATGTACGGTCTATCGTGATTCCTTTTGGCTTTGCATCTGTTTTGTTATCCTCTGATTCTGAATCTTCAGATGATGAGCCGCCAGATGATGAGCCGCCAGATGATGAGTCTCCGGATGACGAGCCACCGGATGACGAGCCGCCGGATGACGAGCCGCCGGATGATGAGCCACCGGATGACGAGCCGCCGGATGATGAGCCGCCAGATGCAGAGCTGCCGGACGCAGACGGGGCGCTGACTGTGATGTCACGGCTGCTGTTTTTTATGACCGTAATATTCCCGGCTGATGTGTGAACAGTTATATTGATTTCTGTCCTGTTTTGTACGTTCAGGCTGACCGCGGCAGTATTGCCGGAAACTTTAATCGAGCTGCCTTCCGAGCCTTTTTCCAATACCAGTTTCAGGCCCGCGCTGCTATCTAAGGCCACATTCGCAGATGTAGTAATCGTTGCAGATGCAGATACCTTAAGCGCGATTGCCGTCTTTGTGGAGCCGGATAACGCGATATTCATCTCTTTGGAAACAGTGACGCCATTTACTTTTCCGGTCTCATCCACCGCTATTTTTACATCCGCTTTCGGGGCATCCAAAGATACGTCCGATACTGTGCCTTTGACATCCATATCTGCTTTGGCACTTTCTGCCGCTGCATCCAAAGATACATTGCTGACCGTCCCTCCGTCTGCAACCGCCATGTTCATATCGGACTGCGGCGCGGCAAGCTTTACATCTCCAACGCTGCCGCTGACATCGATGTCCAGTTTCGTACGCTGCGCTGCTTCCTCAACCGATACATTTCCCAGGGAACTTCCCTGCGAAACAGATACCTTCGCATCGGTGTCCGGCGACTGGAATGAAACTCCGTTTACGGTTCCGTTCACTTCCAGCGCCACTTTTGCGCCCGTCTGCGCAAATGCAATGCCGCTGACACTGGCACCTTGCGATACAACAATGCGTGCGGTCTTTGCAAATATGTTCAGAAAATTGCCGGCTGCGTTTTCCAGCCACGTGCTGTCCTTGATTGCCTGCACAGAAATGGACTTAAAAGTTCCATTATTTTCCATATCCGCATTCGGTGCATCTACAATCAGATCAATCCCCGGATAGTCCGCTTTCGGAATTGTAAATGCACCCTCCGCTTCCGTCTGGAAACGAAGCGTCTTTACAGCCGTATTTTTCAGCGCCGCCTCAAGCTGCTTCTGGCTGGACACTGTCACATCTTCTTTCTGCGCCTGTTCCGTGTCCGGAGCTTTTGCTGCGGCCGCCTTCACGTGCACCCTGCATGACAGCTGTTTGCTTTTTGTTGTTTTCTTTCCATTTTTCAGGACTGTGCGTGTAACCTTTACCCGAATTACTGCAGAACCTTTCCCTTTGCCTTTCAAAAGCACATACGTCTTTTTCTTGCCGTATGGCTTGCATACCGCAGCATTCGTCGTCGTCACTTTTTTGATTTTCCACCCCTGCTGATTATTCACCAGCTTGAGCTTATAGCCCTTTTGCCCGACTTTTAAGGTTTTTGACCTGACGTTTAGCTTTACCTGTTTTTGTGCAGCCGCCGATGCTTCCAGTACAGGCACGCACGGAGCCATGGCTGTGCTGCATGACATGATGAAAGCTAAAAGCAATGCAGCTTCCATTTTTAACCGTCTGATACTCATTGATGTTCCCTCCTTGTTTGTTCATCTGCCATTCAGCAGTCTGCTTTTATTTTACCTGATTCAGGTAACAAAAACAGCCTTCTGGTACAAACAGCACGTTTTTTGATACAATAATACAGGAAGCGTTTGCCGGGCTTCAGAATGAAGTGATAGAGAAGGATATAAATGAAAGAAAATTTGAACTCCCCGGCATTGGAGAATGAGCTGCTGGATGCGGTGGCAGGATATTTGAAATCGGGTGAAGGGAGATGATATTATTTCAAGCAGAGTAAACGGTATTTTTTCGGCGAAACACCTTTATATTCCCGAAATTTTCGTATGAAGTAGCTGAAATTGTCAAATCCAACAGAAAGCGCAATTTCAAAAACTGGCAGTTCTGATTCAGACAGCATTTCACAGGCTTTTTCTATTCTGTATTCGTTGATAAAGCTGACCGGTGTCTTTCCAATCTCCTGTTTAAAGTAGTGGCAGAAATAATTGGGACTCATAAAGCATATTTCAGACAACGTCTGCAAAGATATGGATTCTGCATAATTGATATGAATATATTCGATCACTTGTTTTAGTCTGCTTAATGAGTCCTTTCTTTTTGATGATAACGTATTCTCATAAAAATAATCTGCCTGAAATAATAATTCAATCATATGCAATATGTGAAGCTTAATGCTGAGAAGGGCACATATAGGCAGTGTATGATAAAGTTTTATAATCTCCTTCATATGGAACAGAATCTGTTTATGGTCTTCTGGTGAAAATACAGAGCAGAAGGCCGGGAACAGCAAGGTCCCATTTGTAACTGGACGGATGAAATTATGCTGGCAGGCGTCATACAGCGAAAAATCTAAAAAGCCTGGGTTAAAGACAACGGCATGGTGCAGGGATTCCCCGGCGGATTTGATTTCATGCAGCTCTCCGGAATTGATGAAACAGAATTCACCAGGATTTAAAACAAAGGATTTTCCATGAATGGTTAAATTCAAAATTCCATACTCCGCATATACCCATTCCAGTTCTTCGTGCCAGTGCTGTGATACAAAATAAAATCCGTCTTTGTCATGGTGAGAATATACCTGTAAAGGAAAAACAGAAGTACCGTGGATTTTATCTTCATGATAAGCTCGTGACATGGGTATCAACTCCCAAATCGTAAATTTGTGTTATTATCTGGTAAAATTATGCAAGCAATCAAGGCTCCCTTCCAGTATACTGTAATCACCGAAGAAAAACAAGAAGTGAGGTCAGAAAAAAATGGTGAATGAAAAGTGGTGGAAAAGCAGTGTCGTATACCAGATATAT
>CAJTSV010000158.1 GCA_910579075.1 uncultured Eubacterium sp.
CAGGTAGAACTTGTATTTAAAAGGCTAAAGTCGCTGCTTGGATTAGGCAGTATACCAACGAAAACAAAAGAAGCAGGAGAAACATGGATAAATGGGAAAATCCTGCTGTCGCTTCTGACTGAAAAATATCTTGGGGATATTGATTTTTCCCCCTCTTGGAACATCCGAAGCGAACCGGAGTATATGGAGGGAGACGAAGCTGGTATCCTTTATTATTTTTATGATGATATTACCGAATATACAAACGATGAGCCTTGACATTCTGGAACTGGTGAAGATAGCTTTTATTGAAAAACGAAAACATACCCGACAGCAGCTTCTTTGCTTTTTATAAAGTTAGTGCATATGGGTACTCCCCCCTGGCCTGCACGTCGATAAAGAAATAGGTTTCCCGGTCTTTTTTCATGCTCTCCCATACATCCTGCGGATGGCAGCTGTACGGGTATACGCTTCCCGCAGCCAGCATGCAGCCAGCCTGGAACTGCGGGTTAATCTCATGGGCCAGCTTCACGGCATAAGCAGAAGCCACCAGCTCATTGTGCGCCGCCTGGTATTTGACCGCTGTCTCATTTTCCCCTTCGCGGAAACAGATTCCGGCACCCATAAACGGCAGGTGCATCAGCATATTGATTTCATTAAAGGTAATCCAGTAACGCACCTTATCCTTAAAATAACGAAACACCGATTCACAGTAATTCAGGTAAAAATCAATCACTTTACGGCTGCGCCAGGAGCCGTATTTGTCCACCAGGTTCAGCGGAATATCAAAATGGCAGAGGGTCACCACCGGCTCGATGCCATGCGAACGCAGCTCATCGATGAAAGATTCATAAAACCGCAGTCCTTCCTGGTTCGGTTTTGTTTCCTCGCCAGTCGGAAAAATCCTCGACCAGGAAAAAGAAAACCGGAAGCAGCGAAATCCCATTTCTGCAAAAAGGGCAATGTCTTTTTGATAGTGCCCGTAAAGGTCTATTGCTTCCCTGCCCGGATAAACGCAGTCTTCTGGGAGGCTCCGGTAATCCATGCGCCCCTGCATGACAGGCATCCGGTGCGGCCCGTAAGGAATCACATCCACAAGCGCCATTCCCCGCCCGCCTTCCTGCCAGCCGCCTTCACACTGGTTTGCCGCCACAGCGCCGCCCCATAAAAAATCCTTTCGCATTGACTGTCTCCTTTCCTCACCTCACACGCAGCAGAACGTCTCCTGCCTGCACCGTATCTGCCCCTGCTGTCTCCACCTGTTCAAAATCGTCCGAATTGGTCACCAGTACAGGCGTTACCAGGGAATACCCGGCGTCTCTGATAAGTTTCATGTCAAATTCCAAAAGCTTCTGTCCCGTTTTGACAGTTTCGCCTGCTTCCACAAACGCCCGGAAGCCTTTCCCGTCCAGCTGTACCGTGTCCATTCCGACATGCATCAAAAGCTCCAGCCCGCTTTCTGTTGTAAGGCCAATCGCATGGCCCGTCGGGAACAGGGCGGAAATCGTGCCGTCTGCCGGTGCATAGAGCACGCCTTCTTCCGGTTCAATGGCAGCGCCTTTTCCAAGCGCGCCGGAAGAAAATGCCTCGTCTTTCACATCCGAAAGCTGAATTACCGTTCCTTTCAAAGGGCTTGCCAGCACAAGCTGCGCTTTTGCGTCCGCCGGCGCTGTGCCAGATGCCGCTGCCGTCTCCTTTGACGCAGTACCTGTCTTTTCCGGCGCTTCATCAGACGCCTGCTGCGGCACTGCTGCCGTTTTGTCTTTATAAAACAGCATGGTCAGCACAAAGCCTGCCGCCATCGAAATGGCAATTCCTGCAAACGCAACAATCATATTTCCCGAAGACCCGTCCGGGTTCATCATATTTGGCAGCTCAAAGATTCCCATGCCGCCCGGAATGAATTTGCGGAAATTAAAATGTCCATAAAAGGCTCCGCCAATGCCGCCGGCAATACAGCTGATGATAAACGGCTTTTTCAGCGGCAGCAGCATGCCGTAAATCGCCGGCTCTGTCACACCGAAAATACCGGAAATAAAATTCGGAATGGCCATTTCACGCAGCGCTTTATCCTTTGTCTTAAAGAAAATCGCCATCACAACTGCAGACGTTGCAAACGTACATGCAAAAAACGGCATCATCACATTGTCATAGCCAAGAGTCATGATATTGTTGATATAAACCGGGATAAATCCCCAGTGCATGCCGAAAATAACAAGAATCTGCCAGGTCAGTCCCACGATTCCGCCTGCAAGCAGCGGGCTGAAGCTGCGGATAGCCAGTGTAAACTCTGAAATCAGCGCAGAACCAAAGGTTGCTGCCGGCCCTAAGAAAATGACAGACACAGGCAGCGTCACCAGCAGGGTCAGCATCGGTACAAAGAAAAACTTTACCAGGTCCGGAATCAGCTTATTAAAAAATTTCTCGCATCTGGATGCAAACCATACAGCCAGAATAACCGGAATCACCGTTCCCGTATAATCGACGGAAATAACCGGAATGCCGAAAAAGTCTATGTAAACCGGCGAAGCAAACATCGTTCCTTCCAGAAGGCTGTACATAGGCTCCATTCCCGCAGACAGCGTTCCCGCCTGAATGCCCGGATAACACATGGCCGCCCCGATAGCAAGGCCCAGCATCGGCTTTAAGCCGAATTTCTTTGCTGCCGTATAGCCAAGAAACAGCGGCAGAAAAGTAAACAGGGCATCCCCCGCAGCACTGATAATCAGGGAGCCGCCGCATTCCGCACTGTAAAGGCCCATTGTGACAAGCAGTGTATTTATCCCCTTCAGCATGCCGCAGGCCGCCATAATGCCAAGAATCGGCTGAAATATGCCCGATATGATATCAACGGCCCGGTCCAGCAGCTTTCCGGGCTTTTTCTCCTCCTGTACGCTTTCTCCTTCCTGTAAATCCGTCAGTGCTATGACATCTTCAAATACTTCCGGCACATGATTGCCGATTACGACCTGGTACTGGCCGCCGCTTTTCATCACGGTCACAACGCCTTCCATGGCCTTTAAAACATCGTCCTTTGCTTTTCCCTCATCCTTCAGGGTAAAACGCAGCCTGGTAATACAGTGTACCAGTCCCAGAATGTTTTCTTTTCCGCCGACATTTTTCACAATCTCCACTGCCAGCGCATGGTATTTTCCCATTGTGATTTCCTCCCCGTCCGCCGGACACCCGGCTTTTTTTGTTAAGCTGAATATAGCACAGCATTTTCTGGCGGGCAATGGATGAAACCGCAATCGGTTCATTGTTTCAAAATACGCAAAAAAAGAACCCCTGTCATTGTAACAGGGGTTCAAAACATATCCTTCTGTCTGGATTTATCCAGCAGCTTTGCATGTCCAGGATATACCCGGCTGCTTCTTTTTCGTGGTTTGTAAAATTGTCCTGTTCTTTCAGCTTCTCTAAAAGCATGCACGGACTCCTTTCCAGGCATTATCAGAAAAATGGAGCATTACAGCTGGTTCTGTCCGCCTGCAAGAATCATTTCATAGGCAGGTGCAAGAATCAGGGATGCCCTTGCACTTATGTATCGAATATAAAATTCCTTCTGCAAGCTGCTGATATAAGGAGTTTTGTTTATCATATTCTTGATTCTTTCTACATCCAGTCTGCCATAAATCCGCTTAACTGCAGCATTGCAGCCTGCATTTTCCGCTTTCATCAGGAAATCATAATAATTAATTTTCCTGCCATTCAGTTTCACGGCAGATGTTGGAAACTGGAATACCCTTGCATTCAGTGCACTCTCATTTTCCAGAACATTTCGCATAATTCTCTCATCTGCCTGTGGCAGCAGACAGCTTCCGCAGTCATAAACAGGAGCAGGTTCCGTAATCTTTGCAGCTGGGTCGTAAAGAAATCCCCAATTGCCGTTATGCCGGTCAAAATTGCCAAGCAGCGCATCTATGACAAACATCTCCCAAAAAAGCTCCATCACACGTCCTGGCTCTGTAAACTGCTGTTTTTCTATTGTTTCAAGAATATCAGAAAGTTCTGTTCCGCTTCCATTACTGTCAGAATCAAGAATGGTATTTTTGATGGAACAAAAATCAAACAGCTGCTTCCCGCCTGCAGTGAAATCACGGCAGGCACAGACTATTTTTAATTTTCCAGCTACATCAAAAGTGCCAAGCATTGTTTCCTGAGCCGTAACACCCAGCATCTGAAAAATTCTACAGGCAATATGCTCCGAAAAACAACTGTTTGTATAAGAAAGCTCTGTAGGTTTTGATTCCCCTGACGGAGGAAATTTCAGCATATACTGCTGTCCTCCATATTCCACGGCAATCTTTTTCCCATTTGCACCGTTATATGCTTTTCCAGCTATCCGCCTGCAGTTCGTAAAATCAATTCCATTCATGCATTTCTCCCTTTCCACAGATATTTCTGCCGAAGATAATCCGCATGTTCCGGTGTTATGACACCCTCGCTGATTTCCGCTATATTGATACTGCCATATAATTCTCCCCAAAGGCAGTCCAGAAGGTCTGATTTCGTTTCCAGGCCCTTCTTGTATGCATCAAGGTCATGCTGCAGATAATCTGGCAGGCCGCATTCACAGGAATTCTCCCGTTTTTTTTCCAGAATCCTTTTTTCTGTCAGCATTTCCATAGAACCATCTGGCATATGAATGAACGGGTCTGCCGTTTCCACATAATATTTTTTCAGCATTTTTTCTCCTCAATCATAAATATCCATAAACCATAACCATTCATGCTTCCTAATACGCAATCTATGATTTGTTCAAAACATATCCTTCTGTCCTGGTTTATCCAGCAGCAGCTCTGCATGCTCCAGCATTTCCAGGGAAGACTGTGCATGCTCCTCATAGCGTTTTGCAAGCAGCAGGGAAAAGAAAATATCCAGTACATAAGTCGCAGCAGAAAAAGAAGTTATCACATCCAGGCTCAGCAGCGAATCCCGGTTCGGGATTTCCACAATTTCATGGCACCATTTGCGGATAACCTGATTATGCGGCCCCATGAGCCCGACAACATAATTATCCGTGGCTTTGCGAAGGTACTGCGCCATCCGGATGACCGTGCGGTTCGCCCCCGTAAAACTGATTAAAAAAGCTACGGTTTTCTTGTTCCTGCGCGCCGCCAGATAGTGCCCGTTGATGCTCTCATAAGCCGAGCATTCCATTCCGAGGGTCGCAAATTTAAATACCGCAGACTGCGCCAGAATATAGCTGATGCCCGTGCCGTAAATGTCGATGCACTCTGCCCTCTGGATTCTGTTATTAATCCGGTTCATGGCATTTTTATCAAGCGCCAGCCGCGTATTGGTCACTGCCTTATCATACAGCACGGGAAGCGTATGGATTATATCCGTATAAGAGCTTTTGCCGGTAATGGGTTCTCCTTCCAGCATTTTGGAAAGCCGGTTCTTGTGGCTGATTTCTTCCACCAGCCTGAGCCTGAATTCCCGGCAGCCCGCAAGGCCGAGTTTCTGGCACAGCCGCACCACCGTGGCCTTGCTTGTAAACGAAGCTCTCGCCAGCTCCCCGCTCGACATGCCCGGAACACTGTCAGGATGCTCCAGGATATACCTGGCTGCTTCTTTTTCGTGGTTTGTAAAATTGCCCTGTTCTTTCAGCTTCTCTAAAAGCATGAGAGCAGCTCCTTTCCCGTCAATATCTGTTCCTTCATTTCATGACAGTACTGCCTGTATTTGATTCCGTATTTCACCATTTCAGTGAACTACCCATTGTCTAAAGCCAATGGGCTTCCTGCTTCATCGACCTCGTAACCTACTATCTCCACAGGCGTAAATTCGGGCTGCACCATCCCTATTTTATTATCCTATGCTATCTGCCGTAATCCTTCCGCCAATATATTCTTTGCAGCATTGATGTCTCTATCATGTTCCGCTCTGCACTTTGGGCATATCCATTCCCTTACGGATAAATCTTTTATGTCTGTATTCTGATACCCACAGGCTGAGCATATCTGGCTGCCTGCATAGAATGTATCTATTTTTATGTACTGTCTCCCATTCCATTCTGCCTTATACCCTAACTGTCTTGTTAATTCGTACCACGACACATCCATGATTGATTTTGCCAGATGATGA
>CAJTSV010000159.1 GCA_910579075.1 uncultured Eubacterium sp.
GCTTCACAAATGGGATTTGCTCACTTCGGAATCACTTTCTTACGGACTTTGCAGTGAATGCCCCTGGGGCAGCCCCTGCAGCAGCCTGTGTGAACAGTAATCCTGACAGCACCGGCTTTATCCTTATCCTATCCTTGTTCTTGCAGATTCCATCAGACGGGAGTATAATACCTATGGAAAAACATATTTTTCCGCCGCTGCAGGCTCCATGCCGCAGACTGGCGCATAGAATAGCTTAAAATGACTGCCGCTTTTGCACGTGTTCGGGTAAACCTGTTCCCGTACCAGGCATGGCACAGATTTTCCTGCACAGAAAGGCATCCCATGACCGCAGATTTCTCAAAAGGAAGCATATCCGCAAACATTATCCGCCAGGCCGTGCCGCTGACCCTGGCACAGCTTGTACAGCTGCTTTATAATATTGTTGACCGCATTTATATCGGGCGGCTGCCGGATGCAGGAGACCTGGCGCTGACCGGCGTGGGACTGGCTTTTCCGCTGATTACCATAACCGCCGCCTTTACAAATCTGTTCGGCACTGGCGGCACGCCTTTATTTTCCATTGCGAGGGGGCACAGGGAGGACGCGCATGCGGAAAAAATCATGGGAAATACCTTCTGCCTGCTGCTTGGCAGCTCGGTATTTCTGTTTCTATTTGGATTTCTGCTGCGAAAGCCCCTTTTGTACCTGTTCGGGGCTGGCGATGACTCGTATGTTTACGCGGATGCCTATCTTAAAGTATATCTGCTGGGCACCCCGTGCTCCATGCTTGCCACCGGAATGAACGGATTTATCAATGCACAGGGATTTCCGGGCATCGGGATGCTGACCACCGTTATCGGCGCTGTGCTGAACCTGATTTTAGACCCTCTTTTTATTTTCGGGCTGCATATGGGCGTACAGGGCGCTGCGCTTGCAACGGTTATCAGCCAGGCGGTCTCCGGCATCTGGGTTATCCGTTTCCTGGCCAGCCGGCAGTCCCTGCTGCGCATCCGCAAACAGAACATGAAGCTGGAAGGCCGCCTGGTGCGCGAAATTGTTTCCCTTGGCACTTCCGGCTTTATCGTCCAGGCAACCAATGCACTGGTGCAGATTGTCTGCAATATTTCCCTGCAGGAATACGGCGGGGATTTGTATGTCGGCATTATGACAGTGCTGCATTCTATCCGGGAAGTCTTATCGCTGCCTGTTATGGGACTGACCAGCGGTTCCCAGCCGGTGCTTGGCTATAATTACGGAGCCAGGCAGTTTTCCCGTGTCAAAGAAGGCATCCGTTTTACGGCACTGATTGGAACCGCATATACCTTTCTTGCCTGGGGACTCGTTATGCAAATCCCGCACCTGCTGTTTTCGGTCTTTACGAAAAATACAGCCATGGCAGAATCCGGCACTGCGGCATTGCAGATATATTTTTTCGGGTTCTGCTTTATGGCCTTCCAGTTCTCGGGACAGTGCACGTTTCAGGCGCTCGGCTATGCCAGACGCTCGATTTTCTTTTCGCTGCTGCGCAAGGCCGTTATCGTTGTGCCGCTGACCCTGCTTCTGCCAGCAGCCGGATTCGGGGTAAACGGGGTGTTTCTGGCAGAGCCTGTTTCCAATATTATCGGCGGCCTGGCCTGTTTTACTGCGATGTGGCTGACGGTATACCGCAGGCTGGGCGGGGAACCTGACTGTAAATCGGCAGAATAATGCCAAAAAACATTTGACACCCCAGCCCCGATGTTCTAACATGATGAATAGAAAAACAGAAAAATGAATCACAAAGGAGCACAAGCACATGATAAATGTAAATGAGAAAATGGCAGCTCTCGGTACACAGCGTTCTGTTATCCGCGAGCTGTTTGAATTCGGCAAAAAAAGAGCTGCCGAAATCGGCCCGGAAAATGTATTTGATTTTTCGATTGGAAATCCAAGCGTGCCGGCCCCGGCATCGGTTAAAGAGCATGCCCTGAAAATCCTGTCCGAAACAGACCCTGTGCTGCTGCATGGCTATACAAGCGCCCAGGGAGATTCCGGCGTGCGTGCCATGCTGGCGGATTCGCTAAACCGCCGCTTCCATGCGGGCTTAACGGCGGAGCATTTCTACCTGACTGCCGGCGCTGCGGCGGCTGTATGCTGCTGCCTGCACGGCCTTTGCAATCCTGGCGATGAAGTCCTTATTTTTGCCCCGTATTTCCCGGAATATCTTGTATTTGTACAGGGTGCCGGAGCAAAGCCGGTTATCATTCCGGCTGATACCGATTCGTTCCAGATTGATTTTGCCAGACTGGAGCAGGCACTGACTCCAAAGACAAAAGCTGTCATTGTCAATTCCCCGAACAATCCTTCCGGTGCCGTTTACTCCGCGGAAACATTAAAAAAACTGGCTGATATTCTCGACGCGCATGCCGCTTCCTACGGGCATCCGGTTTACCTGATTGCGGATGAGCCATACCGCGAAATCGTATTTTCCGGCAGAAAAGTGCCTTATCTGCCGGATATTTACCGCAATACGCTCATCTGCTATTCCTGGTCCAAATCACTGTCACTGCCAGGCGAACGGATGGGCTATCTGCTCGTACCCCCGTCTGTGGATGATTTTGAGCTGGTTTATGCCGCTGCTGCGGGTGCCGGGCGTTCGCTTGGCTATGTCTGCGCGCCGAGCCTGTTCCAGCGTGTATGCGCAGCCTGCGTGGATGAAACAGCGGATATTTCGGTCTATGAAACAAACAAAAACCTGCTTGTAAAAAGCCTGCGGGACATGGGCTATCACGTAACCGAACCAGACGGAACGTTTTACATGTTTCCACGTACACTGGAAGACGACGATGTGGCATTTGCAGAACGCGCGAAAGAGCAAAACCTTCTTATCGTGCCGGGCAGCGGCTTCGGATGCCCGGGCCATGCACGCATCTCCTACTGCGTGCCAACGTCCCGTATCAAAAAATCACTGCCGGCATTTGAACGTCTGGCCAGCCAGTACCGCTCATAACGCACCGCCGCCTTGCAGGAGAAATTTTGCAGAAATTTATAAATTATAATGTCCGGTTTGCCGTATATGGGGACTTTTCCAAATATACAAGCGCAGCCACGGAAAAGGCTTTTTCTTCCTGCCGGATGCTGACGGCTATGGAAAAACTTTCTATGTGAGATATGTCTCTGAGGTCATATCATACTATCCGAAACGGAGCTGCTATTAAACATGCTTCGAATATGCGGCTTGAAAATTTCAGGGGCTGCCGCAATAAGGAAAATTTATACAGATATCGTTTCAATCATTGCTGCAATCATAAAATTTCCACAATATTCTGTATAAATCCCCTGTATGCGGCAGCCCCTGTTATTCTTATCTGACACATCACTGCAGATTTCATATTAAATTTTTCATTCTTCCATAACCCGGTGTTCCAGCCATGCCGCAGCTGCCGTAATCATGTTGCGAAACTGCTTTCCATACGTCACAGCCGGCCCGTTCGCTGCTTATGCCAAAGCTGCCGTAATAATGGCCATGGAATATACTTCCGAAGCGTTACAGCCCCTGGATAAATCATTAATCGGCGCATTCAGCCCGAGCAGAATCGGCCCGTAGGCTTCGAAATGCCCGAGACGCTGTGCAATTTTGTAGCCGATATTTCCAGCACTGATATCCGGGAAAATAAACGTATTGGCATGTCCTGCAATCTGGGATTCCGGACACTTGGTGCGTGCCACGCGCACGGAAACGGCCGCGTCAAACTGCAGCTCCCCTTCAACCGGAAGATCCGGGTATTTTGCTTTTGTCTTCTGTGCTGCATTGCGCATTTTATCTACGTCTTCGCCTTCGCCGGAGCCAAAGGTCGAATAGCTTAAAAATGCTACCTGCGGGTCAATGCCGAAGATTTTTGCACATTCTGCTGTTTCTGCTGCGATTTCTACCAGCTGGTCTTCGGTCGGCTTGATATTGATGGCGCAGTCCCCCATAGCCAGCACTTCATTATCACCCGTTGCAGAAGGACGTACCAGAATAAAGCAGGATGAAACAATGCTATTGCCCGGCTTGGTCTTAATCAGCTGCAGGGCCGGTCGCACCGTATCTGCCGTTGAATATGTCGCACCGCCTAACAGGGCATCCGCAATCCCCATTTTTACAAGCATTGCACCAAAATAGTTTGTCTGCGACAGTGTTTTTCTTGCTTCTTCCGGTGTCACCCCTTTGGACTTGCGCAGCTCACAGAATTTTTCTACCATGGCATCCATATCTTTATAAGTCTTCGGGTCAATAATTTCTGCTCCGCGGATATTAAAGCCGCTTTCTTCTGCTGCATCGTAAATTTCTTCCTGATCCCCAACCAGAATCGGATGCAGGAAATAGCTTGCCAGAAGCCGGGAAGCCGCTTCCAGAATACGCGGGTCATTTCCTTCTGTAAAAACGATTTTTTTCGGACTCTTTTTTAAGATGTTTATCATCTGCCCAAAACCAAACATAATTTCTCCTCCTGATTTCTTATTTCATGCCTTGTGCAAAATTACTTGCTTCAATTTCCTGTTCCATCGAAATACGTTCTCCAGATGCCTTCTGCAAAAGGCATGTTATGCTATTTCTATTAAAACACTATCCCAAAAAGAAATCAATCCTTATTTGCCAATGTTTCCCATTCAAAACATGATAACCCGAAACCATTTTGATACCTTTTCCAGTTTTATGAAAAAATTCAGGAAGCACCGCTTCACAATAAAATTTTTTGCATCACTGCTCCTGCTTTTTCACGGTAAAATACGAACGGTCCTGCCGCAGCCCTGCCTGCCACACGCTGCCCTTTTTGTGTTTCAGCTTCATATCCTGTTCCGCAACCTGCCACCCGCCAGACAGCTTCAGCCGGAACGATTCTTTCTGCATGCGAAGGCGGCTCTGGCTGGCAGATAAAATATCATACCTAAACTGCTCTGGCATATCCGCATATCCTTCTTCCATTACATATCGTCCGCCCGGCTGCTGTTTCTGCGTGCGTGCCGTTACCTGTATGGTCTTCCCCGCCGGAACCGTTACCGTTGCCATGGCATAAACAATCCTTGTCTCCGCAAACATCCGGTCAAATACTTCCGTCAGCTCGCTGCTGCCATAACGCATGTTCAGCCTGTAATAAAAGTCATCCTCATCCCCGATAATCGTCAGCACCTTATAGGCCGCGTCCGCCGTCATATATTCCGGCAGGCTGGCATCGTATATGCCCTGCGCATAGTCCTGCTCCATCTGCGAAGCCGCCGCATCCGCGCACAGGCGCAGCGCTTTCGCATAGGACATTTTCCGGCATTCCATCTCATACCGGACTTCCATAACCGGCTCCTCACAGTCCAGATTTGCATAAAATCCTGCCTGCGGCTCTCCGGCCAGCTCCCCGGTTACAATCAGATACCGGGCGCGCTCCTGCTCCGGTTCAAAAAAGCAGTAATTGGACGCACCGTCTCCCGTTTCAAACGAATGGTCAAATCCAAAAGACAGCACCTGTGCTTTTTCACCTGGCACGGTAATGCCAGCCACATACGGCTGGTTCCAGTCAGAAGCTTCGTTTAAGCGGATATTGGAAAAAGTATATACGCTGACCTGCCTGCTCCAGTCCGCTTCCTTTTCCAGCGCCTGCTCCTGGTATTCTTCCAGCTCCGTGCCTGTCCACGCTTCCCAAAACGAATCCGGGGTTTCATAGGAAGCGATGCTGTCCCCAAAGCTGTATGCGGCTTTTCCCGGCTCCTGCCCGTCGATTTCCAGAATCCCCGCGTCCATTTCCATATCACGGTTCAGTGTGGCCGTAAACGGATAAATGACCTGCAGGGTTTTATCTTCATCGGATGTGTTTTTTATCCGGTATTCATCCGTTACCTGAAACAGCGGCTGCATATGATTTTCTGCCTGCTCTGCCGTGATTTTTCCCTTTAACGTCCTGACTGTTTTCAGCTTCTGCGTATCGCCTGTCGCCGTTACCGGAAAGACAGGCCCGTCATAGCTCCCGTTTCGGACCGGCAGCAGCATCATCCGGTCTGTGCGGCTGTCGGC
>CAJTSV010000160.1:0-220 GCA_910579075.1 uncultured Eubacterium sp.
TCATAAAACGATAAACGGTATCCTTTGCAAAATCCGGTGTATCTTTTCCAACCAACAGGTTCATATACATGCTTCTGTTTGAAAATATCAAAAGAAACAGATACTGGAAAATCAGTGCTGCAGAAATTCCCTTCTTTTTGTATGCATTAGCAGATTTCAATGCAGAAGAAAGATGAAACCGTGTAAAAAAACTTCTGATAGATTTCGAAATCTGGTTATC
>CAJTSV010000160.1:237-5938 GCA_910579075.1 uncultured Eubacterium sp.
CTTGTGTTATACTTTTATTCATAGCATGAGCCTCCGGATATATGATTGTTTCTGAACAACTCAATTATATCAAAACCAGACGGTTTCATGCTATTTTTACGCCAGTTATTATTGGATTTTCAAGGTGCATAGGCACTTATTCAAGTGCGAAGTTTGAGTTTATAAATATACGAAAAGCTATAAGCTGTAACTATAGTAGTGCATAGAAGAAGCTGTATAATTATTGTGAAACTTTTATAGTACTATTCGACATAATATGATATAATTCTTTTAATTTGGTAAAATGCAGATGAACAAGGGGATATACAGTTATGATGAAATGGAATTTTCCAAGCAATAATTATGGAGAAGTGAATGGAATCGGTGAAGCTGGCATTGAAACATTTAAAGGGTCTCCGTATAAATCCCTCGCAAGAGAAATATGCCAGAATTCATTAGATGCCAGGGCTTATTCTGAGAAACCAGTTATCGTTGAGTTTTCAGAGTCGGAGATTTGTTTCAGAGATATTCCGGATTTTCAGAAATTGAATCAGGCCCTGGAATTGTGCAGAGTTTTTTGGAAAAAGCAGAATAATAAAAAGACGCTTGCTGTGGAGATATTTTTATAATACGAAGAGCGGCATCAGGAGAGCAATGTTTTGCAATACGCTTTCACGGCTTTGGTGGTTAGGAAGATTAACATATGATGAAAATCGTAAGGATTCGTTTGAATTAACCAGATACTGGGAAGAAGACTTTTCTACAAAAATGCTGATACTATTTTCAAGTAATTATATGGGAAATGAGAATATTACAAGAGGCCTGATTTCTGCACTAATTGAACTGGAAAGACAGAAGATTAGTGTCAGCGGGCGTAAAAGAAATTTGTATTATTTAGCCAGCCAGTATTTGAATCTGTATGGCGGTACACATATTTTAGATTATTATAGTGAAAATGAGATTAAGGAAAAAGTGATGTATCATATAAAACGGCTAGCCGTGAATAGCAAGAGGGTATAACAATGTTTAACATAAAATTAAATGCCATAAACAAGGCATTAAAACTTTTGATTCAGAAACAGGGGTATCATTTATCAAGTAGTAAAGTGGTGTGAAAATAAGAAAGTGGTGATGTGCTTGGCATATTCTTTTGAAGAAATTATGGCTTACCATCCTGATAATAAATATGTGTATAGAGAAATTAAAGAAAACCTGCCTAATTTAGTTCCTTTTGTCGGTGCCGGGCTTACACAGTTTGCTTATCCTTCTTGGAAACAGGCACTTATAGAGTTGGCAGGTAAAATTACAAATAGGAATTATTTCAGACAGGTTGAAAATTTGATAAAAAACGGATATTACATGGGTGCAGCCCAGCGGTTAGAAGATTTACGGACACCTTCAAATCTGGCACGGGATATTGCAAATTTATTTTCATCAGACCATCTGACTGATAAAATGAGCATTATTTCTAAACAAGCAGTTTACATGCTGCCATGGCTGTTTCACGGTCTTGTCCTGACAACAAATTTTGATGAAACTTTAGAAACAGTCTATGGGGAATGCGATTGTCTTTTCGAAACAGTATCTCATCTAAACATCACGGCTTGTTTAAGATGCATGGAACCGTTATCGGAAATTTGATTGAGTATGAAAATATTGTTTTTACTTCTGCACAGTATGACCGTCATTATGGAAAAGATTCACCGCTGATTCATGACTTAAAAGCGTGTTTTGGTAAAAGGATTATGTTTTTTTAGGATGCAGCCTTGAAAAAGACCGCACCATGGATATTCTTCATGATTCCATAATACAGGGGGTGAACCATTATGCCGTTATTGGATGCCAGGAGTCTGAGAAAGATGAAAAAGTCAGAAGACTTGGTGAAAAAAATATACGTGTAATTTTATATAAACAGGGAAGACATGAAGCTGTGCGCGTAATATTGGAACATCTTTTGGAGGAAACCAATCCTGATTTATACCGGAAAATCAATCCTATCGCTGTAATGAAACCAGGCAGTTTTCTTGAGCAGTTTTCTCCTGATGCAGGAATTGTGCCGCTATCTGGACGAAAAAAAGAGATGGGTGAACTGAACAGCTTCCTTCGGACTTCTGGCGGACTATTTCAATGGTGGGCAATTGTAGGACCGGGTGGCTGCGGGAAAAGCCGGCTGGCATATGAATTTCAGAATCAGCTGCCGCCTGGCTGGATTGTCCACAAGCTGAAACGAAATGATTATAAAAATCTTAACGGGGTCACTGAACGTCTTACACAAAAAACACTGCTAATTGCGGATTATGTACAGGAACATGCAAGAGAACTTGGGGAATGGATGGAGTCATTGAATGAAAATGAGCAGCTTCGCAGCCAGCCGATACGGCTCCTGTTAGTAGAAAGAGATACTGACAGAGGATTAGAGGATTTTTTATGTCCGGTTGTGGATTATGTGCAGGAACACGCAGCGGAGATTGTGAAAAGGATGGAGTCATTGAGTGAGAAGCCGATACAGCTTTTGCCAGCAGCAAGGGAAGCTGACAGGGAACCAGAGGATTCTGCATGGACGAAACAATTGTATAGTAACGTCCGCAATGAAATGAAATTAAAGGAAGCCTGTTATCGAGAGTCATTTTTGAAACTGTCTCCGTTATCAGACGAGAATCTTATGGACATTATGGAAAATTATGCAAGAATTTTGCAATGGGACAAAAAGAAATCAGGAAGAGTATTGGAAGATAAAACCCGTCAAATATTATTACAGAAGCTGAAAATGATTGATCCATATTTGTGCCGTCCATTGTATGCAATGTTTCTGACGGTGGCATATATTGAGTATAAGGACATTGAACAGTGGAAAAGGAATGACATGCTTAATTATGTAATTGGCGGGGAAGGAAAAAGAATTAAGTTTAGTATCAAAAATGTGATGTGTAAAGATACAGTGGATAAGATATACAATGCATGTATATATTTGAAATGTGCAGCTACAGCGCTCCAGGGAATACCTGTTGAAAACCTGCAGAAACTTTTTCCTGATATATGGAAGATTATAAAAGATAAATCTAAAGATTTTGAGTCACCTGAGGATTTCCTGTATCAGACAGGACTGACATTTAAGGACAAGCTGACGGCATTGCGTCCTGATGTAGTTGGGGAGTATTTCGTTTGTCGCTGGCTATTCAAACAAAATGAAAAAACAATCCATGATTTTGTTGCTGCTATATGGAAGGAGCCAGTTCCTGCGATTATTTTTTTTGATAGGTTAATCTGCAACTTTGGTCATTTATTAAATGAAAATCCCGAACGCTGGGATAGATTATATTCAGACAGAATTCTGCTGCCTGAAAATGCCTTAAAGTATTATCCGCAGCATGTATTAAATGCCACTTATTACTGTAATAGTGCTGTGCAATGTGAAAAACTGGTTTATTTATTGGAGATATTCGCAAATAAATACCCGGATGATTCGAAAATAGCGTTTGCGTTTGCAGGAGGCCTGTTCAATTTGAGTAACAAACAGGACAGGCGATATGCGGAAAGCACTATCGGGCGTCTGGAAAAATTTTCTGCTGATAATCCGGATGTGATAGAAATAGCTGTTGAACTTGCAAAAGCTCTGTTCAATTTGAGTAATAAACAAGATGTATTGAGTGCGGAGGGAAGCATCGCACGCTTGGAGAAGATCTGTGCTGGTTACCCAGATGTGACGGAAATAGTAATTCTTTTTGCAAAAGGTTTGTTTAATCTTAGCTGTGAATAGGATGGGCAAGATGAAGAAAGGAATATCACACGCTTGGAGAAGCTTTGTGCCAGGTACCCAAATGTAACAGAAATTGCAGCTGAGTTCGCAAAAGGACTGTACAACCATAGTATTAAGCAGGATGAACGAGGAGCGGAAAGGAGTATTGTGTATCTAGAGAAGCTCTGCGCTGCACATCCAGGTGTGATAGAAATCGTGGTCCATTTTGCAAAAGCACTGGTTAATCTGAGCAATAAACAGGACATGCAGGGAGCAGGGCAGACTGTCAGGCGCTTGGAGAAGCTGTGTACAGAGCATCCAGATATGGCAGAACTAGAGATCCTTTTTGCAAAAGGGCTTTACAATCTGAGCATCCGGCAGGATACACAGGGAGTGAAAAGGACTGCTGAGTGCTTGAAGGAGCTCTATATCAAGCATCCAGATGCAGAAATAGCAGCTGTATTCGCAGGAGTCATGGTCAATCTGAGCAGCAAACAGGATGAACAGGGAGCGGAAAGGATTGCAAGGTGCCTGAAGAAGCTCTACGCTGAGCATTCAAATACAGAAATAGCAGTTAAATTCGCAAAAGTACTATTTAATCTAAGTATCCGCCAGGACAGACAGGGAGTGGAGAGGACTGCTGAGTGTTTGGAGAAACTTTGGGCTGAGCACCCGGATGTGATAGAAATAGCAGTTCTTTTTGCGAAAATGCTGGTCAATCTGAGCAGTAAACAGGATGAACAGGGAGTGGAGAGGACGGTTAGACGTTTGGAAAAACTTTGCAAAGCACATTCAGATGTGACAGAAATAGAGGCTGAGTTTGCAAAAGGCCTGTTCAATTTAAGCGGCGTACAGAATGGGCAGGCTGCAGAAAGGACGATGGAACGTCTTCGGATGATTTTAATGCAAAACCAAAATGTATATTCCTGTTTTAACATGGCTATTCAGAAACTTTTATCAGAGAACCAATGCGGATAGGTTACCAGAACCGGACTGTTTTTGGATAGGCACAGGCTTCCGTCAGTTTCATATCTGAGATGAAGCTGTTGCAGGTGCAGCCTTCGCAGTATGCCATCGGTTTTCGCTTTTTTCCGTAGCTGTCTCAAGAGGAAAATTACCGATTGAGAAAAGAATGATATTGAGATATAATAAACGAAACGATGAGATGTTTTATCTTAAAAGAGAGGTGGTGTTTGCATGATTTCACTACAAGAGCAGGTGGTGCATAAAGTCAGTAATTTGTCTGAGGATAACCTGCAGTTTTTATTAGAGATTATAGACAGGTTTATGCTGACAGATACAGTTAAGAAAGGGGAAACTGTGGTTTCAAAAAGGATTGGGATTGCAAAAGGGCAGAAATTATATGATGATTCCTATGATTTTGATGAAATGAATCCTGAAATTGCCCGGATGTTTGGGGTGGCAGAATGAAGCTTTTACTAGATACGCATATTATTTTGTGGGCGCTGGATGATAATCCCAGATTACCCCTCGAAGCCAGAAGATTCATCATGGATGAAAAAAATGATATTTATTACAGCACGGCATCGGTCTGGGAGACAGCGATTAAATATATGTCAAGGCCTGATAAGATTTGGATTGGGGGCTCGAAGCTGTCTGAATTATGCAGGAAAATGGGATATAGGATGCTGCCGATTGAGGACAGGCATGTAATGGCGCTGGAGACGCTGGTCTGCCATAATCAGGATCATAATGACCCATTTGACAGGATGATGATAGCACAGGCAAAGGCGGATGGATTAAAGTTTGTTACACATGACTATAAAATTTCTTTTTATGAAGAACCCTGCGTTTTGTCTGTATAAATTTCTTCACAATAAATACTTTTGTTTAGAGCATGTATTTGTTGTGAAGATTTATTTTACCTTGTAATTATAATGGATGATGAAACATAGTCTAGATACGAAAATAGGGACGGGAATAGTGCTTTTACAGAACAACTGTTTGTGACATTAATTTATCACC
>CAJTSV010000161.1 GCA_910579075.1 uncultured Eubacterium sp.
TGACGCGAATCAGTCAGCACTAAACTCTGATTTCTGCCCGGATGGAGCACTAGGAAAAGTATTCAAATATATGAATCAAAATTCAATTCCAAGAAATCCAGCCAGATATATAACCCAAAATCCGTTCAGACGAAATCAATTAAAACAATCGTAACCCAGAATCCATTCAGAAGAAATCAGTAAAATAATCAACCCAGAATCCAGTCAAGCCAAGCAGTTACAAAATATCTGGCAATTTTCAAATCTGTCTGCGCATGTCAGGATTACCCGCATTTTATATAAACTGAAAAAAACGAAAGAGAGGATTATGCCTATGAAGAAAAAACAGCCAAAACTAAAAAGGCGCGGCAGGGCACACAGAAAAGATAAAACGCAAAAGACTGCCAGCCAGGTATTTTACAGATTGCCAATCCGTGAACAGGAAAAGCTTCTGGATTTTATTCAGGGAGTGCGCGGTTTGAAAATTACATATGATGCCTTTTTCAAGCATGTCATGAACCCGGATGCACATCCGGAACGTCTGGAAAGCTTTCTTTCGGCGGTACTTGAACAGGAAGTGTCCGTATACAGGGTGCTTCCGCTGGAAGGTGTGCGAATGGCGGATTCAGGAAGCTTTGTCATTATGGATATCGCTGTGGAACTGGACGGCGGGGCCATGGTGAATGTGGAAATCCAGAAAATAGGATATCTGTTTCCAGGCGAGCGGGCATCGTGTTACCTGTCGGACTTCGTGATGCGCCAGTATAACCGCGTGAGAGATGAGAGGAAAGAGCGTTTTTCGTTTCGTGACCTGAAACCGGTTATTCTGATTGTTATCATGGAAGACAGCCCGTCCCCGTTTCTGGAAGTTTTTCCACAATACATCCACCGGGAGAGAATCACGTATGACAGCGGTGCAAAGGTCAGGTCGCTGTTTCAAACCATCTATATATCTCTTGACACATTTCACAAAGCAGGCCACAATATAAATACGAAACTGGAAGCATGGCTGGAATTTTTGAGCACAGACAATCCGGCAGATATTGTCCGCCTTGCAGGAGCATACCCGGAATTCCTGCCTTGCTACCGTGACATTGTGGAATTCAGGAAAAACCCAAAGGAGCTGATTTATATGTATTCAGAAGCACTGGCAGTATTGGACAGGAACACGGAAATTTACATGTGCGAGGAGCTGAAAAAGGAAAATGAGCAGCTGCGGTCTGCGGTATCACAGAAAGATACGGATTTAAGGAAAAAGAACGCTGCATTGGCAGAAAAGGACGCAGAGATTGCGTATCTGCAGCAGCAGCTGCACCAGTTCAGGAACCAAAAGTAACGGTATGCAGTCGTGGAACAGGATGCCGTATGGAAAGAATGAGATACAAAATATTGTGGATAATTATATGATAAATACAATATTTTGTTTGATTTCTTTCGATTTCGGCAGCGCTGTTCTGTATCTATGCGAAATTCCCAGTATTATCAGACGGGTTTTCAGAAAATTCTAAAGCTTACTGCATTAGATTTTCAAGCGTCAGCTGCTGCGCTGGTGAAAGCCAGCCTTTCAGAATGTATAAATATTCAATCCCAATACATTTACCAAAAGCATTTTTCAAACACACTCTCGAAAATCCATCCAGAAAATCCTGTTTACTCTTTATACAATTCCGGATATTTCCAAATATTATGAATTATTAATTATTTTATCATGAAAAATAACCTATTGTTATCCAAAATAATCATAAAATTAGTGATGTGAGGTGTAACTATATGGAGACATTATATTTTGGAAATATTTTGAAAGAGTTAAGAGAAAAGTCTGGAATGACGCAGAAGCAGCTGGCTTTATATATTGGAACATCCAAGACAAGCATATCTTTATATGAAGCGCACCAGAGAATGCCGACGCCAGATACGCTTGCAAGCCTGGCAGATGTATTTCATGTGAGTACCGATTATCTGCTTGGTGTTGATAAAAAGAAAAAAATTGATGTCACAGGGCTCAGCGAGGAAGATATCGGGCATCTGGAAGCACTTGTAAGGTCGCTGAGGGAAAAGGAGAACGATGTGAAATAACCAGATCAGCTGGAAGCGTATTTTCCATATCGTTCCGCATTGCTGCTATGCTTAGTCTTTTGTCTGTGGATAGAACAAATTTATGCGACAGGCAGATTGTCTGAATGGTTACGAATTTACAAAAGATTTATATATTTCTCGCTATAAATGGTTTTGCAAACTCCCAAAATGTGTTAAAATAAGTCGTTATAAGCGGCACTATCAGTATTTTAATATAAAGGAGAATCTATGGAAAAATCAAAAGTTTATTTTACAAATTTCAAGGCGAGCGGCCATGAGAACCTGTTACAGAAGCTTCGCAGGCTGATGATAACAGCGGGCATGAAAGATATTGATTTTGCGGATAAATATGCGGCAATCAAGATACATTTTGGAGAATATGGGAATCTGGCTTTTTTAAGGCCGAATTATGCAAAGGTAATGGCAGACCTTGTGAAGGAATGTGGCGGGAAGCCGTTTTTAACGGACTGCAATACATTATATGTAGGAAGCCGGAAAAATGCGCTTGACCATATGGAAACCGCATACCTGAATGGATTTACGCCATATGCGACAGGATGCCATGTAATTATCGGGGACGGGCTGAAAGGCACGGATGAGACACTTGTTCCGGTAAACGGCGAATATGTAAAAGAAGCAAAAATAGGCTCCGCGGTTATGGATGCGGATATTCTGCTGACGCTGACGCATTTTAAAGGACATGAAATGGCAGGATTTGGCGGTGCCCTGAAAAATATCGGCATGGGATGCGGTTCCAGGGCGGGAAAAATGGAGATGCATAACGACGGGAAGCCGTATGTTGCAGACCCGGATGGATGTATCGGCTGTGAAAGCTGCCTGCGTATCTGTGCGCATGGAGCGCCTGTTATCGAAAATAAGAAAGCGCGTATTGACCATGATAAGTGTGCGGGCTGCGGCAGGTGCCTGGCAGCCTGTCCAAAAGATGTCATCCAGCCAAGCTCGGGAAGCTCGGTAAAAAGCCTGAACTGCAAAATGGCGGAATACAGCCTGGCAGTCTGCAAGGGAAGGCCGAATTTCCATGTATCGCTGGTCTGCGATGTGTCGCCAAACTGTGACTGTCATGCAGAAAATGATATTCCGATTATTCCGGATGTCGGAATGTTTGCTTCCTTTGACCCGGTTGCGCTGGATGTGGCATGTGCGGATGCGGTAAACCGGATGCCGGTAATTGAGGGCAGCGTGCTGAGTGATAATATCAGGGAAGATGAACATCACGGCAAGGGGCATGACCATTTTCATATGACACACCCTGATACGGAATGGAAGTCCTGCATTGAACATGCGGTAAAAATCGGACTTGGAAACAGCCAGTACGAGCTGGAAGAAATATAAAAAATGGAACAATAAATCACAGTGAAACACAAGCCACTGTGCGCCAAGCAGGCTGCCAGTGCCAGCCAGGCTGGCTGATTGCAGTCTGACTGATTTTTTATGGAAAGAGGGAGTATTATCTGCCCAAAATTGTCAATAATATACAGCAGAATGACAGTCTGGATTGCGTGACACAATCAGCGGATAATTTAGTAATAGAATGTATAGAAAGCGGGCAGGAAATTGAGGGAAAAATTCGGATTAAAAAAATTAGAAAATGAAATCCTGCTGGAACAGTTCCGGACGATGAGCCAGCCAGTGCTGGTGTCTAAGACGAACGGCCTGAGCGGAAAGCTGTTTATTGCATCGGAAATGGACCGTATGGACAAGATTGGATATGACTGCGTGGCAGCATGTGTCAATGATATGGCGGCGCTTGGCCCCCAGCCGCTGTTCTTTTATGCAAATATATCCTGTGTACGGCCGAAAGCGGATAAAATCAGGGTTATTGAGGAAGGAATTGAAGAAGGGTGCCGGATAGCGGAAATCCAGTTTGCCGGGAGCGAAATTGTGGAACTGCCGGATAAGTATGCGTTTGACCAGTATGAGCTGGCCGGGTTTATCGTCGGGATAGCAGACCGTGCGAAAAAAATCGGCAGCGGCAGGCTTGCAGACGGGGATGTGATTATCGGGCTTCCGTCAGACGGGCTGCATAACAATGGCTATGTACTGGCCAGAAAGCAGCTGTTTTTATCAAAAGGAACCATGGAAGTCTATTATGACATGCTTGGTGCTACGCTGGGCGAGCAGCTTTTGCGCCCGACAAAGATGTACCAAAAATGCATCAGGCATGTACTTGCAAACGAGGTGGAAATAAAATCCTGTGTCCAGGTCGCACACGGCGGGCTTGACCGTGCACTGCGCCTTGTCCTGAACGACAGATGCGGTGCAGTTGTAAAGCGCAGGTTAGATAACATGCCGCCATTGTATCAGATGCTGCATAATGACGGGAATATTGATATCCAGCAGATGAGGCAGACGTTTAATATGGGAATCGGAATGCTGTTTATTGTCGCAGAGGAAAATGCGGATAAAGCAGCTGAGTGCCTGGAAGAAGCAGGAGAAAGCCCGGTATTTCTCGGGCTGGTAGAAACGGGCCAGGACCTGATACGGTATCTGGATTAACAGAAACCGGATATCGCTATTCGGGAAATGGCACCGGAATCTGGCCGGGCATCTGGAATAGAAAAGGGGAATTTGCATGAGTTCACAGGACAGACTTGAAAATGTATTGAGGGATATACATATCATGATTTCCAGAAGCGAGGCGTATGACGCAGAGCGGATTATTGTCAGCAAAAATGTTATATTTGATTTGATTGACCGTCTGAATGCAAGCGTGTATGAAATTATGGATGATTATGAGCTGACACAGCAGAGCAGGGACCATGCGCTGCGGGAGCACCGCCGCGAAGGGGAAAAAATTATCCAGAACGCAAGCCATCAGGCGGAAGATATTTATGCGGCATCGGTTATGTATACAGAAGAAGCGCTGAACCACCTTCATGGCATGATAGAAGAAGCGGATGCTACAATCGGAAGGCTCTACCGCAGGTTCCAGAGAGATATGAAACAGCAGGAAGAAACTATCCGTGAAAATCATCTGGAACTGAAAAGCCAGCTTCAGCTGCTGGCGGACACGAAAAAGTATCTGAGGCTGATTGAAGAACGCAACCGCGAGATAGAACGGGAACGGAAAGACAGAAAAGGGAGAAAGATTCTTGAGAAACAGCAGCAGGAGGAAAAACGGAAAGCTTTTAAGCCAGATATAAAGATTAATGAGGAATATTTCCGCAAGGCAGGCATTCCGCTGGAAAAGGAAGAAGAACCGGAGCCTGTCGAAGCTCTGGTAATGGAGCCTCTGGAAGATGAAGGCGTGATTGATTCCACGTTACGGAAAGCAGAAGAAACCAATTCGCCGGAAGCGGCAGAAGCCAATATTCCTGACGGAAACCAGGGCCTGGAAGAAGGGCGCAGGTTTGGCGAACGGCCGCCAGCAGGTGGAAATGCCGAAGCATCCGGCAGCAGCCTGGAAGAAGGGCGCAGGTTTGGCGAACGGCCGCCAGCAGGTGGAAATGCCGA
>CAJTSV010000162.1:0-5155 GCA_910579075.1 uncultured Eubacterium sp.
TTGGCTAGAGCGCCTGGTTTGGGACCAGGAAGCCGCAGGTTCGAATCCTGTCACCCCGATTGTTACGAAAACATGCGGGTGTAGTTCAATGGTAGAACACCAGCCTTCCAAGCTGGATACGTGGGTTCGATTCCCATCACCCGCTTTGTCATGTCAAATGACAGGCACTCAATTGCAGGTGTCCATAGCTCAGCTGGATAGAGCAACGGCCTTCTAAGCCGTGGGTCGGGGGTTCGAATCCCTTCAGGCTCGTTTCATACGGACAACTGAATATCAGTTTTTTGTATGACCTATGGTGGGTATAGCGCAGTTGGTTAGCGCGCCAGATTGTGGCTCTGGAGGCCCAGGGTTCAAATCCCTGTATCCACCCTTTGCGTTGCGGACAGCAGCCAAAGCGCAGAAGGACAAGTTAATGGGCTATCGCCAAGCGGTAAGGCACAGGACTTTGACTCCTGCATTCACCAGTTCGAATCTGGTTAGCCCAGTTCGAACAGAAATATTGCAAGTCTGGGATACTAGCTCAGTTGGCAGAGCACTTGACTTTTAATCAAGTTGTCGGGGGTTCGACTCCCCCGTGTCTCATGAAAAGCCCTTGAGGATTCAGGGGCTTTTTTATTATGCAGTTTTATATGCTTTCTGCGGCATGTGAATCAGGTATTTGCGGGTTTGATGGCGGGAAATGCGGATGATTGTCCGAATATCCGAAGATGGAAAGAATTTTTAGACATACGAAATCCCGCAAGGGATTGTGGTTGGACTTGCGGGATTTCATTGAGTTTCATGTCAGAGCAGGTAATGGGAGTCGAACCCACCTTTCCAGCTTGGGAAGCTGGCGTACTACCGATGTACGATACCTGCATTGTTTTGCCCATATCAGTGGCAACAAATACATTATATCCCAGTCTGTTCAAAATTGCAAGCAGAATTTTCAAAAAATAGAAAATTGCGTAACAGTAAAGTTATTGTTCACACAGGACTTTGCAGGGTCTGCCCAGGGGCATTCACTGCAAAGTCCGTAAGAAAGTGATTCAGGAGTGAGCAAATCCCATTCGCGAAGCGAATTTCAGATGGATTTGCGAAGGTTACTGGCCACGGAGTGAACAGTAACGAATATCCGAAGCAGTTTGGGCCGGGAAGGCATGCGGGCTGTGTACGGTGCAGATATGAAAGACAGGCTGTGTTTCATAAATACGATTAGAGAGGGTTTAGGGAAATGTATCAGGTACGGACAGATCTGGCGCTGGAGACGCGTGAGAAGTTTGAGGAGGATAACGTAGAAATCAAGGGAGTACGGCTGGACGAGGAACAGGCAGGGCCGGACATTTTAATCAGCAGCGTGGTGATAGAGACGGAAAACGGGGCAAAAGCCATGGGCAAGCCCAAGGGCAGTTATGTGACGCTCGAAGCTCCGGACATGATTGATGAGGACGAAGGGTACCACCGGGAAATATCCGTGCAGCTTTCCAGGGTTTTAAAGAGGCTGCTTCCAAAGAAAAAGGATTTCACGACGCTTGTGGCCGGCCTTGGAAACCGCTGCGTCACGCCGGATTCCCTCGGGCCGCGGGTCGTGGATAATCTGTGCATTACCAGGCATATTATTAAGGAATTCGGCAGGTATGTCATCGGGGAGCACTGTCATAAATCGGTCAGCAGCATTGTGCCGGGCGTCATGGCGCAGACAGGAATCGAGTCGATGGAAATCGTGCGCGGCATTGTCAGAGAAACCTCGCCGGATGTTATTATTGCGGTTGATGCGCTGGCAGCGCGCAGCACCAGGCGGCTGAACCGGACGATACAGATTACGGACACCGGAATCAATCCAGGCTCCGGGGTCGGCAACCATAGAAATGCCTTAAACCGGGAAAGCGTCGGTGTTCCGGTTATAGCCATCGGCATTCCGACCGTGGTAGATGCAGCTACTATTGTAATTGATACGATGAACAGCCTGCTCGAAGCGATGAGCCAGGCCGAGCAGATACGTCGCATTGGCAGTTCTTATGAAAAGCTGGATATGATGGAAAAATACGACCTGGTGCATGAGCTATTGACACCGCAGCTGAATACGCTGTATGTCACGACCAAGGATGTGGACGAGGCGGTCAAGAGACTGAGCTACACGGTTTCAGAGGGGATTAATATAGCCCTGCAAAAAGATACCTTCCCCGAATAAAAGGAAACGGTGTCGGGCGGTTTGGGCGGGCTGTCATCAGGAATAGACATAAATTATCCGGCTGTGTTCATATACTGTTAGGGAGTGCGCCGGGACTTGTACCAGAGCGTGTCTGAAAAATCCGGACGATTACGCCGCCAGCCGTGCCGGATGGAGCTGGCTTTGCGGGAACGGTATGGGAGGATGGATATGCGTTTGAATAAAAGATACAGGAGAAAGTGGTGGACGGGGACGCTTCCGCTTGTTATTTTTACAGCTGCGTGTTTGTGCATCATGCAGTCGCAGGGAATTACAAAAAATACGATACTGGATGCAGCAGCCAGCGCCGTTCAGGAAAATCTCGGGTACCAGGCTGTATTAAGCTGCATGCCGGTGCTTGTTTATGATGCATCGGATTCCGGCCAGAAAAGCATTTATGAATATCTTGCAGCAAATATGGATGAGCTGCTTCCGATTTACGGATATGTCCGGGACGAAGAAATCCAGACAGCAATGGGCAGCATGGGCGTGCCGGGGGAGACCGGAGACAGCTGCGGCAATTTTATGGATGCTGTTTCCTCGGAGCTGCTGATACAGGAAAACAGGCAGGCAGCGCAGGAACAGCTGGACGTGCAGGGCAGCGGCGGGACGGACAGCGCTGAGCCGTCTGCCGCGGCTGCCGGGGAAAAAGTCCGTAAATTTTCCAGACAGAAATTAAACGATTTTGACTATCTGCTCCAGAATTTTTACCGTGTGGACAGCACAACGACGACAAACAGCAGGCAGCTGAATGCGGCACAGATGCTGGCAAAGGACATGCGCATCAAAAAAGACCAGGATGGGCCGCAGATTCTGATTTACCATACCCATTCACAGGAACGCTTTGCCGATTCCAAAAACGCATCCGAATCGGTGGCCGGGCTGGGGGATTATCTGACGGAGCTTTTGGAAGGCACCTATGGCTACCGCGTGCTGCATCATAAAGGCCAGTATGATATTCCTGACCGCGACAATGCCTATTCGCGCGCAGCCCCGGCGCTGGAACAGCTGCTGAAAGAAAATCCGGGCATCCAGGTAATCATAGACCTGCACCGGGACGGCGTGGCAGAAGGCACAAGGCTGGTGGAAAAGGTGAATGGGAAGGACACGGCAACCATTATGTTTTTTAACGGCTTAAGCCATACGACGGCGCAGGGAGACATCAGTTACCTGAACAATCCGAACCTGGCCGATAACCTGGCATTTTCGTTCCAGATGCAGCTGGCGGCAGCTGAATATTACCCGGGATTTTCCCGGTTTATTTACCTCAAGGGCTACCGCTACAACCTGCATTACCTGCCAAAATCCCTGCTTGTGGAAGTCGGGGCGCAGACCAATACATATCAGGAAGCATTGAATGCGATGGAGCCGCTGGCGGATGTGCTGGATAAGGTGCTTTCCGGGGAAGAATAAAACCGTGGCTGCCGCATTAAGAAAATGATACAGGATATCGTCTGCCTGAAGCATTCTTTTCTGCGATATCCTGTATACGTTTTGCTTAGAGCGTGTTTGAAAAATCATTTCCGCATGCTTTTGTATGCGTTTCAATGATGCAGGAATGCTTTTTATGTTTTGTGTCATAGCTGATTCCGATGAAAAGAATATCCCCGGTATAATTTTCAATCCATGAAGCATATTGTTTTTCTTTTATCTGTCTGATGGCATCTTTAGCCGGCTTATCCCATTTCAGTTCGATGATTAAAGCAGGTTTTGCAATGTTCTTTTTTGGAAGGTATGCCACATCCGCAAATCCTTTTCCAGATGGAAATTCCAAAAGCGGGTTCAGGTAATAAGCTTTTGCACTGTAATAGGCCATGAGTATTGTACAGGTGAGGGAATTTTCATTGTTATATTTTAGCAGGGATGCAGTTTCACTGTGTATTTTAGAAATGCCGTCTGCAACGGCTTTTTCGTTCAGCTCCCATGTGTCCTGAAGAAGCTGCCCGGAACATCTGAGTGCCTGTGTCAGGCCGTTCCAGGCAGGCTCATCCAGTGCGTTTAGAAATTCCTGTGAAATTTCCCTGTTTGGAATTAAAACACAGCTGTCTTTTTTATCATAAGTAAGATATCCAAGGTGTACAAGAAGCGTAAGCACGTCATCTTTTGATTTGAATGTGGTCATATCGTTTTGAAATTTACGGGTGCTGATTTTCAGGCATCCGCCGCCCAGCAGCATGGCCACGGCCTCCCTGAGGCCGTCAAAATCCATATCAATATAGGTTTTTAATGCTTCATAAGTCTCAGTGCCGGTCCAGTAGCTTTGAAATTCCTGCCAGGTCAGGGCGTCGGAAACGGATTTTGGATTATAAATAGAAAGCGTGCCGGGCCGGTAGCCATTATACCAGTTTTCCATTTCCGAATCATCCATGCCATGCTTTCGGCAAAGCATCTGGACTTCTGTTTCTGTGAATCCAAAATATTCATCCAGGTTTTTTGGGGAAATCATGGAATATTCATCAAAATCATTGATGGCAGAATGCTCTCCGTATTTTTTTATCGGGAGAATGCCGGTCATATAGGCCAGTTCCACATAATCCTGACCCTTGAAAAGCCCGCGCAGGAAATCCAGGTAATCTTTCTGGATATCCTTCCGCTGCCTGGCAACCCGGAATACGCAGTCCCATTCATCGATAATAAAAACAAATCCTTTTTTTGTCTGGGAAAATATCTGCCCCAGGCATTCTTTCAGCCGGATGTCTGGCCATGCGTCCGTATAATCCGGAAACAGGGCCTTCAGCTCTGAGGTAACCCGGGATTCTATTTTTCCGATAAAGGTATCAAGGTCGTGCCTGGACTCCAGAAACTGCTGCATGTCCAGACGGATGACACAATGCTGGTTCAGGTGTCTTTGAAATGATTTGTCGGTTTCTGCTTTCAGGCCGGAAAACAGGGAAGCAGAATTACAGCCACAGCTGTAATAGGCACACAGCATGCTGGCTGCCATGGATTTTCCAAAACGGCGCGGCC
>CAJTSV010000162.1:5165-5418 GCA_910579075.1 uncultured Eubacterium sp.
ACACAGACAAACCGCCGGTCTGTTTTATATACTGCATTCAATTTGGTAATCAGCATGCTTTTATCCACGTAGATGCTGGAAAAACGTGACATTTCAAACGCAGCATTTCCTGGATTTACATAAATGCCCATGCGTATCTCCTTTCCAGAAATTTGTTTTTGTTTCTGAATGTATTATAACGCATGCGAAAGGAAAAGGAAATCCAAACTTAGAAGAAATCCAAACTTTCCTCTGTAAATCCTTTATTCAAGGC
>CAJTSV010000163.1 GCA_910579075.1 uncultured Eubacterium sp.
GTAAAACCGGGTATAGCGCAGCACGTGGCACACCACCACCGCCCGGCCGGTCTCGTGGGCCTTTTTCTGCAGGGCGCGGCAGCAGCCATCGTGCTGGCAGGCAGCCTTGTCTCATAGCCGGTATAAAAAAGCCGGAAAACAATAGCAGAAAAAGAGGGAGAGACTATGTCAGAGGAATCAGTAAGGGAACTGCAGAAGTTTATCACGCAATCCGATAACATTGTATTTTTTGGCGGCGCAGGAGTATCTACGGAAAGCGGCATACCGGATTTCCGCAGCGTGGACGGATTATATAACCAGAAATACGACTATCCGCCGGAAACGATACTGAGCCATTCGTTTTATATGTCAAAAACCGGGGAATTTTACCGTTTTTACCACGATAAAATGCTCTGCCTGGATGCAAAGCCGAATGCAGCGCATGTAAAGCTGGCAGAATTAGAAAAAACCGGAAAGCTCAAAGCGGTCATAACGCAGAATATCGACGGCCTGCACCAGATGGCGGGAAGCCGGGAAGTGATGGAGCTGCATGGCAGCGTGCACCGCAATTACTGCCGGAAATGTGCAAAGCTGTTTGATGCGCAGTATATGAAAAATCATGAGGGGATTCCGCTCTGTGATGAATGCGGCGGGGATATCAAGCCGGATGTCGTATTATATGAAGAAGGGCTTGATACACGCACGATGCAAAAATCCATCCAGTATATTTCCAATGCGGATGTCCTGATTGTGGGCGGAACCTCGCTGGCTGTATATCCGGCAGCGGGACTGATTGATTATTACCGCGGGAATAAGCTTGTGCTCATTAATAAATCTGCAACCCCGATGGATGCCCGTGCGGACCTGCTTATTCAGGGAAGCATCGGCGAAGTGCTCGGGCAGATAAGCGGGGTTTCGTGATGGATATAGAACCTGGGGATATTCTGAAATTAAAGAAAAAGCATCCGTGCGGGAGCTTTGAATGGGAAGTGCTGCGGACAGGGGCCGATTTCCGGCTTAAATGCACAGGCTGCGGCCGGCAGGTCATGATGGAGCGCAGGATTGCAGAAAAAAATGTAAAAAAAATAAATAAAAAACTTGCAAATAAAGAGTAAACATGGTATCATTTGTACTCGTGATATAATAAATTCCTTGCTTTTCCAGAGAAGGGAAGGCCGGAGACCAGAAGGAGGTACAATTCGCATGAACAAGTATGAATTAGCGCTCGTTGTGAATGCTAAAATCGAAGATGATACGAGAGCAGCAGTTGTTGAAAAGGCAAAAGAGTATGTTACCCGTAACGGCGGTACCATTACTGAAGTAGAAGAATGGGGCAAAAAGAAATTAGCTTATGAAATCAAAAAAATGACGGATGGCTTTTTCTATTTTATCCAGTTCGATGCCGAAGCATCTGCGCCAGCTTTGATTGAACAGAAAGTCCGCATCATGGATAACGTTCTTCGTTTTTTATGCGTTCGGAAAGATGAGGCTTAACCGATAAAGGAGAACGCAGCATGAATAAAGTAATACTTATGGGAAGGCTCACAAGAGACCCGGAAATCCGCTATTCCCAGGGAGAACAGTCTACAGCGGTAGCCAGATATACATTAGCCGTTGACCGCCGCTTTAGCAGAAATAACGGACAGGACCAGCAGACAGCAGATTTTATCGGCTGTGTGGCATTCGGGCGTTCTGCGGAATTTGCTGAGAAATATTTCCGTAAAGGATTAAAAATAGTCATAACCGGACGGATTCAGACCGGAAGCTATACAAACCGGGATGGACAGAAGGTTTATACAACCGATGTTGTAGTAGAAGACCAGGAGTTTGCAGAGAGCAAAAATGCAAGTTCTGAAAATACCGGAGGCGGGTTTGCGCCGATGGACAGGCCGTCTCCAAGCGCAGCAGGTGACGGTTTTATGAATATTCCGGATGGAATAGATGAGGAGCTGCCATTTAATTAACAGGTTCCAGCAGCGGCTGGATTTTAGCAGGAGGTAATAGTCATGGCTTTCAACAGAACTGAGAGAGGCGACAATCCGCGCAGAAGAACAATGCACAGAAGGAAAAAAGTATGTGTATTCTGTGGCAAGGATAACGTGATTGATTATAAAGACGTGAATAAATTAAAAAGGTATATTTCCGAGAGAGGAAAAATCTTACCGAGAAGAATTACAGGGAACTGTGCAAAGCATCAGAGGGCGCTTACAGCAGCGATTAAAAGAGCGCGCCATGTAGCTTTAATGCCGTATGTACAGGATTAAATGAGTCAGACCGCCACATGGAAAGCCGTGTGGCGGTTTTTGTAATATTCCGTGCAGGAAACCGGACAGGCAAAAGAAAGAAAAGAAAGCGATGATAGAATAAGAAAAAATAAGAAAATAAAAAAGCAGTAAAGGGGAAAATATGGACCCATTAAAGTTAGCCGGATTATTGAAAGGACATAAAAATTATATCCAGACACACAATTATCCGGACCCGGACGCAATCGCAAGTGCATTTGGCTTGCAGCATTTTCTGAAACAGCATGGCGTGGAAGCACAGATTTGCTATGATGGCAGCATCGACAACCTGAGCACGAAAAAAATGTTTACTGTATTCGGCATCCATCTGCTGCCGGCAGAGCAGGTTACGGATATGCAGAAGGAAGATTATATTGTTACCGTGGATTCCCAGAAGTATAACGCGAATCTTACCGACCTGATTGGGGATGAAGCGGCCTGCATTGACCACCACCCGACGTTTATTCCGTGTGAATACCGCTACAGCGATATCCGCCTGGCAGGAGCCTGCTCCTCGCTGATTGCCGAGTATTTTTATAAAACAGATACGCCGATGAATCCGACGGTCGCAGCAGCGCTTGCTTATGGAATCAAAATAGATACCGCGGATTTTATCCGGGGAACGACCCAGCTGGATATTGATATGTTTGCCTATGTATATAAACAGGCAGATAAGGATAAGATAACGACAATGTACCGCAATACGCTTGAACTGCGTGATTTGCAGGCATATGGCGCAGCCATTGACAATATACATGTCAGAAACGGAGTGGGATTTGCATGTATTCCGTTTGACTGCCCGGATGCCCTGATTGCCATTATTTCTGATTTTATCCTGGCGCTGAATGTCGTGGATGTATCGGTTATTTATGCGGTGCGCAGGGACGGCATCAAATTTTCTGTACGCAGCGAGCGCAAAGAGCTGGAATGCGGCAAAATGATAGCTGCTGCTTTAAAGCAGTATGGCAATGGCGGCGGTCACCAGGCTATGGCAGGCGGTTTTATCCCAAAAGAAAATGTCTGCTGGTCGGTGCAGATGCAGGAACAGATAGAACGGGAATTTATGTATCAGATAGAAACCATGAGCAAAGAATGATGGAAATCGTTAAAATCAGAAAAACTGGTAAAATTCAGAAATGACGTTAAAATCAGAAAAACTGTTAAAAATCAGTAAAACCGATATAATTAGAAAAACTGGAAAT
This sequence comes from uncultured Eubacterium sp., assembly GCA_910579075.1. GTDB lineage: Bacteria > Bacillota > Clostridia > Lachnospirales > Lachnospiraceae > Eubacterium_J. The sequence continues at coordinate 3,464 of CAJTSV010000163.1, forward strand.
ATCAGAAAAATTGGAAAGTAAGAATAAGAGGAAATCTATGAAAAAAATAACGAAAAAAATAATACTGGCAGCAGTCCTGCTTTTGTTTGCAGGCATGTATTACTATGTTACGCTTCCAGCTATTAATATCCATGCAGCAGGATTCTGGACAACGCTTGGGCTGCTGATTGCATTTGCCACTATACTGTATGCAGTCGTACAGATGCGCAGGCAGTCCAAAACGAATGTCGTGCAGGTAAAAACAATCGAGAGCGTATGGAAAGAGCTGAAGCTTGTCAGGCTCGGGACAGCTTTATTTATTCTTGTATTTGTAATCTTTGGAGCCGGGAACCTGCTTTCTTCGCCGGTTATTAATGCAGATAAGTACCAGAAGCTGATGACTGTGCAGGAAGGGGATTTTACAGAAGACATCCAGCAGACCAATTACAATACGATTCCGCTGCTCGATAAGGATTCTGCCGAGCTTTTGGGAAACCGCAAAATGGGCAGCATGGTAGACATGGTATCGCAGTTTGAGGTCGGTACCGATTATACGCAGATTAATTACCAGGATATGCCGGTGCGCGTCACGCCGCTTGTATATGCAAATGAAATCAAATGGCTGACAAACCAGAAAGCCGGCATTCCAGCCTATATCAGGATAGATATGGCGACACAGAATACCGAATGCGTCAAGCTGGAAGAAACGATTAAATATTCCAAGTCAGAATATTTTAACCGCAATATTTACCGCCATTTGAGATTCCGTTATCCGACTTATATTTTTGACGACCAGATTTTTTTTGAAATCAATGATGAAGGAACGCCGTACTGGGTATGCCCGGTCAAAAAATTCAATATCGGCCTTTTCGGCGGGCAGACAGTCGGAAATGTGGTGCTGTGCAATGCAGTAACCGGGGAATGCACGGATTATCCGGTCGAAGACGTTCCAAACTGGATTGACAAGGTATATTCCGCAGAGCTTCTGACGCAGCTGTATAACTATTATGGAATTTACAAGCATGGCTTTTTTAACAGCGTGCTGGGGCAGAAGGACTGCCTGAAAGCTACAAACGGATATAATTATATTGCACTCGATGACGATGTGTGGGTGTATACAGGCGTGACATCCGTCAGCGGCGACCAGTCCAATGTCGGATTTGTGCTGATGAACCAGCGTACCATGGAAACGAAATATTATAAAGTAGAGGGCGCGATTGAAGATTCTGCCATGTCCTCTGCGGAAGGGCAGGTGCAGAACCTTGGCTACCGTGCAACGTTTCCGCTTTTGCTGAATATTTCGAATGAACCGACGTACTTTATGGCATTAAAGGACGGGGCCGGGCTGGTAAAAAAATACGCCATGGTCAATGTACAGAAATACCAGTGGGTGGCAATCGGAGATACGGTCAAGGAGTGCGAAAAGGCATATGTATCGCTGCTTGCTACGAACGGGATATCGGATGTCAAAAATGAGAGCTTGTTCGAAAGCGTTACCGGAACCATCGCTGCAATCGCACCGGTAACCATAGAAGGAAATACCCATTATTATGTGGCGCTGGAAAATTCCGGGGATTTGTTTGACATCGATTTGTCTGACAAAAGCCTGATTGGAATTATACGGTACCAGGCCGGGGATTCCATACAGTTAACTTATTCGCGTGATGAAAGCGGGCTGCATCCGGTCACGGGGATATTACTGTTCACTCCGTGACCAGTAATCTTCGCAAATGCATTTTAA
>CAJTSV010000164.1:0-4343 GCA_910579075.1 uncultured Eubacterium sp.
AGGCGCATGGCCCACGGCGGGACATCGGATTCGATGAAATCCCCTAAAAATAAAAATGCAGCCGGATAAGGCGGGCGTTTTTTCGGATAAGTTCCTTTTCCATCTGTAAAATACAGTAATCCCCCCAGATGATGAAAAACACCCTGCTCTAATAATTCATGGACATAAGCAAATGCAGGGACAAAACTGGTACCGCCCCCGCCTGTAATGGTATACTGCGCAAGGAATGCTTCGGACTGTTCAAAATCCGTAATTTCCTGGTCCATGCGCACGCGGTCATCGCATTGCAGAATCCGGATTTTACAGGAAGAAAAGAAGTAATCACGCTGGTGTAAAATCTGGAAGGTTTCGCGCAGAAAATTTCTGACCAGTTCGCCGCTCGTAGAAGCGCTTGTATCTATGACAATGACAAATTCCTGTATTTTTTTGATTTCCCTTGTTTCTACCGGTTCTATCAGCGGCATGTTTCCATAGAGCTGCAGGCCGTAGGTATAAAAATTCAGGTCGAATTCGTCGGGGCTGCAATGCATTTCTTCGCGCAGCATGGTGAATTTTTTTAAAAAGTCCCGGTAATTGCGCCTGCTGCGGCCTGCCTTAATCTGCATTGCAAACAGGCGTTCTGTTTCGGACGGGTCTTCGCGGTGCATTTCCTGCTGCATGCGGGTCTGCCTTGCAATTTTTTCCCACTGGTTTCTGGCCTGTTCGGCTGCTTTATCCGGCTGTTTTGACTCTGGCCAGAAGCGGTGGTCATCGGTATAAAATTCTGCTGCCAGAAGCGGTATCTGCTCCGCATCCATTTTACAAAGAAAACGGTAAATAGCCGGGGCAGAAAGATACTGGATTTCGGCTTCCAGAGTTTCATATGTTTTTTTTCGCAGCCAGGTTAAAATGCGCCTGACAGACGGAATTTCCATATGGTCAATCGTATATTCCGCTGCAATGTCACAGGAAATATTCCAAAGACTGCGGCTGCGGTTTCCGGCTGTCCACAAGTGGGAAAACACACAGTGCAGGACACTGTGCAGATAGGCACGGTTTAAAAAACGGGAATTTTTCTGAAATACCTGCATCAGATGTAACGGGGCATAACGGATAACCGTTCCGTCTGACGCAAACGCCTGTAAGGATGCGTCCGGTTTCGGACTCAGGGATGAAAGTGCAAGATGAAAAAAACGCATATCCAGATACAGTTCGTTTTTGATAAATTCCAGGATTTTCAGGGACATTTCAATTTCCCATTCTTCCTGCGTTTTGATATGCTGCATGATGTTTCCTTTCTGTTCTTTTCTGTTTTTCTATGCGTATTTCTATTTGTGTCTTTAATTGAAATCATCAAAAACATACCGGCTGCGTTTCTTTTCCGGGTAATAGCATTGCTTCCAGTGCAGGATGCTGGTGCTGCCCTCACTCCAGCCAGACTGTACTGCCAGTGAGAGACAGTCTGCAACAGATGGAAGCGATAGCAGTTTTTTCTGAAAGAGAAAATGAAGCTGTTCCAGCTGCCGGTTCTGAATCAGGTATTTGCAAAGAACGGTTCCATGATGCAAAAGATAGGTTTCATACTGCCCGCGCATGCTGTCTGATAAGCCGGCAGGATATTGCAGCCGGCAGAATGCCAGGCGGCATACAGTCAGTGCAGATTCTTCGGCGCTTGCTTTTGGAAAAATTTTATCATACTGGCTAAAATCCACAATGCCATCCCGGAATGCCTGCCTGGCACGAAATCCTTCCCCGTCAATTGAACGCCCAAACACATGTGCAGGCGTAATTTCGTCATAAAGCTCGGAATATTCAGGATAAAAAATAACAGACTCTGGGACAGGATTCTGGCAGAAACCGGAAGAAAATCCGATAAAAGAAACCTCTGCATCCCATGAAATCTGTGCCAGCATACGCTGCAGGCAGGTTTTTTCAGAAACCGGGCATCGGACAGTAAGCTTATGCAGCTGGCGGCAGTTCATAAAAGCATCACTGCCAATCTGTTCCAGAGCCTGTCCGAATGAAATTTCTGTAAGGCTGCAGCAGTTATAAAAAGCATAGCTTCCAATGGTTTTCAGTGTATCTGGCAGATATATGGTTTCCGGATAACTGCCGCATAATTCTGCCAGCATGTCCGGTGATGCATCAAAAGCCAGGCAGTCTGCCGCTTTCCATCCGGCACCGGCATTTACATGGCTGTCCAGATAAGTGTCCGGCAGGCGGCATTCGGGTGCAAAGCAGTAATCTGACAGTCCGGTAACTGGATAACGGCCGATATGTCCTGGAATCCATACAGCCGGAGAGGAGCCAAAAGCCCGGAGTATGACTGCTTCCTGCTTGTCTGTTTTTTCCCAGAAAATCCGGGAATGATTCATCTGATTGTTCATGATTTCCACCTGAAATTAATTGAAAAAATATCCGGCTGCCTATTGCAGCCAGCATCAAAAGTATAACAGAAAATAATGGAAGCTGCAAGACTGCCTTTGTCAAAACAAAAAATCCGCCAGACGTTTTTATCCTGTCTGGCGGATTTCTGTTAATGGTCTGATGCTAATTTATGGATATTACTAATCAGATGATTTGATACAGAAGTAATATGGGCTGTTGCATCGCGGCAGCCCGCAATGATTTTTTCAAAATGGTATACATTTTCAAGTGTTGTTTTTGCATTTTCTTCATTCTGGGCGGAGAATACGGCAACACCCTGTACCTCTGATAAAATAGTCGATTTGTTTTCGTTAAGGATGCGGACCTCAGATTCAATACCGCTGATGGCAGATGCAACCTGATTGACTTCTGTCCGAAGGGAATCAAACAGCCCGCTTGTCACATTGATTTTTTCAGTCTGCTCTGCAAAAGCGCTCGTTACCTTTTGCGTAACCTCTACACTGAACTGTGCATTGTCAATGAGTTCAGTGACACTCTGGTTAATCTGTTCCGTAGATTCCCTGGACTGGTCTGCCAGCTTGCGGATTTCTTCTGCGACAACTGCAAATCCTTTTCCGGCTTCCCCGGCCCTTGCTGCTTCGATACTGGCATTTAATGCAAGCAGGTTTGTCTGGCTGGAAATGCTGGCAATAATTTCGGTGGCTGTACGGATGTTCATGGCAGATTTGTTGGTCAGTTCTGTCTGCTCCCTCACTTTTTCGATAGAATCGCTGTTTTCATCGTTCAGCTTTATCAGCTCGGTTATGTAAGTCTCAACAGATTTGTTGCATTCCTGCATGGTCTGCGCGCTGGATGTTAAGTCTTCCACATTTGTAGAAATATGTTCGATTTCACTGCTGATGGAATCCAGCTCATTGGTAATTGTCTGCATGCGGTCTGCCTGTGACATAATATTTTCGGATATGGAACTGACGCTTTCACTCATGCATTCTTCCGATTCGGTCATTTCCTGAAACAGGCCGTTAAAGCTTTCTGTTACATCTTTCAATTCAGAAGTAGCATGTTCAATCGAGGAAATAACCTTTGCATAAGATACGGCGATTTCATTGACAGACTGCATGATATCATTTACCCGTCTGTTATTCTGATTGATTGGCAGGTTCAGATTTTCCAGGGAAAGAGAACCGTCTGCAATTCCTGAGACATTGGAAAGAAATTTATGAACCATATCTGTAATTATTTTTGCAACAACCAAAGATGCAGCATAGCCAAGCACACAGCCGCTGATAAGCAGTATCAGGGTCATCATATCGGCATGCGACACTAAAATAGTAATCAGTATGGTCCATATGGCAACGGCCAGAACCGGAAGGCTCAGTATTACAGCCATAACGGTCAGTAATTTTTTCCTCTGTTCTTCATCTACATGCATTTTCTTTATCCCTCCATCTTAACGATTGTATTGTCCTGGAATATACTGGAACAATCCTGTTAATATTATAATAATTTCATTCCTGCCAATTGTCAATGGATTCTATTTCAAAATTTTAAAAAAGTCCCTGTCCTGTGCAAAATTGCTGATTTCATATAATACCAGTGTCTCGTCTGGGTGTATTTCCTGCATCAGTTCTGATAATGGCCGGTTGCAGTACCTGAAATCCAGCATGGTTATCTGGCTGTAATGGCTTAACAGAAACGGAACAAGGCTGTTGGCAAATGAATCCTTTATTATCAGAAGCGTTCTGTCTGCCTGACTGCTTTCTTCTGGATAAATATCAATCCGGCCAAAATTTCCGCCAAAATAGACAGCATATTTATCCTTGGATTCCAGCCGGCTCCTGTCATAAATGCTGACGGTTTTTTCGGAATTGACAAAAACCCTGGCATCCGGCAGGTTCGATGGCAGGAAAAAGGAATCTGGCTGTGCAGAAAAATCCGGGGCTTTTGAATAAAGAGTGCCGTAAAAACAGCGGCTG
>CAJTSV010000164.1:4368-5148 GCA_910579075.1 uncultured Eubacterium sp.
GGTCTGTTTCGCCATGCGTGCGGCACCAGAATGCATATGCTGTATAAGCGGCATCCATCGTCCAGTGATGGTCTGTTTTAAAATACAGCGGCCTGTTTCCGGAAAAGGATAAGAATTCCTGGCGGATATCCAAAAGAGCAGCTTCCTGCAGCATAGAAGCTGCAAGGCTGTACAGTCTGTTTTCATCAAAGAACACGGCATTGGGCGGGAGCTCCTGCGTCATGATGCTGTGCTTGGGCGGGACTGGAAAAAATGCAGTTCTGGTTTTAGGATTTTCTCTGGCAAACTGTTCCAGATAATGGAGATTGTCTTCATACCGCTTCTGTGACAGGCTGCTGTCCAGAATGCGTTCAAAATAATAACCGTTTCTGCCAAAATAGACACCGCCCATGTCCTGAAAGCCGGCTGCACGCTGCAGGCCTGTTGCAAGCTTCATCCAGGCATCCCGCCCGGCAAACTGGTCATTGGCACTGTCTGTGATATTTTTCTGCATGGAAGTGTCCAGGAAAGCAGAAAAAGCCGGCACCTCAAAGCGGTTCAGGTAACGGTTTTCCTGTTCGGAATAACTGCGCTGCGGCAGTGTAAAAAGCAGGAATCCGCCAGCTGACAGCAGCAGGAGCGCTGTCAGGAAAAATATCCGGCAGGATGCTGTCTTTGCGCGGCCTGCTGCAGGCAGCATTTCTGGCCTGGATGCCTGGAAATCTGATTTCATAAAACGCCTCTTTTCATAGTGCTGCCGGCTGGCCAGGTACGTGCCAGGCCGGCGGTCAGAATCTGAAA
>CAJTSV010000165.1:0-1609 GCA_910579075.1 uncultured Eubacterium sp.
TATAAATCAAGCTGTTGACAATTTTACCTCGTCACGTTTCCGAGAATCCAGGATGGAAGGAGGGGAAGCTGCAAATATGTGTGAAGTTCTGGACAGGGCTGAAAAAAGAGGAGAATTAAAAGGAAGACTGGAAGGAAGGCTGGAAAAATCGAAAGAAACCGCTGCCAGGCTCAAGGCCAGGGGCTTTTCCAACTCTGATATTTCTGACATTGTAGATATTGATATAAAAACCATAGACAGCTGGTTTCCAGATGATGTATAAAGACTTACACCACATGACAGATAAAGCTGATTTTATGCGGAAGCATACAGAAACTGGCAGCACAAGTGCTGTGTCCGTCGTATATGTTTCCAATGATGCCCGCATGACAGAACAGAAGCTGCAGGAGCTGACATCTGCCAGCCCTGATAACTTCTATATGGTTTACAGTGTGCCGCTTGCTACAGATTTAACCCATCCTGCACATTGCCCGTCCATTACCGTGACCCGAGACGGCCCTGCATAAATTTTTAGCTGCCGCAGCAGCCCGCCATGCCGTTTTACCTGCGGCAGTCCTTCCTGATAAATGGCTTTTCGATTTTTGTATCAGTCAAAAGCCCATATTGTTCCGGATGCCGGTAAGCATTGCCAAATACTTCGTTTTCACGGTAACGGCGGAGCTGCTCCAAATCAAGGCTGGCAATATAAATCCCTTCGTTTTTACCTGCCTGTAAAATACAGGTATCGCGCGAATCCGGCAGATGCGGAAGGTATGCCATGCCGTCAAAAACACTGGAACCGCCATTGCAGTCCGGCACGGTTTCAGGATAATTACAGGTCGCAATTGCCATCATATTTTCGTATGCCCTGGCGCGCAGCTGTGAAAGGCGGTTGATTTCCATCGGGCAGGCATTCGGAACCAGAATCAGCTCTGCCCCTTTCAGCATCAGGATTCTTGCGCTTTCCGGGAATTCCCGGTCATAGCATATCATCGCGCCCGTTTTCACTTCCCCGCAGGCTGTATCAAGCGCTGTAACATAAAAATCCCCGCCTGGCGTCAGATGCCGCTCCACATCAAAGTCACAGGTATGTACCTTCGCATAAACCAGCTTCTGCTCACCCAAACGGTCAAAAAGCACAAGCGTATTGCGCGGAGCCGGATTATATTTTTCCAGCAGTGTAATGCCGACAGCCATGCGTAGTTCTTTTGCAAGCCTGCCAAAAGTACCGACAAATTCACTGTCCACAGATACTGCTTCCGCTTTCCATTCCTCAAACGGCCGTCCGCTTATGCGGTACCCGTTGCTCCACATTTCCGGAAACAGTGCAATATCTGCACCGTTTTCTTTTGCTTTCCTGCAATACCGGACTCCTTTTTCGAGATTTTCTTCGAGCGTTTCACAGGGTGCTATCTGTAATAACGCAATTTTTAACAGATTCATAATTTTTCCCTCTCCATTATTTCAATTTATTCCTGACGTTATTTTCTGTTTCAGCTCACAGCTTCTCCTATCCGCTATTTTATCTTTATCAGAGGGCTTTATCAACTGTTTTTTAACCTAAATCAAATTTATACGGGTCTTTTATAATTTCCTGTGCCAAATCGCTTTGTGCAGCAGGAAGTGTCTG
>CAJTSV010000165.1:1636-4433 GCA_910579075.1 uncultured Eubacterium sp.
CGCTTTTCCCTGCCGCTCAAAGAGATTGGTATCCAGAAAGTTCAGCAGCATGGCACGCGACCAGCCATTTTGAATCACTTGATTTACAAAAAACAATGCCTTTTGCAGATTTCCGCTGCATTTGTCCATAATGAGCTTATGGTGTCCCCACGGAATTGCAAAAAGCGGCTCGATTTCTCCACTTTTGAAATCTTCCCCAAGCTGGGGAAGGATTGCATAGCTTTTTTATTCTCAAAAGCAGCACATTATCCGGCTTCTGATTATTGAATAACAAAAACTGCTGCTCCCAGACAGGCAAAAAAATCCCCGGCAGTAAAATTTCTTCTGCTGCCAGGGCACCTTTCTATGCTTTCTTCCTTAATTTTCTCTGTTTTCTTCCTTATTTTCCTTTTGAATCCATGCGTTGTAAATGAATATGCTGCATGCCCCCGCCGCCGGGGCGAAAATCAGCGTATTTAACTCCATGCCCTGCATATTGCAGAATATGCTCACTCCCATTAATACAATCATCATGGCTGCTGTTACGGCAGCTCCTTTTAAAAAATGCTTCATCATTCATACTCTCCTTCCAGAACAAATAACTGTTTCTTTTAGAAAAGTATAACACAAAAAACAGCCATTCCCTCAAAACAGTCATAAAATGCCTGATTTCGTATATAACTGCATTTTTTTCCTGCAACGCACGCAGTTATTCATCATTTTCGCAAAGCAGCGCTTGATACAAACAATCACATACAGTATAATCATGGAAGGAAACTAAGAAAGGAGAAATCCATTGAAATGCTGTTGTCTTTTTTTCAGCTTTCCCTTGCCATCCGCAATGTGTGGCCCCAGCGCATGGGCCCAAAAGCGTTCCTTATGCTTTATCTGATGCTGCTGCTTGCCGGAATGCCTGTAACGCTTTTTTCCTGTATTCCATATGGCCTGTTCGGCATTCTGGCGGCTGCCTGTATTTTCGGGCTGGTTACCAGCCGCAGTACCGCATCCCAGAATGTCTGTATGGGCATGATAGGCTTTGTGCTCGCCATCATCGCAGATAATCTGCTTTCGAATCTTTTCCGGCTGATTTTCCAGCCTATATTAAACCGGCCGTATCTGTCTTTTGGCATCTGGCTGTTTCGCATTCTGCTGTTTTACTACGTGACGCTGTTTTGCGGCAGGCTGCTTAAAAAAATACTGCTGTCAGGCAAAGGTATTTTACGCCTGCAGCAGACGTGGTATCTGATTGATGCTGCACTGCTGCTTCTGATAACCATTTACCTGTTTGACGACCTGATTACAGGACAGAACGATTCGATTGGCAGAATCCTATATAATAATGCCCTGCACCTTTGCGGGTATCTGCTGGTTATGCTTTTTCTGTTTCTGGCCATGCGCCATTCCTGGATGGAACAGATGCAGGCAGAGGCAAAGCAGAAAGCCCTGCAGGATTTACAGGACTATACGCATAATCTGGAAGGCATGTATAACGGCCTGCGCTCCTTTAAGCATGATTACGTCAACATTCTGCTTTCCATGGCCGGCTATATTGAAAACTGCGATATGGAAGAATTAAAAAATTTTTTTAAAAACGAAATCTTCCCAACCAAAAACCTGATTGATCAGGGTGATTACAAGCTGAATCAGCTTGGCAACATCGGCATGCTGGAAATCAAAAGCCTGCTCTCTGCAAAAATGATTTACGCCCACGAGTCCGGTATCGATGTCACCATCGACATTCCAGACAAAGTGGACAGTTTTCCGATGGACACGGTAGACCTGGCCCGAATACTGGGAATCTTTTTGGATAATGCGATTGAAGCCGCCTTAGAAACAGAACAGCCGCAGGCAGGCTTAAATATTATCCAGCATGAGACTGGCGTATCGATTATGATAAGCAACCGCTATCAGGACAGCGGCATAATGCTGCACCAGTTAAAACAGAAAGGCTGCAGCACAAAGACCGGACACCAGGGAATCGGGCTTTCCAACGCCCAGAAAATCATCAGTACCTACAGCAATGTGCTGCTCGAAACGACCATGCAATGCGGCTGTTTCACGCAGCATATGGAACTTGCTGCCAGAAAGGAGTGACATCATATGCTAAACATCTTTGTGTGCGAGGATAATCCTGCACAGCGGCAGGCTATCGTGCAAATCATTCAAAATACCGTTCTAATCGAAGAACTGGATATGCGGCTTGTTTTGGAAACCGCAGACCCTTACGAGCTGCTGGAAAAAGCCGCAAGCAGCCAGGACACCGGCATTTATTTTCTGGATATCGACTTAAGCAGCAGCATAAACGGACTGCAGCTGGCACAGCAAATCCGGTTATGTGACCCGCGCGGTTTTATTATATTTATAACGGCACATTCCGAATTAAGCTTCATGACCTTTCAGTATCGTGTGGAAGCCATGGACTTTGTATTAAAAGATAACCCGGCCGAAATGAACGTAAAAATCAGGGAATGCCTGTTCCATGCAATGGAACGCTATACGCTCCAGACCAGCAGGACACATAAGGTCTATACGATTGACGCCGGCGGGCGGAAAATCAGCGTAGATTATAACGACATTTTCTTTTTTGAAACCTCCAGCAATATCCATAAAGTCATTCTTCATGCAAAAGACCGCCAGATAGAATTTTACGGCACCATAAAAGAACTGGCCGGGACGCTGGACGAAAGCTTTGTGCGCTGCCACCGGTCATTTCTTGTGAATAAAAATAACATCAAAGAAGCAGACGCCAAAAAACGGATTATCTATTTTCCCAACGGCGAAACCTGCCTGATGTCTACACGCATGATGAAAGAACTCT
>CAJTSV010000165.1:4443-5116 GCA_910579075.1 uncultured Eubacterium sp.
CATGGAAGGAAGGGGGGGCTGCCACAAACATAAAAACTACACCAATCCAAAAAACTCTGTCCTTTTTCAACCGCATAAAATTGCGGATAACACTTTAGTCATTCTCTTTCCCTCCTATCAAACCGACATAATAGCTTTCCAAACTTTCATCCCGTTCCTGCATGGAAATCACTTCACAATTTTCTTTTGCTAAAGCCCCAGAACACGATACTGCTGTTTCAAATTGTCTTCAGCTGCCATATTAAGATAAATCGAGGGCGTTTCCACAACCGCCCCATCCGTCTGCGTGCTTTTAAAATCTCCTTGTCTGTGCTTTTTGTTCCATATAGCGTGTATTCGCCAGATGCAGCCTCTTGCAGGCCGCAAATCAGACGGACAAGTGTTGTCTTGCCAGCACCATTTTTCCCTGCAAAGCCATAAATTGCTCCTTTGGGAACATTCATAGATAGTCCGTTTAATGCTTTGTAATCTTTGTATTTTTTATACAAAGCATTAAGCGCCGATAACCTCATCCAGCCACTTTACCATCCGTTCCCTGTCCTTCGGCAGATGCCCCTCCACGAGGGATATATATAACGTCTGCTCATAGCACTTACAATCCCGAAATAGCAAATATAAAAAACTACAATACAAGCCCCAAACTCACCAGTTAATTTGAACAGAATATTATTCA
>CAJTSV010000166.1 GCA_910579075.1 uncultured Eubacterium sp.
GGTTCTAACCTATGGCTTAGCACCATATTTTACATATCAACTCCCAAAGACAGGTTTTATATTCTTGTCAAGCAGCCGGCCAAAATTCCAGAGTCAGCCTGGGGGGGAGACGCCTTCTGCGATTCTTTCAGAGATTTTCTGCCCTTAAGCATTCCATTTGAAACTTCTTTTAAGTCATTGTCTGTATATTTTCCTGTCTAACAGCAGCAGTACGGCCGGCAGTATAAATATAACCAGAATTACCGAACAGATTGCCCCATAAGCCAGTATCAGACATGTCTGAGATATAATCTCCTGCGTCATTAAAACACTCACCGTCAGGCATGTGCCAATTAAGATAAGCGATGACGTAAGAATCGTCTTGACAGAACGGTTCATTGCTTCTGCTATCGCCTCCATCTTTTCCATATGCCCGCGCATTTCTTTATAATGGTCAAACAGCAGTATTCCGTAATCAATCGCAGCACCCATCAGAATACACTGCACGAGTATCAGCGCAATATAGTTCACCTGATATCCCTGCAGGCATACAGCAGCTGTTGTAATAAACACAGAAGCCTGTATCATCGCTACCAGCACTGCTGCACTGACAATAGAACGGAATGTGAAAAATACGACCGCCAATATAACTATAACTGTCATTAATGTAACAAAATTTAACTCGCCGGTAAATCCGGCACTCATTTCACATCCCATTGCAGCATCGCCTGCCAGCCATGTTTCCTGTTCAAAAGTATCTTGCGCTTTTTGTACAAACTCATTGATACAGCGGAATGTATCTTCCCCTTCCACCGGAAAATTTGCAGAGATAATCATGCGGTTATAATCTTCCCCCTGCATAAGCTCACAGCTTTCCTCCAGCTGTGTTTTTCCATCCAGAATGTCTTTTCGCAAATCTTCGTCCACAGCCTCAGTATAATTTTTATCTGTAAGCACATCGTCCGCCAGAAATGCAAGAAATTCACCCAGAGCCACCTTGTCTTTATCTGCATTGCGTGTAAGCATCCTGTGTATTTTTAATAAGTCCCTTACCTCAGAAACTTCCTTCTCCATTATTTCGGAAAGTTCATCCTCATCCATCTTTTTTTCATATATTCTCCGGCCATCCTTATATGCCTGGCGTCCTTCCTCAAGTTCTCTTTTTCCCCTTTCCAGTTCCTGTCTGCCGCTTTCCAGCTCTGCCTCTGCTTCAGCGGCAGCTGCTTTTCCTGTCTCCAGCTTTTCCTTCGCTGCCAAAAGCTGTGCCTTTCCTGTTTCCAGCTGTCTTTTGCCATTTTCCAGCTCCTGCCTGCCGCTTTCCAATTCTTTTTTTGCTTTTTCAAGCTCTGTTTTTTTTGCATTCAGTTCTTCACGGCCTGCTGCAGCAGACTTCTTTGCCGCTGCAAGCTCTGCCTTTTTTAGCTTCAGCTCTTTTTTTCCTTCTGTCAGCTGCAGTCCGGCAGCCTTGAGTTCTGTTTCCTTTTCTCCCAGCACCTGTGCAATCATATCCTCTGTCATTCCATCCTTTGCCAGCTGCTGTTTTGCAGCCTCCAGCTGCTGAACGCCCTCATTTACCTGTTTTTCCGCATCTGCCAGCTCGCTTTCTGCTGCTGCCAGCTGCTGTTCCCCTTCCTTTACCTGTTTCCCGCCTGTTACAAGTTCATTTTCTGCTGCTGCCAGCTGCTGTTCCCCTTCTTTTACCTGCTGTTCTGCTGCTGCCAGCTTGTTTTCTTCTTCCCGTATCTGATTTTCACTTTCCCGGATCAGCTGCTCTTTTTCTGCAGCCTGCCGTTCACCATCAGCCAGTTCTTTTTTTGCATCCGCCAGCTGCTGCTCACCATCTGAGATTTCTTTTTCTGCTGCTGCCAGCTGCTGTTTTCCTGCCGCTATTTCTTTTTTTGCTTTTTCAAGTTCCTTTTTGCCGTCTTCCAGTTCCTGCTCTGCATCTGTGAGCTGTTTTAACTGCTCTTTGCCCATAAACTGTTCGAAATCCGGATTGCCTGCTATCTGGTCATTCAAATCACTGATCAGGCCGTACATTGTAATCTTTGCAAACGCAGACGGGTCTTTATGCTCCTGATACATCTGATACATAATCTCCGCCTGCACCTGCGGTATTTGCATTTCTTCAGCAAGTTCCTTATATGTAAACTCCTTACCCGCAGTATTCATGTAATCCTGTACATAATTGACTTCTTCACATCCGTCCAGCCAGTCAATGTATTCCTCTATGCTCTCTTGTGTTTCTGTGCTGTTATATAAAAACACACACTGATTATCCACACCGAAAATTTCCTCTGTCTTTGTCTGGGCAGGATTTTCCAGAGTCTTAATATACGTGATTTCCAAATTTTCTTTCACGATATATGCTCCTGCTGTAACCAGCAAAATCACAGGCACAGAAATAAACCGTATCTTTGATGCGAATTTCATAACAGGCTTCATATTCAGCTGCAGGGATTTTTTTCGTGTCCTGGCCATCAGCCCGTCACACTGCACGACAAGACCCGGCAATATGATAAAAATACACAAAAGGCTGATAAATACTCCCTTTGCAAGCACAATCCCCATATCCTGCCCGATTTTAAAGCTCATCAGTAACAATACCAGGAGCCCTGCAATCGTAGTCAGCGAACTGCTGCTGATGGAAAGAAATGAATTTGCCAGGGCCTTTTTCATTGCTGCGGCCGGATTCTCCTCCTGCCCCTTCTCCTGGCCATAACGGTTCATCAGCATAATAGAATAATCCATAGATAGCCCCATCTGCAGAAGTGAGCCAATTGCGAAAGTCATAAAAGATACGGACGGCAGCCATGCATTTGACCCCATATTCATCAGCACCGCGGCTCCGATGCATCCCATATACAAAAATGGTTCTGCCCATGAATCGCACAGCAGAAAAAGAATGGCAAATATGATAATCACTGCAACAGCAGTAATCACAGGAATTTCTTCTGTAAGCGTTTCAACCATCATATCATTATCTACAGCCACTCCGCTTATAAGCGCTTTGTCTTTGTATGTATTCCTAAGCTCCTTCAGTACCTCTCCCGTTTCCTTCGAATATGTGCCTGCGGCTATATTCAGTATATACTTGGAATAGTTTCCCTTTTGATAATTCTCATCCTGCTGCAGATAAATCACGTTTTTTACATGCTCTATTTTTTCCATCTGCTCCCTGCGGTCTATCTGCTCCCTGGGCGTTAAATTTTCAAACATCACAGTGACAGCCGCCATCTCGCCGTACTCCTGCTCCATCAGCTTCATTCCTTCCCTGACTGCAGAATCATCCGGCAGGTATTTCGACATATCATAATTGATATTCACCTGTGACATGCCATAAACAGACGCCGCTGTAAGAATAATCGTCACAATAAATATAAATACCCTCCCGTCTACAATCCAGCCAGCAATTTTCTTCATTTGCAAAAACCTCCTTCATTTTGACATATTGTATTCTATATGCTATACTGTAAATATACTAACAATATGTTGTTTTTGCAATAATCAGTATTAACTGCAAACGGTGCGAAACCAACAGTTCCGCTTGAAACTGTTGCAAAAGCGAACCAGGGTTCAAACTTGTATGCCATTTGAGAGAAAGAAGGGGGACGCAGCATGAACAAAAATGATAACCAGCGTACACGCCTGACAAAACTGTTATTTAAAAACAGCCTGATTAAACTGCTGCATAAAAAAACAATTTATCAGATTACAGTAAGTGAACTTTGCACCGAAGCCGAGCTAAACCGCTCAACCTTTTACAAATATTATGGAAATGTATACGATATTCTGGAAGAATTAGCAGAAGAAACACTTGCAAAAGGAACACAATGTATACAGGAAATCGAAGCGGCCGGCTTAGATTATGGCAAAGAGCCACTCTATCATCTGCTGTGCTATGTCAGGGAAAATAAGGATATCTACCAGCTCCTGTTAAACAACACTGTAAATGGAGATTTTCCCGAAAAAATGCTCAAAAGCATCATAGACTTTTTCAAACGCGAGGCCAGCCTTGCCATAAATAATATGAAAATGTCCGAATACACATTTCAGTATCTGGTATCCGGCAGTATCAGCGTTATACAAAACTGGATTAACGGCCCAATGACAGAATCGCCATCTGAAATCTCAAACCATATTTATGACCTGTCCGTATGTATACTGACGCATATGAATATGCTGCCTGAAGAATATTCTAAATAATAAACTGCGCAGGCTAAATAAAACACGCCGGAATGGCAGGCTGCGGCATTGACCCGG
This sequence comes from uncultured Eubacterium sp., assembly GCA_910579075.1. Lineage (GTDB taxonomy): Bacteria > Bacillota > Clostridia > Lachnospirales > Lachnospiraceae > Eubacterium_J. The sequence goes on from CAJTSV010000166.1 coordinate 4,243, forward strand.
CCTTAAGCGGTCATGCTCATTTCGTTTCAATTACTGCCCGGAAATTGTTCTGGTGAAGCTGTGTACTGAATGATTCCAGTATAGGCAATACAGCCAAACCAGCCCGCAAAAGCCGAAAGACATTTCATAAAAAAATACCCGCACAGATACAGAAACATTCATGGAAGCACCGGGAAATATGCGCACCCCATAAAATTCAATATCCCAAACCATATCGTTTCCGACGGGATGATGATAAGGGTAACAAGCGAAATAATAAAGCCGTACAGATTGAAACGCAGGCCGCGCCGCAGGTTCCCTTTCATCCCCAATTGCCATACAAATCCCGAAATGAAAATAAAGGTCTGGCAGATTATCTGCTGCCAGATGCGGATTGCGGGAAGTCCATGCCAGAAAGGGTTCTTCCCATAGACAATAAATACATCATACAAAAAATGGAATACTGCCATATTGACAAGTGCTTCCCTGCCCAATAGCAGAAATGCTCACGAGAAAACCCTCAAATATCCACAGCACAGTAAAGAGGGCTGTCACAATTTTCTTAGAAGCCCCGCACGTTCCCATGCAGGCAGAAAATCATACAGGCACTGCTCTTGTATGGAACGGTAAAACGCCTCCCCGGAATAAAAGACTTCCGTTTCCATCTGCAAA
>CAJTSV010000167.1:0-3031 GCA_910579075.1 uncultured Eubacterium sp.
CACCCCTTTTTCAAAAGCCGCGCAATATAAAACCCGTCCCCTCCCCCTTCGCCAGGAAGTATCTGCCTGCTTTGTGCGAGCTCAAATTCCGCATGCTCCCGCAAAAACTGCTGCACATTATCTTCATTTTCCCTTCTGCTGACCGTACAGGTACTGTAAACCATGCACCCGCCCTTTTTTACATACCGGCAGGACACGGAAAGAATCTCCCTTTGCAGTGCAGCCAGTTCTTCCAGTTTTTCCGGCGTCATGCGGTAGCGGATATCCTTTTTGCGCCTTAGCACGCCCAGGCCGGAGCAGGGAAGGTCTGCAATAACGGCATCGGCTTTTTCCAGCAGCGTTTCGTCCAATATCCTCGCATCCCATGTCTGGACTTCCAGATTGGCAGCCTGGCAGCGCCGGATATTCTCACGCAGCAGGCCGGTTTTATATTCCGTCAAATCCCTTGCGAGCACACGCCCGGTGCCATGCAGCATCTGCGCGATATGTATGGCTTTGCCGCCCGGTGCCGCACAGACATCCACCACAAAGCTGCCTTCGGATGGATGTGCGGCTTCTGCGGCCAGCATCGAACTGATATCCTGGATGTAAAACAGCCCTTCCTGAAAGCCCGGCAGCTGCTGCAGGCGGTCAAATCCCTCAATCTGCAAAGCATACGGAAGTTCTGCGCATATGGATGCCCGGATGCCTTCTGCTTCCAGCATCTGTTTCAGCTGCTGCGGCGTGCAGCGGCTGGTATCTGTGCGTATCGTAACCGGAGCGGGCGCAGAAAACGCCTGCAGCAGCCGCTCCATGCGTTCCAGGCCCGATTCCTTTTCCCAGTCCATGGAAAACTGTTCCTTCCACATCTGGATAATCCATGCCGGCATGGAATAACGGACGGATAAATAAGCCAGCGGCTCCTGTTTCCGGTCTGGCCAGCGGATGTTATCCCTGCTGCGGCTGATGTTTCGCAAAACGCCGTTTACAAATCCGCCCAGATTCCAAAATCCCCGTTTCTTTGCCAGCTTTACCGCTTCGTTGCAGGCTGCGGAATCCGGCACGGCATCCATGCGGCATATCTGGTAAACGGCGCTGCGCAGAATGCAGCGGATGACAGGCTTCATTTTGCGGACAGGCATGCTGGAAAACTGGTCTATCACGTAATCCAGCTGTATCTGGCATTCCAGCGTGCCTTCGGCCATGCGGCTGATAAACGCGCGGTCCTGTTTATCCAGATACTGGTACTTTTCCAGCACATTTCCAACCGCAGCATGGCTGTACTGGCCGTTTTTTTCGATATCCAGCAGGATATCCAGTATGAGTTCCCTTGTATTGACCGATTCAGCCATATCTTCCCCCTATCCTGTTCCTTTCCAAAACCCGCGCAGTCCTGTTTCAGTCACGGTCCCTGCCGCCAAACAAAATCAGAAGGCGCAGCAGCTGCAGGATTGCCGCGGCAGCTCCGGCAACATACGTCAGGGCAGCAGCTTTTAACACTTTTTTTGTATACGGCAGCTCCTGCTCGCTCAGGATGCCTGTATCGCCCAGAATGCGCACGGCACGGCTTGATGCATTAAATTCAACCGGCAGCGTGACAAGCTGGAACAGCACGGCTGCGCAGAAAAAGACGATGCCTATCTGGCAGAAAACGCTTCCCGCGCCGCCAAATATCATTCCGAGTATAATTAACGGCCATGCTGCCGCCGAGCCGAAATTGGCTGCCGGGACAAGCATGCTGCGGATATTTAACGGCGAATATCCCTGCTGGTGCTGAATGGCATGCCCGCATTCATGCGCTGCCACGCCGACTGCTGCCACGGATGCAGAGCCGTATACGCTGTCTGACAGGTTCAGTGTTTTGTTTCGCGGGTCGTAATGGTCTGTCAGGTTTCCGGCTACATGCTGGATTCTGACATCATAAATGCCCGCACTGTTTAAGACGCGCTGTGCAGCCTGGGCACCTGTCATATTGCTCCTGCTGCGCATGCCGGAATATTTGCTGAACGTGGTTTTTACACGCGCAGACGCCGCCAGCGATACCAGCGCGCCAATAATCACCAATAGATACGTGGGGTCAAAATAATATCCATACCGGTAAGGCATATTCATTCCTCCTTTTTATCTGCCCGCTTCGGGCAGTGCTTATTCCATAAGGATGCACACAGTGCCTCCTGTACATACAGTGTTTCTTTCTATTATGCCTGCGAATCACCAAATACGGTACCGGCAGGCACCGGGCACCCGCGCAGAAACGCTTCGGCGGACATCCGTTTTTTGCCTTCCAGCTGGACTTCTTTCAGCGAAAGCTGTCCCTTTCCGGTCTGGATAACCAGCTGGTGCTTATCACAGATGACAGCGGTGCCCGCCTGGCTGCTGTCCCCGCCTTCCAGTACTGCGGCTTTCCAGATTTTCAGCGTCTTTTGGCCCAGCTTCGTAAAGGTACCGGGCCATGGATCCAGGCCGCGCACCAGCCGTTCGATTTCGCCTGCCGGCTTTGTCCAGTCTATCTTTCCCATATCCTTGTGGATCATGCCTGCATAGGTGGCCTGGGATTCGTCCTGTTTTGTACGGGTTATGGTACCGTCTTCGATATGGGCAAGCGTCTGCACGCACAGCTTCGCGCCTGCCTGCGCGAGCCTGTCAAATAAGCTGCCCCCGGTTTCATCCGGTGCCAGCACAAGCTCTGCCTGCTCCAGCATGTCCCCGGTGTCGATTCCCTCGTCCATCTGCATCATCGTTACGCCTGCCGTCTGCTCGCCGTTGATAACGGCCCACTGGATTGGCGCGGCTCCCCTGTACTTTGGCAGCAGGGAAGCATGGACATTCACACAGCCGTATTTAGGCATATCCAGGATTTCCTTTGGCAGTATCTGCCCGAACGCCGCAACGACCATAATATCCGGCTCAAATTCCCGCAGGTATTCCACGCACTGCGGCTCGCGGACGCGCCGCGGCTGGTATACTTCAATCCGGTGTGCCAGCGCAGCTGTTTTCACGGCAGAATAACGGACTGCTTTTCCCCTGCCGGCCGGCTTATCCGGCTGCGTGA
>CAJTSV010000167.1:3041-4859 GCA_910579075.1 uncultured Eubacterium sp.
GCACGACCTCATGCCCTGCTGCAAGCAGCGCTTCCAGCGTGGCTGCCGCAAAATCCGGCGTTCCCATAAAAATTATTTTCATCCATTCACCTGTACTTTCTATTCCTCATCCATCTGTGCGTCATGAATATCGCCTATCACGCGTTCCATATACATATGGCCGTCCAGATGCTCGATTTCATGGCAGAAGGCCCTTGCCAGAAGCTCGTCGGCTTCCATTTCGTATTCGGTCATGTTTTCGTCAAGCGCACGTACAACGACATGATTCGGGCGCTTTACTTCCCCGGCCTTGCCCGGAAGGCTCAGGCAGGCCTCATCCCCGGTCTGCTCGCCTTCTTCTGCGATAATCTGAGGATTGATTAATACAATCGGGCCGTCCCCGATATCCACAACTGCGATTCTCCTTAACACGCCTACCTGCGGCGCGGCAAGCCCGACTCCGTTCGCTTCATACATCGTGTCCAGCATGTCATCGATTAACGTCTTTATCATCGGCGTTACTTCTTTTACTTCCTTGCATACCTTGTTTAATATCGGGTCTCCCGCTATACGGATTTGTCTGATTGCCATTTTAAAATGATTCCTCCTTCATATTTTCCTGTTCTGTTTCCATCTGCTGTGCGGCGCACTGTAACAATATATTAACCGTTCCACGGATTAAAGTCAAACTGAATGATAACTTTTTTCCATTCCGGTGCATTTTGCAGCCGCCTTTCCAGAAAATCCTTGACCCTGATAAGAATGCCGTAATCCGGGTGCTTGATGTAAAGCACGCGCCGGCAGACATCTTTAATCCTGGCGACCGGGGCATCTGCAGGGCCTATCATCTGGAAATGCGCCCAGACGCTGCCTGACGCAGCTTTTTTTAATTCTGCCTGAATCCAGCCCGCAACGGCATCCATGCATTCTGCCGCTTCCTGCCGGTCTTTCGATGCCGCCAGGATATGGAGCATATTCCACACGGGCGGGTAATGCATCAGCCTGCGGTAAAGGATTTCTTCCTGGTAAAAAATGCCGTAATCCTGGGCCTTTGCCGCCTGGATGCAGAAATGGTCCGGCTGGTAGGTCTGGATAAGGGCCACGCCTTCCCGGCTCCCGCGCCCGGCCCTTCCGGCTGCCTGTGCCGTCAGCTGAAACGTGCGCTCGGCGGCCCGGTAATCGCTGACATTTAAAGACATGTCTGCCGCAAGGATTCCGACAAGCGTGACATTCGGGAAATCATGCCCTTTAACAATCATCTGCGTCCCGACTAAAATATCTGCTTCCTGTGCGGCAAATGCAGACAGTATCTGCTCATACGAATCCTTTGAGCGTGTCGTGTCATAATCCATGCGCAGGATGCGCGCCTTTGGAAAATGCTTTGCCGTCAGTTCCTGTATTTTCTGTGTCCCGGCCTTAAAGCCGCCGATATAAGAAGACCCGCAGGACGGGCACCCGTTCACCATCGGTATTTCATACCCGCAGTAATGGCAGATAAGCCGCCCGTTCTGGTGCTGGCTTAACGATACGTCACAGTGCGGGCAGCGCAGCACGCTTCCGCAGGCACGGCAGGACACAAATCCCGCCATGCCCCGGCGGTTTAAAAACAGCATAATCTGCTGCTTTCTGGCAAGCCGGTCTTCCATAAGCTCCTGCAGGCGCCTGCTCAAAATCGAGCGGTTTCCCGCCTGCAGCTCCGCCCTCAGGTCGACAATTTCACAGGCCGCAAGCTCCCCGCCGCCCGCCCGCTTATCCAGGCGCAGCAGCACATATTCGCCGCCCTGCGCCGTTGTTATTTCCGATACCGTTAATCGTCGCCACGCCAATGCCGACCTCTAC
>CAJTSV010000168.1 GCA_910579075.1 uncultured Eubacterium sp.
ACTGTATTGGTACCGCACGGGCCGGCGCCTGGTTCGCCTTCGGCTAAGGCCGCCGTTGGGCTGCGACCTCCTGTCTGTGTGCAGAATACGAAGGGCTTCTAACATTCTTTCACAGTCTCACCAGACCAGGGCAGTACTTCTCATCCGGCTGTGTGCGTCAGTCTGCAAGCTGCATGCCAGAGTTGTTTTTTACTGGGATTACTTGATTTTTAAGGAGTATTTATGATTATCAGAAATGTAGAACTGGAAATTGTCTGTGGTATTACGAGCACGATACCGGATAATGAAATGCCGGAAATTGCGTTTGCGGGGAAATCGAATGTTGGGAAATCGTCTTTGATTAATGCGCTGATGAACCGTAAGGCGCTTGCGCGTACTTCGGCGCAGCCGGGAAAGACGCAGACGATTAATTATTATAATGTCAATAATTTTATGTATCTGGTTGACCTTCCGGGTTACGGATATGCAAAGGCACCGGAATCAGAACGCGTGAAATGGGGCAGAATGATAGAAAATTACCTGCACCGCTCGAGGCAGCTTAAAGCTGTTTTCCTACTGGTAGACAGCCGCCATAAGCCGTCCGGGAATGATAAGACGATGTATGACTGGATTGTTTATCAGGGATTCCGCCCGATTATTATTGCAACAAAGCTGGATAAGCTGAAAAAAAGCCAGGTGGCAAAAAACATGGAAGATATCCGCGCCGGACTGGAGATGGAAGAAAACGATATCCTGATACCATGTTCTGCCGAAACGAAGCAGGGCCGGGAAGAAATCTGGCAGGCAATGGATAACCTGACAGGCTGGGTGGAGCCGGTGAAGGAACAGCCGAAGGAGCCGAAAAAAGACCGGAAAAAGTACCGGAAAAAGGCATAATGATGAAACAAAAATATATATTTGTATCTGTCCTGCTGCTTGTGCTGATGCTTGCAGGCGTGGGGCTGACGGAATTATATGTCAGGCAGGAACGGGCGGAAAGCGGGGAAGCATTCCGGGTGGTAACCTCGTTTTATCCGATGTATATTGCTGCGGAAAATATTATCGGCAGCTGCAGCGGCGTGGAGCTTCAGGACCTGAGCGGGCCGCAGACGGGCTGCATGCATGATTACCAGCTGACGACAGAGGATATGGTAAAGCTTTCCGGTGCCGATGTATTTATCGTAAATGGCGGCGGCATTGAAAATTTTCTTTCAGATGTGGCAAAGCAGTACCCGGACCTGCAGATGGTATACGCCAGTGAACCGCTGGAGCTTCTGGAAGACAATGCACATGCGTGGATGAGCATTCAGGATTATATGACGCAGGTGCGTGCCATTGCGGATGCGCTTGTACGTTTCGATAAAAATAAAAGCCATGGAGAACTTTATAAGAAAAACAGCACAGCTTATCTTGAAAAGCTGCAAAAATTAAAGGAGCGGCAGGAGCAGCTGGCACAGGCCCTGCGGGAAGAACTGCCGCAGGAAGGGCATGCGCATGAAAAGACAGCAGCAGGCGGCACGAAACAGGCCGTTATTTTTCATGAAGCCTTTGCCTATACCGCAAGGGATTTAAATCTTGCCATTGCTGGAAGCATGGATTTGGACGAGGAGCGCCAGGTCAGCGCCGGGGAAGTGGCGGATATGCTGAAGCTGATACAGGAACACGGCGTACAGCTGATTCTGGCAGAGGAGCTGTATGGAAAGCGCATGTGCGAAACACTCCAGAAAGAAGCGGATGTGAAAGTGGTGTATCTTGATACGTGCGTGCGCGGGGATTATCATGCGGACAGCTATCTCAATGCCATGGAAGAAAATCTTGCAAAACTGGAACAGGCAATTTTAAATCCTGCGAATCCATGAATATGCGAAAAAACGGAAACGGGCACGAAATCATAAGGAGGCATCCAAAGATGCGCAGAATCATACAGCCGTGCGGGCTTCACTGCATCAAGGTGAATCATCTTGGCGTGGCGATTGGCTCTCAGGAGATTTTAACGGACATTAACCTTCATATACACTGCGGCACGCTGAATGCCGTGATTGGCAAAAACGGGGCTGGAAAATCCACGCTTGTCAAAACAATGCTCGGGGAGCTGCCGCACACGGGCTCGATTGAATTTAAAGACCGCGAAGACGGGCCGGTGCGCAAGATGAAAATCGGCTATGTCCCGCAGGCCATCCATATTGAAAAGCATACCCCGGTCAGCGTCTATGACCTGATAGCCAGCTTTCAGTCGCGTTTTCCGGTATTTTTGCATAAAAGAAAACGGCTTTATGACAAAATCAGGGAAAGCCTTGGATTTTTTGAAGCAGAATCGCTCATAGACAAGCAGGCATGCAATTTATCCGGCGGGGAGCTGCAGCGCGTGCTGTTAGCTATGGCAGTGATGGACGGGCCGGACCTGCTGCTTTTGGATGAGCCGGTGTCCGGCATTGACCAAAATGGAGCTGTTTTACCGGATGATTGACCACCTGAAACGCAATCTTGACCTGGCAGTTATCCTGATTTCGCATGATTTGGATTATGTGGCAAGGTACGCAGACTGGGTGATTCTGCTGGATAAAACGATTTTAAAGCAGGGAAGGCCCGGGGAAGTTTACCGCAGCGCAGAGTTTGGCCGGGTATTTGGAGAAACGGGGGTGTCTGCATGAGCCGTTTTTTTACGGAGTGGTGGCAGTATGGATTTATGCGCAATGCATTTGTGGCGGTTTTGATAATTACGCCATTGTTCGGGATGCTCGGGACGATGATTGTGGAGCGCAAAATGGCGTATTTTTCCGATGCGCTCGGGCATTCCGCGCTGACAGGCATTGCGATTGGCGTTGTGTTTGGGGCAGGTGATACGAATCTTTCCATGATGCTGTTTGCAGCTGCATTTGCGCTGATTTTAAATAAGCTGGGCAGCACGGGAATGGCTGCAAACGACACGGTTATTTCGGTTGTCTCAAGCTTCAGCATTGCGCTCGGGCTGGCTGTGCTGTCAAAGGGCGGCAGCTTCAGCCAGTATTCCAGCCTGCTTGTCGGGGATGTGCTAAGCATTACGCGCAGGGAAATCGTGTACCTGGCTGTTATTTTTGCACTGGCGCTGCTGTTTTGGGCAGGCTGTTATAACAGCCTGCAGGCGGCTGGCATTCACCGGACGCTGGCCAAAAGCAGGAACCGGAACGTGCGCCTGATGGAAAACCTGTTTGCCGTACTGACGGCGCTGATTGTAACCGTTTCGATAAAGTGGGTGGGCATTCTGATTATCAATGCACTGTTAATCCTTCCGGCAGCTTCTGGCAGGAATATTTCTGAAAACCTCAGGGAATACCATTTTTTTTCCGTCGTATTTTCCATGTTTTCCGGGATTTTCGGACTTATTGTATCTTATTTTACGAACGTGGCGACCGGGCCTGTGATTGTGATTTTTGCATCGGTCATTTATTTCGCGACTTATGCGTATGGCAGCAGAATCCAATAGACAACGGCGCACAAGTGGTGTATACTAGGTACGAGGACAAAAGCAGCAATGGATGCCTGTCATGCTTTTGGCATTGCTGTAAAATCAGAGTATGCGTTGAAAATAAGGTGAGAGAGAATGAGATTTAAGAGAATTAACATGGATACGGTGCGCTGCATTGTATCAGAGACAGAATTAATTGAAAATGGACTGCAGATGGACGATTTTTTACAGAATGACGGCAAGACAGAAGATTTTTTACGCAAAATCGTGTCCATGGCAGAAGAAGAAGTCGGTTTTAAAGTACAGGGCGGGCCTTTGTCCGTGCAGGTGGCCGTGCTGCCGGAGCACCTGCTGGCGCTGACCTTTTCGGAACGGCCGGACAGCAATATCCTGAATATTCTTCAAAATTTAAAGTCAGCGGTTGACAGTCTTTCGAATCTTGGCAGCAGGAACGAGGACACCGGGCCGGATGACCAGCAGCAGAAGGAAGCAGACACGCTGGTGGAAGGATATGATAAAAGGCTGTACGTGCTCGGATTCCGGAATATGGACCAGATTATTACATATGCAAAATCAATTGTACTGGAAGAACCTGTTGTCAGCAGTGTTTTCCGTTTGCAGGAGCGCGGGCTGACCAGCTATTATCTGATGATTGAACGAAACGGGCTGGGGGATAAGGAAATCTGCAGGGTTATCAGCGCTTCGGTTGAGTTTATGGAGGACGCTTCTGCGAACATCCATAAAGCGGCGTATCTGGCAGAACACGGAACCTGTGTGCTGGAAAAAGATGCGCTGGAAATCCTGCAAAAGCTGTAGGGTATCTGAGGCAGGCAGAGCGCATTCTGGCTGCTGCTGGAATACAGAAATGCCGTATTTGCAAATCAGAATGGGGCTGCCACATTAAGAAAATAATACAAGATATCGCTGCTTTGAAACGTTTTTTTGTACGTTATCTTGTATCTGTTTTCTTCGTGTGGCGGCCCCATTTTTATGCCGGATTTTCCATTGTCAAACATAACAGTTCTGTAACTATTGTTATCTGAAAATATTCTATCCCAATTTCATTTGTTTTGCAACCTTTCCAAAAAAAATGTAACATTTTGCAGTTTTCAGCGGTTTTCCGGCGTTTTTTTCCGCGTTCTTTTGTATAAATTCCACAAAATTATAATGTGATTTGTCATATGGTTCCGGATGTCAGAAAACAGGATTTGCGGAAAAATGCGTCCGCCAGAAGGGACTTTGGTTTTGGCGGGAAGCCTTGTAAATCAAATGTTTACGGTTAGAGGGA
>CAJTSV010000169.1 GCA_910579075.1 uncultured Eubacterium sp.
ATCTGCTCAAGCCCGTCGGATGTCGCCACCGTTACATGGTATTTCCTGCTGTTTTCGTGGGCAAATTTTTCAATATAGGCATCGGCAGTTTCCGCTTCCCTGGTGTACACTACATGGATGTTATGGTAATCATAGTATTCGGTCTGATGCCCTTCCACACGGTAGGCATCAAACACAGCAATCAGGCAGCACTTTTTCATTGCCTGGTAATTGCACAGAATATCCAAAAGCCGCCCCCTGGCACCGTCGATATTGTCTTTTGCAAGCTCAGACAGTTCCTTCCATGCAAAAATAATATTGTAGCCGTCAACCAGAAAATATTTCCGCCGCTGCGCGCCTGCGGCAGACTTTCTCCTGTCTGCATGCTTTTCGGGTGAAGCCTGTGCCCCCGCATGCTCCTTAGCGTCTTCCCCGCCAGTGCCAAAGACCTTTTTCGTGCGCCGGACACCATTTCTGCGCGGGCCGGATTTGTCACGCCTGTTTGCGCCGGATGTGGCAGATATGATTTTATCCACTTCTTCGGTACCTATAGACGTGCTGCACACGGAAGCATGTTTTTTGCGCTTTTCTGCTTCCTCGAACAGCAGCAGATGGTCTGGCTTTTTTTCCGTAAGCACGCTGTCCAAATGCATGTAATCCTTTACTTCATACCATTCCACGAGAAATCCTGCCCCATGTGCACAGAAAACCGACGAAGACGGGTTTGCAAGGTCGCTTAACGGGTCATAGCTTCTGTGCGCCAGCACTTCTTCGGTATTATGGCAGGGCGCATAGCCCTTTAGCGTACACTGCAGGGTTCCAAGCCCTCTGGTATATTCTGTTACCTCTTTCTGGTAACCCCGCATGGTCACGACCGGGGCACTTCCGGTCAGCACCGATATGCCGTTTTCCATGGACGGAAGCCCGGGCTGGCCGTGCATCTTTTCAATATCGGTCATGGCCCGTCCGACCATGGAAGAAGGCAGCTCCAGCCGGAATTCATAATATGGCTCAAGCAGCACGGACTGTGCCTGCATCAGTCCCTGGCGCACGGCACGGTACGTCGCCTGGCGGAAATCCCCGCCTTCGGTATGCTTTAAATGTGCCCGCCCGGCTGCCAGCGTGATTTTCATATCGGTCAGGGCAGAACCGGTCAGCACGCCCTTGTGCTCCCGTTCTTCCAGATGCGTCAGTACCAGCCGCTGCCAGTTACGGTCCAGGACATCCTCGCTGCAGGAAGCCGCAAACTGCATGCCGCTGCCCGGCTCTCCCGGTTCCAGCAGAAGGTGTACTTCCGCGTAATGGCGCAGCGGCTCAAAATGTCCGATGCCTTCTGCCGTATCAGCAATCGTTTCTTTGTATACAATATTTCCAGCTCCAAATTCCACCAGCACCCCGAAACGTTCCCGGATAAGGCTTGTCAGGATTTCCAGCTGTATTTCTCCCATCAGCTGTGCCTGGATTTCCTGCAGCTGCTCGTCCCATATAATATGAAGCTGCGGTTCTTCTTCTTCCAGCTGGCGCAGCTTCGGCAGCATGGCCGCAGCATCCTGCCCGTCCGGCAGGATAACCTGATAGGTCAGCACCGGTTCTAAAACCGGCAGGGCAGAATCCGGCTCTGCCCCGAGCCCTTCCCCGGGTTTTGTATGGGAAAGCCCGGTTACCGCGCATACCGTGCCTGCAGCAGCTTCCCTGACTGCTTCAAATTTCATGCCGGAATAGATGCGTATCTGGTTCGCCTTTTCTTCCCACTTTTCCGGTTCCCCTTCCCGCAGCACTGCTCCGGATAAGGTATCACGCACCTTTAATAAACCGCCGGTTATTTTCATATGGGTCAGCCGGTTTCCCTGCTCATCCCTGGTAATTTTAAAAACCTTTGCCGCAAACTCCTGCGGGTACGGCCTGTTTTTTGTATAAGCTGCCAGGGCATCCAGCAGACTGTCCACCCCCTGCAGCTTCAGCGCCGAGCCAAAAAAGCATGGAAATACTTCCCGGTTCCATATCATGTCCTGTATCAGGGAACACTCGATTTTTTCCTGTTCCAGAAACTGCTCCATGGCAGCTTCCGAGCACATCGCAAGCGCATCATAAAATGCTTCCCCTTCCTGCACGGAAAAATCCACGCACCCGCTGTCCAGGCGCTCCTGCAGCTGGGAAAGCAGAGCATCCTTATCTGTGCCGTCCTGGTCCATTTTATTTACAAAAAGAAAAGCGGGAATATGATACCGCTTTAAGAGCCGCCAGAGCGTCTGGGTATGTCCCTGTACGCCGTCCGCCCCGCTGATAACTAAAATGGCATAGTCCAGCACCTGGAGCGTGCGTTCCATTTCTGCGGAAAAATCCACATGCCCCGGCGTATCTAACAGCGTAATTTCAAGCCCTTCCCATGCCAGGGATGCCTGTTTGGAAAAAATCGTAATCCCCCTTGCCCGTTCCAGTTCATATGTATCTAAAAATGCGTCTTTATTATCTACGCGCCCCATCCTGCGGATGCTGCCGCCTGTATAAAGCATGCCCTCTGACAGGGTCGTCTTTCCGGCATCCACATGGGCCAGAATGCCTGCGCATATATGTTTCTTCTGAAAATCTACTGTTTCTTTCATCCTTTTACCAGCCTGCAAAATTTTACTGGCAGATTGTTTTCACGAATGAAAACCTTCTGCCAGATACATTATAGCATAGCCGGAAACAGAAGTCGATAAGCTGTTCTATTTTCCCGCAGCCAGTTTCCTGTATCATAAACAGGGGCTGCCGCATAAAGAAAAATGATACAAGATATTGTTCGTTTGAACGTCTTTTATGCTATATCCTGTATATACTTTGCTTCATGCGACAGCCCCGCGCTGCAAACGCGCCGTGCCAGTCTGTAAATTATAAATTTATTTCATCTGCTGTGCCATCTGCACCAGTTCCTCTGCACTCATATCCAGGTCAAACCCAAACAGGCTGTGCTGCTGTCCGTCTGCATTCCAGGTTAAATGTGTCGAAACCTGTTCCTCACGCTCCGAGGAGCCGAGAGAAATGTAAAGTGTTCCGGCTGCTTCTGCTGCCTTATCTTCTTCGGTCGCATCATCCTCGCCCGGTAAAAACAGATAATTATCCTGATTAAAATAATAAGTAATGCCATCTGCTTCCACTGGCTGCCTGCGTGCAAGTTCTTCATCGGTATAGGCTCTTTCACCCTTCCTTACGTTATAATTGACATTTTTTTCACCATTTTTATAACTGATTGTCACATCTTTATGGCTGCCAGTCTCATTGCCATCTTCGTCATAATCCTGTCCGTTAATCACATTCGCTGATTCAAATGCAAATCCGTTGTCAAACACTTCTTTCGCATGAATGGTTACGTCTGCTTTCTTTGCCAGCTTTGAAAGATCTGAAAAATCGTCGATTTCATCCGCCGCTGAAGAATATCCCGTACTGTAGGCGGACATCTTTACAGCTGCCACGCAGACCGTTCCGGTAAGTGCACATGCCATCACTGCTGCTACTGCCACTTTTTTCATATTCATCTTTTTCATAAACCGTTCCTCCTTCTTTTCCTGCCACGCCAGCTGCGCGTCAATCTGCTGTTTCAATCCGGCTGGCGGGTCGCAGGAGTCCGCAGCTGCATGAAGCGCTGCCCTTAATTGTTCTTCATTCAACTTACAGCCACCCATATCTGTCCTCCTGTTCCATTTCACTGGTTAAAAGCGATTTTAAATTTTTCCTGGCAGCAAACAGCCTGGATTTGACCGTTCCTTCCATGCACTCCATTACCCTGGCAATTTCTTTTGTGCCAAGCCCATTGTAATAATAGAGTATCACAGCTGTGCGCTGACGTTGCTCCAGACTGCGGACTGCCTCAATCATCGCCCTGTCCCGCTCATCCTGTAGTACTATTTTGTCGGGAGAATCTGCTGTCATGGATTTATCTGCCAGCTCCAGAATCTGCTCCTGCGGCTTTTCCCTGGACTGCTTTTTTGCAAGCTGCCAGGCCGTGCGGTTTAAAATCCGGTAAAGCCAGTAGCGGAACTGTTCGTCTTTTTTCAGCTCTGCACAATGCAGATACATTTTGATAAAGGTTTCCTGGGTCACATCTTCCCCATCTGCGCGGCTGCCCGTAATCATGCACGCCGTGCGGTACAATTTGTCATAATACTGCGCATATAGTCTGTCAAAGGCTGCCCGTTCTCCCTTTTTCATGCGGCGGACCAGTTCAATTTCTTCTGCTGCCTCCAAGATTTCTCCCTCCTTTGGTACCTGTGAAGCTTCACAGGTACTGCTGCAATTTTCTGAAAATTGGCTTTTATCAGGTGCACCTGTATATAAGAGCATGCCGGGTATGAAATGGTTCATTATTTTTTTGAAATTTTTTCTATTTTTATTTTTTTGTGGAATCAGGCTGGAAAAGGATGGATAATGGGCATTCGTTTATTTTGGCTGATTTTATTTTCTGGCCTCCCGCTGCCGGATGAGGGGAGCTGTACTGTTTTGCTGTTCCGGTTCCAGAATGTAAGAAGCCCTAAGTATTCTGCATTTCAGGTACTGGCACCGGACGGTCAGGCGTCTCATTCGCCTTCGGCTAAAGACCGCCTTCCGGGCTGGCGCCCGCCTGTTTTTAAAGCAGAATACAAAGGGCTTCTAACATTCTTCCACAGTCTCAGCAAAACAG
>CAJTSV010000170.1 GCA_910579075.1 uncultured Eubacterium sp.
TTCGATGAATATACGCTTTTCTTTGTGCCACAAAAAGTCGGAATTTCCTATAAAGCAAAAAAAGGGCTGTTTCAACAGCCCCTTATATCATGTTACTTCATGAAACAGCCCGTCCTTTTGTTATCAGTACGCTTTGAGCGCTTCCCACAAAACCGTATAATAATTCGTCGTCATCTCATCGAGCGGCTGGAAAAATTCGCAGTTATCCAGAATTTCCTTCGGCGGGAAAATGGTTTCATCGTTCTGTATTTCTTCATCCAGCTGTTCAAACACCGCCTTATTCGGCGTCGCATAATACACATAGTCAAAATTGCCCATTGCCACATCCGCGCGGCACAGATAGTTCAAAAACAGCTCTGCATTTTCCTTATTCCGGCAGGTTTTCGGGATAAACCAGGCATCAACCCACATATTCGAGCCTTCCTTTGGAACGGTAAAATCCAGGTCGTCGTTCAGGGTCTGCGCATAGGCAGCTTCCCCGGAATACACCTCGGCAAGCGCAGCGTTTCCGGCTGCCATCCAGTCGGCTGTTTCATCGCTTAAATACGAATAGACGAGCGGCTTTTGTTCCAGCAGCAAATCCAGGGAACGGTCTAACACATCACGGTCTGTCGTATTGCAGGAAGCACCGAGCAGCTTTTCTGCAACCATATAGGTATCGCGGACGCTGTTTTCCATAATAATCTGCCCGGCATATTTTTCATCCCATAATACGTTCCAGGTGTCTGTTTCCTGCGGGTTTACCATGGTTTTATTATACAAAATACCTACCGTGCCAAAAAAGTAAGGAACCGTATAGCTGTTGTCTTCATCAAAATTTTTACAGTAGTCCAGATAGGTTTTATCAATATTTTTAAATTCCGGGATATTGGAAAAATCTATTTCCAGCGTCTCGCCTTCCTGATGCAGCTTCTGGATAATATAATCCGATGTGCAGGCAACGTCATAATGAATCGAGCCTGCCTTGTATTTGGCATACATTTCCTCCGGGCTTTCGTATTCTTCATATTTGACCGTAATACCGGTTTCTTCTTCAAACTGGTCGAGCAGCTCCGGGTCAAAGTATTTGCCGTAATTCAGCACGGTAACGGTATTCGGGTCGTTTTCGCCGCCGCATCCTGCAAGGCACAGGGCAGAAAACGCGGCACATAACAATGCAGGTACCAGATGTTTCATGGCAGGTTCTCCTTTTTTCGTAAGTTATTTTCCGCTTCCAAAATTGCGGGAATGATTTTTCAAACACGCTCTAGTGTGCTGTCCAGATTATATCTGGCGAAACTCCGCAGGATAAATTTTCATCAACAAGGCGGAGAAGGGAGGCGATGCGGTGGCATCGTTGACCGCCGACAACGCAGTCTGATGGAAATTTAGGCAAGGAGGTTCGCCTGAATATAATCCGGACAGTACACTAGTAAGAAGCCTGTTCTGCCTGCCTTGCTGCGCGGCTGGAACGGAAATTAATCACAAGCAGCAGGGCAAAGGCCATTAAAAATAACACAGTGGACAGCGCATACATCTGCGGCATAATTCCCTTGCGCATTTCCGTATAAATCATCGTAGACAGTGTATTGATTCCGGCACCCTTGGTAAAATACGTGATGCTGAAATCATCCATCGACATCGTTACGGACATTAAAAATCCCGAAAGCACGCCGGGCATAATCTGTGGCCAGACGATTTTAAAAAATGCATACAGCGGCTTCGCTCCCAAATCCAGCGCGGCTTCATAAGATGAGCGGCTTGTCTGGTTCAGCTTTGGCAGCACGTTTAAAATCACATACGGAATATCAAACGTAATATGCGCAATCAGCACCGTATGCAGGCCAAGGCTCGTAAATCGGACAAAAACAAGCATCATGGAAATGCCGGTCACAATATCGGCATTTAATAACGGAATATTGGTCGCACCGAGCATCAGCGTGCGCCCGCTTTTTTTCATGGAATGGATGCCGATGGCAGCCATCGTGCCAAGCAGCGTGGCAATCAGGGAAGCAGACAGCGTAACGACAATCGTTGTCTGGAATGCTTCCATAATCATGCTGCTTTCCAGAAGCTTGCGGTACCATTTGAATGTAAAGCCGCCCCACATGACGCGGGATTTCGAGTCATTAAAGGACAAAATAACCAGCACTGCAATCGGCAGGTACAGGAATAAAAAAATCAGTATCAGGTATATGCGTTCCAGGCTTTTTTTTACCATACAGCAGTCCCTCCGGCATCATCCGAATATTTGTTCATCACAGCCATGCTGGCTATTACAAAGACCATAAGCACCAGTGACAGCCCGGCTCCCAGGTTCCAGTTGAAAAACTGCATAAAGTCGGCTTCGATAATATTTCCAATCAGCAGCACCTTGCCGCCGCCAAGCAGGTTGGATATGGCAAAGGACGTCAGCGCCGGCACAAAAACCATAATAATGCCGCTCATCACGCCCGATAACGTCAGCGGAAAAATAATGCGCCAGAAAATTACATAGCTTTCTGCCCCCAGGTCCTGGGCTGCTTCGATGACATCCTTGCGGATTCTGGACATGGCGTTGTAAATCGGCAGTATCATAAACGGCAGGAAATCATACACCATGCCGAATACAACCGCAGCCGGTGTATTCAGAATCGCAATGTTTGGCAGATGAAAAAAATCCAGCAGGGCATTGATAATCCCGTTATTGGAAAGCAGCAGCTGCCAGGCCAAAATACGCAGCAGAAAATTCATCCACATCGGCAGGATAAAAATAAACACGATAAAGTTCTGGTGCTTCACATTTACTTTGTTCAATATCATCGCCAGCGGATAAGATAGCAGCAGGCAGACGAACGTGCACTGCAGGGCGATTTTGACCGACAGCCAGAGCGATTTCAGATGCACCTTGTGGAAAATGGAAACCACATTGGCGGTCGTAAAATTTCCGGCTGAATTCGTAAACGCATAGTATACAACCAACAGCAGCGGAAGAAGGACAAACCCGGCTATCCATACCAGGTAAGGCCCAGCTAACAGCTGCTTTCCCAATCTACGCATCAGGCTCCACCATCCTTTCATCGCTCGATTCCGGCTTGTTCATAATCTGGATATTAAACGGAATGACACGCAGTCCGGCCCGTTTGCCAGGTTCATGGTATTCGGTTGTATGCACAAGCCACTCATAGCCGTCTGCGGCCACTTCAATTTCATAATGAACGCCTTTAAATATCACGGACGTAATAACCCCCTGGAAAAAGCCGTCCGACGGCTCTGTAATTATCAAATCTTCCGGGCGGATAACCACATCCACCGGCTGGTTTGTGCCAAATCCGGTATCGACACATTCCAGGTCGGTATTGCGGACACGCACCAGCTTATCCTTCACCATAATGCCGTCAATAATATTGCTGTCACCGATAAAATCAGCCACAAACGCATTGACCGGCTCATTGTAAATATCCTCCGGCGTGCCAATCTGCTGGATATAGCCCTGGTTCATGACCACAATTGTATCAGACATGGTAAGCGCTTCTTCCTGGTCATGGGTTACATAAATAAACGTAATGCCAAGCTCATTTTTCAGGCGTATCAGCTCGTACTGCATATCCTGGCGCATCTTTAAATCGAGCGCCCCTAACGGTTCATCCAAAAGCAGCACCTTCGGCTCATTGACAATCGCACGGGCGATGGCAATGCGCTGCTGCTGCCCGCCGCTTAACGAATCCACGCTGCGCTTCTCAAAACCGTCTAAGTTGACAAGCTTTAAGGCATATTTGATTTTGTCCTGAATATATTCCCTGCTTTTTCCGCTGATTTTCAGCCCGAATGCAATATTTTCCGCAATGTTCATATGGTTAAACAGTGCATATTTCTGGAATACGGTATTCAGCCTGCGTTCATTGGGCGGCAGGCTGGTTATGTCTTTTCCGTCAAAAATAATCCGGCCCTCATCCGGCATTTCAAAGCCGCCAATCAGGCGCAGTGTTGTCGTCTTGCCGCACCCGGAAGGGCCGAGCAGGGTGACAAATTCATTTTCATGGATGGTCAGTTCCAAATCATCTAGAATGACAGTGCCGTCAAACGATTTGGAAATGTGTTTCAGCTCAATCAGTTCTTTTTCCATTTGTATGGCCTCCAAAATGATAAAATCAGGTACCAGGCAGCTTCCAGGATAAACAGCAGGCTAAAAGCAGGGCGGGGTGCTGACCCAGATAACCTTTGCTTCTTCCTGATAAGCTTCCAGGTAATGTTTTTTCGCAGCAGTAAAATAAAAAGACTCCCCTGCGCGTACAATATAAGTCCGGGTGCCGTAATGCAGGCGGATGCTCCCGCTTAACACATAGCCGAATTCTTCGCTTTCCTTCGGTGCCAGCGTCTCGGACTTCCCCCCGGGGGCCAGTGTCAGCAGCACGGGCTCCATGGCATTTTTCTGTGCATTCGGAATCAGCCATTCAATCCGGCAGCTGCGTTTTTTATAATTTTTTTCAAAGTAATCCTCAGGTGAAAACACAATCTGCTCCGGCTCATCATCGGTAAAAAATTCAGCCGGTGTCGTGCCAAGGCACTGGATAATATCCAAAAGCGTCCCAATGGATGGCGTGGTCAGGCCGCGTTCCAATTGTGAAATAAAACCTTTGGATAACTCGGAGCGGTCGGCCA
>CAJTSV010000171.1:0-2578 GCA_910579075.1 uncultured Eubacterium sp.
TGGATAAGTCAGGACAGATAACCAGGAAAATGCCGGGCATGGAAGGAAAGGATAAAAAGATGGAAGAAAAGTATTCCTGGAAAAGAACAGAAGAAATTGAAATAGACCTTGCAGATTTGCTGAAAAGGATCTGTGGGAAGTGGAAGCAGGCAGCAGCCTGTGCGCTTGCAGCGGCACTGGTTTTTGGCGCGGCCGGATGGCTGCGCAGCCGCAGCGGGCCGGATGAATCACTGGTTCCGGGCATGGATGCTCCGGCCAGCCTGACACAGGAAGAAGAACAGGCGGTTGCGGATGCCGTACAGCTGGCAAAGGAGACGGCCAGCCTGGAAAATTATCTGGAACAGTCCCTGCTGATGCAGGCAGACCCATACCGCAAAGCCAGGTATATCATGCTTTACCGGATTGACTGTGCCGAAAGGCAGGAGCTGCAGGCGGTTACAGAAAGCTACCTGAATTTTGTATCAAACGGCGGCGCAGCGGATGCACTCGCAGAGACTGGCGGCAGGTGGGATATGGATAAAAGCTGCATTGCCGAGCTGGTACAGGCGTACCAGAAAACGTACAGCGCTCCTTATCCGGTCATCATAGACGAAGCATCCCCTGATTTGTTTTCGGAATCGCTTTTCTATATTGAAATGACGGGCCGCAATGCCAGGGAAGCAGAGCGGATGGCGCTTGATATGCAGAAGGTCTTGAAGGAGCAGGCTGCTGAAATAAAAAAAGCAGCCGGAAGCCACAGGCTTTCGCTTGTCAGCACGGCGCAGAATATGACCGCAGACAGTTCGCTGCTGTCGCAGCAGCGTGAGAAAAGGGCGCTGCTCACATCCAATCAAACAAGCCTGAAAGCGATGACGGATGCATTCGGCAAAGAACAGCTGGCAGCATATAAAATGCAGGCAGGCCTGAAGGATGAACAGGAAGAAGACGGGAAAGCAGTATCTGGTGCAGATACCGAAGGCAGCCAGCTGCGGTCTGTGGTGAAATACATGATACTGGGTCTATTTGGCGGCATGGCAGCATATGCAGGCCTTTCGGTGTGCTGGTATCTGTTCTGCGATACGGTAAAAAGCGTGCAGGAAATGAAGCGGCTGTATGCGTTTCCGGTATTTGGCGCTCTTTCGCCGCCTGGTGCGGGGAGAGCAAAAAAAGGACGGCTCCGTATGGGGCATGATTTATATGCAGCGGTACCGGAACAGGTATGCAGGCGTCTTGTGCTGGCCTGTCAGAAACAGGAAATCCGCCAGCTGTATGCGGTAACGGAGTTTTCACTGGCACAGCCGGAAAAAGACTGTCTGGAACATATGGCAGCGCAGCTTCGGGAAGAAGGCGTGGAAATGGCAGTGGCAGAAAATGCCAGTGCAGATATCGCTGCCTGGGACAGCCTGCGGGAAGCAGGAAATGTCCTGCTGGTGTGCAGGACAGATACAACGACACACCAGATGATTGATGATGCCATGATGTTTTTTGAAGAAAACGGCATTTCCGTCACCGGGGCAGTGGCCTTTTGCGGATAATCAGAAACAAAACCGGACAGGTCCTGTGAGAGTCAGAAGGCTGCACAGGCTGGGACGGGGACATACAGCTGCACGCGGGCGTGCGGGACAGCAGCCGGGGCATGGGAAATGCTGCGGGATGGCGCAGCATGCCCCGGGCAGGAAAAACAGGAGCCTGCAGAATGGATGCACAGGAAGAAATGAAGGCACAAAACAGCAAAGACAGAAAACAAGACAGAAAAAACAGGAAAACAGGAAAAAGGAAGGGGTGCCCGGACAGCCGGACCGGCGCGGGGCGGCCCAAAACGGTATGGATTATCGACCATTATTCTTCCGAGCCGGAATACGGCGGGATTTCGCGCCAGTATGACTTCGCGGTGGAGCTTGGAAGGCGCGGCTTCCATGTGGTCGTGATTGCGTCCGGGTTCAGCCATTTCACGCACAGCTATATATCGCAGAAGGATGTGAAGGTCAGCAGGATAGCAGGGAATGTCCATTACATTTACCTGAAGACAGGCAGCTACACGTCAAACAGCGGCGCGGGGCGCGCGAAAAGCATGGCTGATTTTTTATGCATGGCAGTCCGCTGCGAGAGCAGCATAGCGCGGCGGTTTGGAAAGCCGGATGCAGTAACCGGCTGCTCGGTCCATCCGCTGGCATGGGCTGCGGCATTCCACGCATCCCGCAGGTACCATGCCCGCTTCCTTGCAGAAGTGCGGGATTTCTGGCCGAGGGTCTGGACCGCCAGCGGCGAGAAAAAGCCCGCAGACCCGGCAGTGCTGTTTTTCGGCATGCTCCAGTGGCTGGCATTCCATCTGGCAGACCGTGTCATCTATTCGATGTGCCACGGGGACAAATACATCTGCGGGGAGCTCGGGATTCCGGAAAGCCGGGTGTATTTCATCGGGCAGCCGGTGGACTGCGGGAGGTTTGACCGGAACCGGGAAAAGACATGGCTCCTGCCGGAAGAAGTCAGGGCATTCATGGAAATCGGGAAAGAGAACCGCACGGGCTTTTACTGCACGTTTGCAGGATATTACATGGCATACGAGGGAGTCTATGTCATGCTGGAAGCACAGCGGCTG
>CAJTSV010000171.1:2588-4499 GCA_910579075.1 uncultured Eubacterium sp.
AACAGAAAGGGCTGCCGGTCAGGATGGTCTTTGCAGGCTCCGGGCCGGAGAAAGGGGGCATGGAGGCATATGCAGCCGCGCACCGGCTGGAAAATGTCCTGATATGCGGCCGCCTGCCGAAGGAAGCCGTGCCCGCGCTGCTTTCCCATTCGGACGTCTGCATGGCGCACCTGGAAGTGGAGGGACACCCGCAGGTGTACCGGTACGGCGTGTCCAAGAACAAAGTCTGCGAATACCTGTATTCCGGCGCCTGCACGCTGTACGGGTTCATGCATAAGGACGACGAGGCCGCGGCGAGCGGGGGAGGGCTGATGTTTGAGCCGCACAGCGCAGCAGACCTTGCGGCGAAAATAGAGCAGGTCTACAGGATGCCTGAAAGCCGCAGGAAAGGGTTCGGCGAAAACGGCAGGAGCTATATCCGCAGGACGCACAGCGTGCAGGTGCTGGCAGACAGGCTGGAGGAAGTGCTGTTCCGCTAGGGCGTGCCTGGACGGAATCAGGAGGAAATGACATGAACATGCCGGATAACGCACTGCTTTACTGGAATACCGTGAAATGCTTAAAGCCCGTGCAGGCATGGCACCAGGTAAAAAAACGCATATGCGGCAGGAGGGGGAATGCACGGCTGGAACGCCTGCAGCGCCTGGAAGCGCCGCGGGTGGCAGGCATCAGCATCCTGATTCCGGAGCTGGACTGTGACAGGCGCTATCTCAGCCGGTTCTGCGTAAGGAGCCTGATGGAAGGCAGGGTCACGCTGCTGCATGAAACGCACCGGCCGGGGCGCGGGTGGCAGGTGGCGGATGCTTCGCATTTATGGAACTACAACCTGCATTACCTGGAGTTCCTGGTTCCGCTGGCCGTGGAATATGCAGAATCCGCAGACGAAGCATATTTCCTGAAATGGAAAGAATTTGTGCAGGGCTGGATGGGGCAGCAGTCTGCCGACAGCCTTGAGCCGTATACCATTTCGGTGCGGGTTGTGAGCCTGCTCGCCTGCATGGAGATCCTGGAAAAGAAAATCCGCGGCACGCCACTGGAAAAAACACTGCTGGATTCCATTTACCGCCAGTACCGGTATCTGCAGGAGAACCAGGAGCTGGCGCTTCTGGCAAACCACTATTTTGAAAACCTGAAGGCAGTCGTGATATGCAGCCTGCTGTTTGGCGAGGCGGATGTTTACCGCAGGCATTTCGGCCGGTTCCTGGAACAGGCAGGGGAACAGATTCTCCCGGACGGGATGCATTACGAGCGCAGCTTCCTGTACCACAGGATTATCCTGGAAGACATCCTGCGCGTTTACATGGCATTAAATTCCTCGGGGCATGCCTGCGATGCTGAAAAGCTGCTGCCTGCCATCCGCTCCATGAGCCTTGTGCTTGCGGATGTGGAACAGGGGTTTCCGGGAAGGACGCCGCTTTTTAACGATGCCGCGGATAACGCGGGGAAGGATGCGGGGCAGCTCCTGGCTGCCGTGCAGAGGCTGTGCGGTTTTGGGGGAAAGCCCGCGGAACGGCCGTTCTGGCACCGGAAGGAATCCGGGTACTGCGCCCTGTCATCCGGCAGGATTTTCCTCCTGCTTGACTGCGGGGACATCGGGCCTTCCTATATGGGCGGGCATGCACACTGCGACTGCCTGAGCTTTGAAATGAGCCTGGACGGCAGGTGCCTGTTTGCAAATTCCGGGACGGGCTGCTACCAGGGAGCGCGCAGGGCCTTTTTCCGCAGCACGGCGGCACATAACACGGTCATGATAGACGGCCGGGAACAGGCGCAGCTCTGGGGAGAGCACCGGGCCGGAAAGCGGATGGCGCATATAAGCGGAAGCGCGGGGCCGGGCCGCCTGTCAGGAAGCTTCCTCAGCTGGCGCGGGGATGGCTTCAGGCGGGTTATCCGCCTGGACGGCCGAAGCGG
>CAJTSV010000172.1 GCA_910579075.1 uncultured Eubacterium sp.
AGGGGCATGTGTATCAACCGTGACAGAAAAAGGAGTTGCAACGCAAAGCATTTCTTACTCCATATACAGCCGAAGCGGGATGGGAGCTGAGGAATATGGAAAGTGCAAAAGGGCGCACTGGGGAATAGAGAACAGCCTGCATTGGGTGCTGGACATAGGATTCCGGGAAGATGAGAGCAGGATAAGGGCCGGGAATGCGGCAGAAAATGTAAATGTGCTGCGCCATATAGGCACCAGCCTTCTGAAGCAGGAAAAAAGCTGTAAGATGGGAATTGCAAGCAAAAGGAAGAAATGCGGGTATGACTCAGATTATCTTTATAAAGTGCTTGGAGGGCTGAATACAGGTATTGATTGAGAAAAAGAAGAAAAATTTGTTTATAGATTATTTTTAAAGCATGCGTTTACCGTGACAGATGATGCAATTCCCCTTTACACTTGGAAGTTCATTTGATATAATTCATTTAGCAGATGCAGTGTCAATGCTTGTATGCAGGGTACTGTGCTAAATAACTGAAAGAATAAATGCAAGCAGTTTAAGTCAGCAAGCTGCAGAGAGGGAAAAATGAGTCTGCTGTATGTGAATGAAAACAGTGCTCAGATTGGCATAGAGGCGA
This sequence comes from uncultured Eubacterium sp., assembly GCA_910579075.1. Taxonomy (GTDB): domain Bacteria; phylum Bacillota; class Clostridia; order Lachnospirales; family Lachnospiraceae; genus Eubacterium_J. Next base: position 615 of record CAJTSV010000172.1, read on the forward strand.
ACCGCTGTTTTGTGAAATATGCGGATGGCATACGTGGAATTCCTGTTTCCTATTATTCTAAGGGCGGCAGTTATTTTGGCAGGCTGCATTCTACCGGACATGTGAATGCGAAAAGACAGAGAATGCAGAGCGCATTGTATTAGTCAGATTTTGCATTGGAACTTTCTAAAAAGATTATCCGTGCCAAGCTGAAAAACCAGATGGTGGTGCTCCGCCGTTATGAAAAAAGCAAAAAAATAGCGGTGAAAGAACAGCTGAAAATGATACACATCTGTCGGGGAAAAATAGGACAGTGCCTGTATATTCCTGAAATTATGGGATATGAAGGACAGGGGGCAAAAGCATATTTTGAGGGGCTGTCTATGCTGATAGAACCAGAATTCCAATTTCATGGACGCAGCCGAAGACCGCCCATGGATGAGTTTAATTCCATGATTAGCCTGGGCTATACGATTATCATGAATGAATTGTATGGAAAAATTGAAGCAAAAGGACTGAACCCATATTTTGGATTTTTGCACAGGGATAACGAAAAGCATCCAACGCTTGCAAGCGATATGATGGAAGAATGGCGTGCTGTCATTGTGGATGCTGTTGCAATGAGTATGATAAATGGACATGAAATCTTAAAAGATGATTTTGTTATAAATGCAGAAGAACCTGGATGTTTTCTGACAAGAAGCGGAATAAAAAAATATCTGGCAAAATTGGAGAAAAAATTGCAGACGGATGTAAGGTATCTGGATTATGTGGATTATGCTGTCAGCTTCCGGCGGGGAATTGCGCTGCAGATTGATTTATTGGTGAAAGCAATCTTTATGATATTATAGATAATAAAAAAAGACAGAAGCTGTCAAAGTTTTTGCTGGGATATGGGTTCCGCATTCAGAAGTCGGCATTTGAAGCGGTTATTACAAAGAAAAAATATAACGAATTGTTACAGCACTTGCCAGCATATGCTGGAACCGAAGACGGCATCCGTGTTTATAAAATGACAGGCAGGGGACAGGCTGTGACATTTGGAAAAAAGAGAGGAGAGGAAACAGAGGATTTGATTATTATTTAAGACAGCCAGTGAAACCGCACAGACGTACTGTTCATGCAATAAGCGGAATTGGGGCTGGCTGTTTTCTTATCGTATTTTTAATAGGATAGAGAAAGGATTTTCTGTAAAAAACAGGAGAGATTACAAATGAGCAAAAAAATATTGTTCAGCCCGGTGGGCGGGACAGACCCGATTAAATATTCCAGGGACGGCTCCATGCTGCATATTTGCAGGCATTACAAGCCAGATATTGTATATTTGTATCTGTCACATGAGATGATGGAATACCACCGACGGGACAACCGCTATGTGGACGCGCTGGAACGGCTTGGAAAATATCTGAATCATGCATTTGAGATACATTTGATTGAGCGGGATGAATTAATTGATGTACAGCAGTATGATATTTTTTATAAAGATTTCAGGCAGGAGATACAGAAAATCGAACAGACAATGGAACATGGAGATGAATTCATCTTGAATATGGCATCCGGGACTCCGGCAATGAAAAGCGCCCTGTTTGTAATGGCGACCTTTGCGGAGTACCGGTTTCTTCCGGTATAGGTATCTACGCCGATGAAAGAAATGAACAAAAATCATGAAGAACGGGAAGACTTTGTAAATGACCTGGAGTTTGAATTTGACGAAGATAACAGCGAAGATGCGTCAAACCGCTGTACGGAAGTAAAAAGCCTGAACCTGATGCGGCTGATGAAACTGGAAGCGCTGAAAAAGCATGTTCTGGCTTATGATTATCCGGCGGCATTGTCGGTAGCAGAAGAAATTAAAACAGACCTTTCGGATGATGTTTACCGGCTGCTCCAGATTGCAGACGCGAGAATCAAGCTGGACCACAGCAGAATCAGCCGGCTGAATACCGGAAAAAAATATAAGATATATCCGGTTGAAGAAAGCGGCAAACGGAAAGTATTTGAGTATGCACTGTCCTTGCAGATAAAAGTCAAAAAGCAGGAATATGCTGACTTTATCCGGGGAATCACGCCGCTGACGATGGATTTGCTGGAGCAGATATTAAAGTCAAAGTGCGGCATTGTGCTGGATGATTACTGTACGGGCACAGGGGAAGTACAAAGGCGGGATATGCGCGGCAGTGCACAGGGCACCGGAGAAAAACACAGAAAAGAAGTCATACGCAAATGGAGCGTTTCGAAGCTGAAAAAAACGGAGCTGTATGACTTGCTGAATGAAGAATACGGCGGGTTCCGGGCAGGGGCCGTTTATTCCCACCATCTGGAAAAACTGATTTCCAGAAAATGCGGAGATGCAGCTTTATGCCACAAAATAAAGCAGCTGGTAATAATAGAAGGGCTGGTGCGGAATATGGCGGCACATGAAATTGTGTCCGTAACAGATGCATGGATTTGTGAAAAAACTTCTGGTGCAGCCCGCAGTGCATGGGATATTTTTAAAATGATAAAGCATCTGGCAGGTGCGGCAGGAATAGTACTGGAAGATGACGCAGCCTGGAATTCTTATGACCGCATGAATGACAGGATAACAGGCAGCGTGGATGCGCTCTGACAGGAAGATAAGGCTTAAAAAAATCATGAAAGGATAAACCGCAATGACATTACAGGAAGCTGAAATAAAATTATCGGACATAGATTCTAAAATGAAAGAACTGCTGGCAGAACGGGAAGTGGTTTTAAAAGAATGGAATGCTGCATTTCGTACAGAGAATCCGGAAAATATCGAATGCATTGACGAAATGGCAGGGGACTGCCACATTCTGTATCTGGTAAACGGGGAGTCGAAAATGGAAATCTGCCGTTTAAGCGGGTGGGAATTAAAACAGAGCGTCGAGGATTTTTACCGGATAGCGGACAATATGATTAAAATGACCAATATTGCAAACGGAAGGGAGTATGAGCTTCCGGAAAACCAGAACCGCCTTGTGCATGCGAAGCTGGCTGAAATCAGGGAAAACTGGGAACAGGAAATGGGAGCATAATACAGGCATGCTCTAAAGCATGCAAAATAGAATCAGGGATAAGCGAAACAGCCCATAAAATAAAGGAGAATCAGACCATATGGAACAGTACAAAAAAGAGTTTATCGAATTTATTTGCATGGTTCACCCTGAGCATTGAAAAATATTGATTTTCCTTGGTTTTATGCAGTTTTAAAGTTTTGACACAGAGAAAAAGTTATCGTAACTTATCGCTGTTTAGTATAGTTTTTTACAAAAATGGCACAGTAAACCATAAAGAAGTATAGATATACAAAGGATATTTGGACATTACCATAAGTCCATGACTGATTGATAAATTTTTAGTCAGTTATGGACTTATTATAGTGCCTAGAGCGTGTTTGAAAAATCAAGACAGTTGTTTATTTTAACCAAATAAGTATGGATGCAAGGCAGATAAAGCCAAGAAAAGTAAACGGCAGCTTATCATACCTGGTGGCAATTCTCCGAAAAGCTTTCAGCTTGAGAAAAAATTTCTCCACCAGATGGCGCTCCTTATAAAGCCACCAGTCACAGCGGCGCTGAAATTTGGCACCTTTTCGGGAAGGAATGGCCGGCTCGCCGCCGCGGTCATATATATAATCAATCAGCTGGCTGCTGTCATATCCGCGGTCGGCAGGGACACAGCTGTTTTTTATATTTATATGCTCAGGGACAGGAATGGCAAA
>CAJTSV010000173.1 GCA_910579075.1 uncultured Eubacterium sp.
GCCAGCTGAAAGCAGAACGCTTGTAACATGGCGCAAACGTCCTTTGCTATCCGCACAAGCAAGCCAGCTGAAAGCAGAACGCTTGTAACATGGCGCAAACGTCCTTTGCTATCCGCAAAAGCAAGCCAGCTGAAAGCAGAACGCTTGTAACATGGCGCAAACGTCCTTTGCTATCCGCAGCGGAAATCTGTGCGGCTTTGCTTCATGCTCTATACCGGCTGGCCTTCGCTCTTGTTTTGCAGCCCGTTTACGACAGTTCCGCTCCTGCCGCCTGTTTTGCGGCAGAGGTGAATCTGTCCGATTTCCATCGTTTTATCAATGGCCTTGCACATATCATAAACCGTCAGCAGCGCTGTGCTCACGCCTGTTAATGCTTCCATTTCCACGCCTGTTTTTCCGGTGATTTTTACTTCGCAGAAGCAGTAAATCCGGCATGTTTCCGGCTCCATTTCAAACCACACCCTGCAGCCCGTCAGTGGCAGGATATGGCACATGGGTATCAGTTCTGCTGTTTTTTTTGCCCCCATAATCCCGGCCGTGGCAGCCACTGCAAGCACATCTCCTTTTTTCACGCTGCCTTCTTTTACAGCTGCATAAACCTTTTCACTGACCTGAATCAGTCCGGCTGCGAGTGCTTCCCGTACCGTATCTGATTTTTCGGTCACATCCACCATGACAGCATTTCCGTTTTTGTCAAAATGCGTAAATTCCATACGTTTTTCCTTCCGTTCTCAGTCTTTTAAAAACATGATTTTATTTTCCGGCAGCCTCAGGTAATCGGGCATTCCCCGCTGTTCCAGCCCGGCCAGCTCTCCCCGCTGCACAAACCAGCAGATTTTGTGCGTTTCGTCTTCCCTGCCGTTTTCCGGCATAAAATAATAATGATATTCAAACGGCAGCTCTGCCCTTTCCACGGCATGAAAACGGATGCTGTTTCCGGTTCTGTTCCCCCAGACAGGCACAAAGTCATGCGCGCGGAATCCGATACTGCCTGCATCTGCTGGCACAGCATTTTGAAAATGCAGCGTAATCCCCCAGTCGGATGCTTCCACGGTATGGGCATTGCAAATCCTGATTTTTGAAAAATTCTTGCAGCCTGTCAGCCTTGCTGCTTCTTTGTATACAGGCTGTGTAAAGATATCCTTTGTCCTGCCCTGGATGATTTTCTTTCCCCCGCCTGCGATAACAAGCTCCTCGCAAAAGCGGTAAATTTCGTCCCGGCTGTGCGATACAAGTATCACAATACCCGGATAATCTTCCAGCATCTTTTGCAGTTCCTGCTGCAGCTGGTCTTTTAAAAAGACATCCATTGCCGAAAACGGCTCATCCAGCAAAAGCACCTCAGGCTGGCAGGCCATGATTCTTGCAAGCGCCACACGCTGCTGCTGCCCGCCGGACAGCTGCGATGGCAGATGCCCTGCAAGCCCGTTTAAATGAAATCTTTCTATCATTTCATCAATCCGTCTCTGTTTTTCTTTTCTGGTTCCTTTTAAGCCGGCCCCGATATTCTGTGCAGCCGTCATGGACGGAAACAGCGCATAGTTTTGGAATAAATACCCGGTCCTGCGCAGCTGGGGCTTTACATTCTGTTTTGCAGCTGCATCATACAGCACCCTTCCTCCAATCTGAATCATGCCCTCGTCGGGCGTTTCGATGCCTGCAATGCATTTTAATGTCATGCTTTTTCCACAGCCGGACGCCCCAAGAATGCCGATACGCCGTGACGCTGATGCAAAACACATATCCAGCTGAAACGTGCCAAGTTTTTTTTGAATCCGGACATCCGCCAGCATGCTGCATTCTCCCTTCCCGGAATATATTCCCGCCAGTATTTTGAAATGACCCGTGTCCTGCCTGTTTCCTTTCACAGCCAAAGCTTACCAGCGCTTTGCCTGCTTTCTTTTTCTCCCTGCCAGCAGATTCAGCAGAAAAATAATGACAAACGCAATTCCCCCTGCAATGCATGACCATACGCCTGCAGCTGTAAAATCCCCGTCCTGCATGACCATTGCGATTTTCTGGGAAATCGTGGCTGTCCTGCCCGGTATATTTCCGGCCAGCATGGAAGTCGCCCCGTATTCCCCCATTGCCCTGGCAAACGTAAGTACCGTGCCGGAAGCAATGCCAGGCCCGGCAGAAGGAATCACGACCCGGAAAAAAATAGCTGTCTCTGACATGCCAAGCGTCCTGCCTGCATAAACCAGGTCTGCGTCTACCTGCTCGAAAGCTGCCCTGGCATTGCGGTACATAAGCGGAAATGCAATGACACAGGCTGCAAGGACACACCCCAGCCACGACTGCACAGCCTTAATTCCAAACGCTTCCTGCAAAAACATCCCAAGCGGCCTTCTTCGGCTGAACAAAAGAAGCAGCACAAATCCGGCAACCGTCGGCGGCAGCACCATCGGCAGCGTCAGAATGCCATCCAGCACCGCTTTTTGGACCGGGGATGCCTTTAACGCGCTGCGTGCTGCAAAAATCCCGAGAAAAAAAGAAATCACGGTTGCTGCCAGCCCGGTTTTTAATGAAACATACAGCGGACTCCAGTCCAGATTTTTTAAAATTTCTAAAACCTGTTCCATATCATTGATGCTCCTTCTGCCGTTTAGCCTTATTCCAGAACGCCGTAATTGTATTGTTCAAATACAGGCTTTGCTTCATCGGAAAGAATATATTCCAGAAAAGCAGCTGCCGCCTTTTCCTGCGCTTCATCCGCATCCGGGTTTTTGACCTGTGCAGCCGGGTAAATAATGTCTCCTGTCAGTTCATACGGTACGATTTCCAATATATCCAGCTCCTTTTCATAACCATAGATATCCGAAACATACACCGTGCCTGTCTCACAGGAGCCTTCTATTACAGCCAGCAGCACTTTGCTCACATTTCCCTGTTCGCTGATTTCCACGCCGCCCAATGCATCTGACACCTGTTTTGCCGTATAGGCAGCCGCATCCTCTGTCTGCGGTAAAATACCCAGATTCATCAGCGCCTGCCTTGTATATCTGCCCACCGGGACACTGCCGCCTGCCAGCGCAATACTTTGAGACTTTCCAATATCCGCAAGCCCTGTTGCTTTTGTACCGCTGTCCTTTGCCGTGATAACAGCAGCCTGGTTTTTCACGGCATCTGCGCGGGTTCCTTTCACCACCAGTCCGTCCGCTTCCAGCTGGTCCATCTGTTTTTGCGCTGCTGAAAAAAAGATATCGCACGCATAGCCTTCCTGTATCTGTGTCAGCAGCGTGCCGGAGCTGTCCGCGTGACAGGTTATTTTTACTTCCGGGTGCAGTCTGTTATAATTTTCAGCCAGCTGCGCCATAACCCTGTTCAGGCTCGCAGCAAGAAATACCTGAATCTCTGTCTCATCCGGATTGTGCTGCCTTTCCGGCGTTTCTTTCTGCTGTCTGCTCCCAGCTGCCACGTCTTTCGTATTTTGCGCATTGCCTGCACCGGCGAAGCTGCCCGTACCGCTTCCGGTGCTGCGCCCGCATCCTGCCAGCAGGCCCGCCAGTATGAAAAGTGCCCATAATCCTGTGAATAATCTGTTTCTTTTTCTGGCCATATTTCTTATACTCTTTCTTAAATCTATTCTTAATTTCATATATTTCCGGCACTGTTTTTCCTGATGTTCTGTACACGCTTATATTCTGCTGCTTTTCGCTGTCTGCATGCTTCCCGCATTCGCTGTTTCCGCTGTCCGCATACTTTCCTGCATCATTTTTTCGCTGTCTGCATGCTTCCCGCATTCGCTGTTTCCGCCGTCCTTATGCCTCTCCGCACTCCCCATCGGTGCCCCGCAGAATTCCAAGGCCGTGCCCCAGGTGCTCCAGCAGGTACTCCAGGCTTTCTTTTACGGCTTTCGGGCTGCCCGGGAGATTGATAATCAGCGTCTGTCCGCGGATTCCTGAGACGGCACGGCTGAACATGGCGCGTCCGGTTATGGCAAGGGAATTCTGGCGGACAGCCTGTGTGATTCCGTCCGCCATGCGGTCACAGACAGCCTGCGTTGCTTCCGGCGTAATATCCCGCCTGGAAAATCCGGTGCCGCCTGTTGTAAATATCACATTTACCTGTCTCTGGTCTGCAAGGCGTCTCAGCTGGCGTTCCAAAGGCTGCTGCTCATCTGCCAGCAGAAGCGTTTCGATTACCGCATACCCCTCTGCTTCCAGCATTTCTTTTACAAGCGGGCCGCTGCGGTCTTCCCGCTCTCCGGCTGCT
>CAJTSV010000174.1 GCA_910579075.1 uncultured Eubacterium sp.
TGCACCTTTACGCCAGAAGGCTTTGGTACCTGTTCCACAGGCGCACCAGAACCGCCCCAGGAACTGCCGCCGGAGCCGCCCGAAGAACTGCCGCCGGAACTGCTGCTCTTTGCCGAAACATCTATAACGCAGAACTGTTTCAGAAAGCTTCCGTCCTTTGTTGATACCGTAACCATAGCCTTCCCTTTGCCGACTGCCGTGACCAGTCCGTTTTCATCGACCTTTGCAACAGACTCATTATCCGTCGTCCAGCGCAGGTTCGGATTGCTGGCATCCAGCGGCAGATGGCTGGCGCTTAACTGTACTGTCCTGGATGATTCCAGTGCCGAATTTTTCTGGCTTAACGACAGCTGCTGTATTTGTTTAAAGCTGGCTTCATAAGAATCTTTATCCGGATAAATCACCTCCTGGCCAGCGCTTGTACGCAGTGCATACATATCGCGGTCAATGTTCAGCGGGCGGAATACATATCCCTCATATTCCAAATCCTCTTTCAGCTGAATTTCCAGAAACTGAACAGTACGGCATACTTCTTCGTTTGCGATTTCCTCTACCTGGTATTTCATTGTTCCGCTGCCTGTACCGCGCAGATTTACATAATAATCATCTCCTGAAAGGTAAGCAGTCTTGGTGTCCCCATTTACATCGAACCAGACGTTATTGCTTCCGCCACTCGGTCTGTTATTTACAATCGAACCAGCTTCCTTTCCATCCATGCTGTATATATATACATCTACCGGACAGGAAACTTTTACAATCTTACTGTATGTAAACAGCGGCTGTGCATATATCGTAAACGTTCCTTCGGAAAATGACCCGTTTTTATTTCCCACGATTTCTGACACAGTCCTGTCTATGAGAACTCCAGCTGCTTTTTCATCTTCCATCTGCTGCCACTGCCACGTACTGTGCAGGGAATCCTCAGAAGCCTGTTTCACGCTTTCTGCAAACGGCCCCATATCCGCATAAGAATTACTGCCAATCTGGCCGCTTTTTGGCACATCCGATGGAATCCCGCCTTTTTCCAGAACTTCATAATGCATAGCCCCGTATACAGGGTACAGATTCCTGCTGCCATCCGGTTTTCCAATATCAATCGTGATTTCAAACGTCTTTATTCCAAACTTTGTTTCCACACATACATGTGTAATCGCCTGTTCTATGCCGGATGCAAAATCCCCCTGCGGGTCGATGCCGGATTTTTTCATAATGCGCTCTTTGATGCCGCTGCTGCCAGAATACTGATATGCATAACTGGCTTCTGCAAGCCATGTATAGAGATAACTCTCCATGATGTCCATCTGTTCCTGTGACAGATAGTTCTGAAAATCTTTTTCCAATGAAAACGGGTCGCCAGATTTTAAGCGCTCCAGTTCCTGCTTTGCATCTGCCGTGTTGATATCCTGTTTCGTATTTTCAAACAGTGCATGCAGTGTGATGCGGCCATCTGCCGTTCCATTTTCTGTCTCTGCGCTTACCGCTATTTCATACGGCAGTTCTTTTTCGGTATAAACAAAGCCTTTGCGTGCATATACCACATATTGATATTCTGCCACGCTGCCTGGAGACAGGGTGCGGTTTACTGCTTCTTTCAGGCTGACTGTCGTTTCATCCCTGTCAGCATCCATGCGGCAGATGCAGAAGCCTTCCCCTTTCACAGAAACGGTCATTTCACTTACTGGCAGCCCGATATCTTCCACTCCCTGAAAAGCGGAATCTGGATAATCACTCACCATTTCTAACCGCACCAGGATATCCTGTGTTTCCTGCACATATCCGCTGTTTTGCAGTGTGATTGGCGGCTTGCTGTTTTCACGGACGGTAGCTTTGCAGCGGAACACCTGTCCGAGGCTCTCAATTTTCGTGACCTTTCCATTCTGGAATGATGCAATTACGCGTTCCTTCGAAGATACCAGTGCGCCCAGGCTGCTGTAGTCCAGGCTGTCCGCAGCTGCATATATCTGTCCAGAAATGCGGACGGTCTTTCCGGCCTGGTCATAATCCGATACTATACCAATTTTATAATCCGCGTCTATATCCGTGCCTCCTTCCCAATGAGCATATAAGGTATGGTCAGCAATCCGGTCTGCTATCGACGAATCCGTAATCTTTCTGCCACCATCTTTTTTCGTATACCAGCCCAAAAAAACATATCCCTTTCGTACTGGCACTGGCATATTTTCATAAAGTTTTGTCGGATATACAATTTGTTCTGCAATATCACAACTGCCGCCATTTGCATCATAGGTAACTTTCACGCCATTATCCAAACGTATATATTCTTCATAATCAGAAAAATAGTCTGTAGAATAGCAATATACATCCAAATCAAAGTCAACCAACTCCAGCATATGATTTGACTGCTTACTACTGCCAATATCCGTAACGCTTTGTGGAATCGCAATATATTTCATTGAATTACTATAGCAAAACATTGGTCCCCGCAAAGTTTGTACTCCTTCAGGTATTACTACATACTCTAATGAAGAACACTTCGCAAATGCATATTTTTCTATAATTTTAATACCTTTTGGAAGTATTATTTCCGTTAATGCATCACATCCATAAAAAGCTCCATTGCTAATCTTATTTATTTCGGCTGGAACCTCGTAATCTGATACATTCTTTTTTTTCTGTGGATATTTTATAAGTGTAGTAAATGATGAATCAAATAAAACATCGTCTTTTAACACAAAATTATTGTTTTTCTCATCAATAATAAATCTTGTTAAATTATTGCAATTACGCACTGCTGCACCTTGCATATCTTCTAAATTAGCAGGTATGTAAAAATCCGTAATCTTATCCGATGCAAACGCATCATTGCCTATTTTTTTTAAACTTTCCGGTAACTGAACATATTCTATGTTATTACATCCTTCAAAAGCCGCATACCCTATCTGAGTTGCCCCATCAGTAATTATAACATCTGTTAGAGCTTTACAATCACTAAATGCAAATGCCCCAACATTACAGGCAAGCGTCACTTCTTTTAATCCTGTACATCCTGCAAACGTTTCTGCATAATATACATCACCATCTGAACTATCTGAGCCATCTTTCGTAATCATTTTCGTATCTTTACCTAATATAGTAACTGACTGCAATCCTTTCAGACTCTCCACACTGCCACAGTCTTCAAATGCTCTCCATCCTATACTTTCAACATTTTCTGGTATTACTATAGATGACAGGCTTGTACAAGTGGAAAATGCCTGCATTTCAATTTGCCTGACACCTTTGCCAATTTGGACATCTGCAAGATTCATGCATGGATAAAATGCTTCCTTTCCGATAACTTCTACACTATCTGGGATATTTACAGCCACTAACTGGCGGCAGTTTCCAAATGCTTTATCACCAATTTTGATTGTTCCATCAGGTATTGTATAGAATCCTACTCTTGCCGCAGGATAATAAATGAGTTCTGTTTTATCATTATTAAATAAAACCCCATCTATTGTACTAAAATTATTGTTTCCGCTTTCTACTTCAAACTGCTCCAAGTTCTTCAAAGATGTATTTATATTTGGAGAACCATGCAGTTTAATATCTAAACTGGTAATTCCATATCCAATATAAATAATTTTTATCTGGTCATGGAACTCCTGCCATTCCTTGCGGTTATCAACAGCTCCTTCACCGTCAAATGTCAATGTCCCTGTACTTTCATCAAAAGTCCATGTTGCATTTTCTCCACATGTTCCAGACGTATTATTTTGTTCATCCGCTGCACATACTTGTAACGGCATTCTCCATATATTACCTGGCAAACACATACATATGCACAAGATGACTGCTAAAAATCTCTTTCCCTCCATGTTTTCTCCTTTTTTACCTAAATAAAAGGTCAGGCTTTTGCCTCAATACTTTTTACCATACTATACGCCCCGTAAATCCGGTTTCCCATGGAATCCAGGCTGTATGCCCGCACCCGGACATAGTATTTCTTTCCGGCTTTCAGCCCGGTCAGGGTTTTTGTCTTTGCAGAAGCTTTGGCTTCTTTTGTCTTTGCAGACGTGAAGTTCTTATTCACGGAATAATCCAGCTGGTATCCTGCCGCACCGTTCACGTTCTGGAAACCGGCCTGTATCTGTCCTTTTTTCTTCGA
>CAJTSV010000175.1 GCA_910579075.1 uncultured Eubacterium sp.
CACATACCCGGTAAACGATTCCAGCTTTACTCCGGCATATACCGCACGCAGCACCCACGTTTCCGGAAACGAAAATAAAAATGCCACTCCTGCAGCTGCCAGGTTTTCCGCAAACGATACAAGCAGAAAGACCGGAATAAAACGATTTCTTGTAATGCCCATGCTGACTGCCATATTAAAATGAACCGGCAGGACTCCGATTCCCATAAATACCGCAATTGTAACCGCTGCCATCAGCGCGCACAGAGTCCCAATCGGAATCACAGAACCGTCCAGTCCCTGCGTTTTTGCAACGAGTGTAAACATCAGCTCGCCGACGGCAAAAAATACCAGCTCTGCTCCCAGCATCAGCATTATTTCGTCCAGCCTTGCATAAAGGTGCCCCTTCCATACTCTCATCATAGCTCCCTCCTGCCGTGTTATCATACCCTGACCTCAAAATTTCTGAACATATAAAATCCTGTGATATTTGCCGCTGCATAGATAAGCACCCCGCCGCACAGAATGGCCCATTTCCAGTCTCCGCCCAGCATTGCGGCAAACGGTATGACAGAACCGTTTTCTACGGCATATCCTGCCCACACGCCGAAAAACATGCTGGCAATGATAAGCACTCCTGCCGTCATAAGATAGGCCCCTTTTTTCCACCTGGCTGAAACAATTCCCAAAAGCCTGGAAACGCTTTCCAGAACCAGCAAAACGGCAAGTACAATCCATGCATCCAGATAGAAGGCGTTCATTTGCAAAACATGCACAAATACCAGGTACAGGATAAGGCTCTGTGCAATAAACAGCTGGTTTGCAGCCAGATTTGCGGCATATGCATCTTTGCGGCGGCATCCGAACGATACCGGAATGGTATAATTCTGCTGAAACGACATTCCGCCCACAAACAGCACAATCATGCTTAAATAAACAAGCGCGCTCGGAACATTTGCAAACATATGTCCCGTTTCAAACATACTGGTATTTATAAACCAGATATATGCTGCCATTGCAAAGCTTCCTGCTGCTATGCCCAGCACACTTAACTGCATCCTGCTCACAAAATACCGCAGCGGACGGCTCCATCCTGATTCTTTCATAGCACATCCCCCTCTCCGCAAAGCGCTAAAAACAGCTCCTGCAGGCTGACCGGCTGCACCGTCAGGCCATGGCCTTCTGCCAGCTTCTGCCCGTCCTTTAACAGCACCGTTACGCCCTTGCTGCGTCCCATTTTTTTCTCATGAAAGGCCTGAAGCCCTGCGCATGCCGCGTCCACATCCTGAGCATTCCCGCTTACATGCACGCTGCGTTCCAGAAGCTCCTGCGTGTTTTCCTTGCACAAAATCCGGCCGTCTTTTAAAATAATGACTTCCTCAAAGATATCCGCAGCTTCCTCAATGATATGCGTGGAAATCACAAAGGTCCGTCCGGTTTTGGTGTATTCATCCAGCACCAGCCGGTAAAACTGTTCCCTTGCCACAACATCCAGCCCCGCCACAGGCTCATCCATCATCGTTATTTCAGCCTTGCTTGCCATTGCGACAATAATCGTTACCATGCTCATCATGCCTTTGGACACTTTCGAAATCCTTTTCTTTACATCCAGATGAAACAGCTTTACCAGCTCATCTGCCATCGCCTTATCCCAGTGCGGGAAAAATATGGATGCAATCTTTAAATATTCCTTAATCTTCATGGTGTTTGCCCCGGATGGCGTCATGGGATTTAACTCCCTGGAAAAGCAGAGGCAGTCCAGCACTTCCTGATTTTCCCATACCGGACTGCCATTGCAGCATACCGTTCCGCCCGAAGCCGGATTCTGCGCTGTCAGGACAGACAGCAGTGTCGTTTTCCCGGCCCCGTTCCTGCCAATCAGCCCGTAAATTTTCCCCTTTTCGATTTCCAGGTCTATATTTTTTAACACTTCTGTTTTATGATAGGTCTTCGTAAGATTTTTACATACCAGGCTCATATATCCCTCCATTTTCTGTGCTGTGAATTCCAGCACGCTGTGCCTGCAGATACCGCATTATGCTTTCTGTATCTGTCCGCTGCTTTGTATCTGGCTTCCGCTTTCTTCCGGCTTTTTGTACCAGCCTTCTGTTTCCTGCATCTGTCCTCAGCTTTCTGCACCACCTGACCTCAGGCTTCTGCATCTGTCCTCAGCTTTCTGCACCACCTGACCTCAGGCTTCTGCATCTGCCTTTTGAATCATGTCTGCCAGTTCCTGCCTGCTGATACCCAGGCTGGCTGCTTCCACGAGCAGCGTTTTGATGTAGTTTTCATAAAATGCATCCCTGCGTTTCTTTTTGACTGCTTCTTTAGCGCCCTGTGCTACAAACATGCCAATCCCCCTTTTCTTATACAGCATGCCCTCTGCCGCAAGCAGGTTAATCCCTTTTGCGGCAGTTGCCGGATTTATTTTGAAAAATTTTGCCAGCTCATTCGTGCTGGGTACTTTTTCTTCTTCCAGCAGAATGTCACGCAGGATATCATTTTCAATCATTTCGCTGATTTGAAGATAAATCGATTTTTCCTGAGTTAAGATTTCATTCAATCATTTCACCTCGCTTCTGTGGCTTGTTAGTAATTTAGTTCATTACTTGTGTAATTAACCATACCACCAATGAGGGGGATTGTCAAGGATTTTTTAATTCTTACAGATAAACAGACATCCATTCTGCGCGGACAACTATTGGACAAAATATCAAGTATTCTTTTTCTAGAAAAACCGCCACCGCATCCTGTACGGACAGATACCGGACAGAATTTACAGGCATAAAAAAACAGCACCAGAAGCCAGATATAGCCCCGATGCTGTCCCGTATATATTTTTCAGAAGCTCACGCTTCCCTGCTTTTTTGATACTCAAACGCTTCCCTGCAGGCTTTTGCCAGCTGGTCGCCGCAGGATGTCCCCTTGCTGCCGCAGGTAATGCCGGAAAGCTTTCCTTCTATTTCGTCCACTGTCAGTCCGTTTACAAGCGCCGGTATCGCTTTCAGGTTGCCATTGCATCCCCCGGTAAAAGAAACATCCGTAATAATATTTCCTTCGATATTCAGTTTTATCTGGCTGGAACAGGTGCCTTTTGTTTTGTAAAGATATTCCATGGTATGCTTTTCTCCTTCCATCTTTTCTGTGATTCTCTGTTCTGTTTATCAGATTCATTTTAATGTACCATACCAGCCAGGGCAGGTCAAGAATATGGTATTCCCATTTCATTCAATTTTCTATTGTGTATCGCATAAATATGGTATACTATAAATACAAATACAACACAAAGGCAGGAAAAAATATGTTTTTCAGACACAAAAGCCGTGATACTGCTTCTATACAGCTGGAAGCACAGATTCAGGCACTGGCCGATGCCGTAGCTGCACAGTCCAGCCGCCTGGAAAGCCTGCAGCTGGCTGTAGAACAGCAGATTCACGAACGGAACCAGTCCATGCACCAGACTCTGGCAGAGCCGGACATCCATACCGCACAGGTACCTGCAAAGCCGGATAATTCCATGCAGAAGCCTGATGAACCGGATAGCTCCGCGAAGCAGAAGCCTGGCCAGCCGGATAGCTCCATAAAACAAGAGCCTGGCCAGCCGGATAGCTCCATAAAGCAGGAACCTTGCCAGCCGGATAGCTCCATAAAACAAGAGCCTGGTCAGCCGGATAGCTCCATAAAGCAGGAACTTTCACGGCTGGATGATTCTATTTCACACAGGTTCTCTGAACTGGGGGACTCCGCCGGGCAAAAGCTCTCGCAGCTGGATAATTCTATTTCACAGAAATTCTCTGAACTGGGTAATTCCACTGAGCATAAGCTTTCCAAGCTGGAGGATTCCTTTTCACACAGGTTCTCTGAACTGGGGGACTCCGCCGGGCAAAAGCTCTCGCAGCTGGATAATTCTATTTCACAGAAATTCTCTGAACTGGGTAATTCCACTGAGCATAAGCTTTCCAAGCTGGAGGATTCCTTTTCACACAGGTTCTCTGAACTGGGGGACTCCGCCGGGCAAAAGCTCTCGCAGCT
>CAJTSV010000176.1 GCA_910579075.1 uncultured Eubacterium sp.
AACTCTTCATCAGATTTACTATTTTACTGACAGGCATTGTCGGTTCTGTTTCTATCATGTAATGGATATGGTCTTTGTCAGTTTCCATATATCTGATAATCACATGATGTTTCTGGCATATCTCGTACGAAAGCTGTTTTATATCATCCGATATATGTTCTGATGCAGACAGCTTCTTTCTGTATTTACATACAAAAATAATATGATACTGTAACAAATATTTGTGTCTGTTTTTTGATTTCCATGTTCCCATGCCGTTAGTATAACACAAACCACCACTTTTAACTGCCTTAACCCACCGTCTAAAGCCAGTGGGATTGCGGTAGTCACCATTTCAAAAGCCCCTTTAAAAATTTCAAATAGCTCCGCTTATCCCTGTCTGTCAGGAAGGGTTCATAAAATACGGAATCCCACTCGTCCAGAATAAATATAAAAGACTCCCGTGTGTCCTGCAGCATCCGGCTCAGGCTCCTGTACTCCCGGCCTGCAAGCTGCGGGTATGCTTCTTTTAAATCTTCTTGTAAGGTTTTTATAATATCCCCGATATAATCGTCATACCCCTCGCAGGAATCCGGCTGCCTGCCAAAATCGATATGAATGACGTTGTACCGGTTCAGATGCTTTTCATACATCTGCGTGCCTGCGATAGCAAGGCTGTCAAATTTTGTCCACAAAAATCCGGCTGTTTACAGACTTTTCAAACTGCCGCAGCGGCTCGTCGGTATTTAAATAATACATGAACTATCTCCTTTTCCGCCAGCCAGGCTGTGTCTGCCCCTTACAGCCGCTGACTGTTTTACATCCGTTCCGTCTCTGGCTGTCCGTTACAGCAGGCTGTTTAAATAAAAAGCCGCTGCATCCAGCAGTTTTTCCTGCATTTCATCTGAGAAAGTATATTCCCGTTCACCCAGGCGGACACGTGCTTTATCATCCTTATAGCTTTCTATGGAATAATCCGACAGTTCTATCCATATGTTTTTTTCCTGCAGCGCGTGCTCCAGCCTGTCCAGAAGCAGTTTCCTGTTTTTCTTTTTCTGAAGTATTTTCACCAGTAATTTTTCCGTTTCTTTGGAAAAGCTGCCGGCCAGAAACCCAGACATCCCCATTAAAATCAGGCTGCACAGTTCCTGAAATACGCCGGCATATTTTTCTGCCAGATTAGTAATCAAATCCCGGAAAAGGCTGCTTTTTGCCAGCTTCCTGTAATCAATTTTTATAAAATCAGCGCGCAGAATCATTCTGCCCGTCTGTGTTATCTGACATTCCAATGCCGTGCCGCCTTCTGCGTACAGGGATTTTCCTTCCTGCTTCATTGCCGCCGCTATTCTGCCAATATGAAGAAAACCTCCTGCCCCGGTTTTTTCCAGCTGCTGATGCAAAAGCGCTGTAATCTTCTCGTTATATTCTCCCACAAGGCTGCACAAAAGCTCTGCTTTTGTCTCATCCGGCATGCTGTCTGCAAAGCCGCACGCCATCTTTTCCAATCCGGTGCCCATCTTCAAGACAAAACGCTCCGGCAGCCCCGGATTTTCGTTTCTGCTGCACATATCAGGCAGCATGGAACACAATCCTGCAATCGTTTTCTTATAGTCAATGTTTTGTATTTCCAGTTGAATATCTATCATAAGTACCTCCCCTGAATGCAGATGATTCGTATATTATACCCCAGAAAAATAAAAAAAGAAAGTACCATGACAGTTCACGATACTTTCCAGTTACAATCAGGGAACAGCATTCCGGCAAAATCCCAGAACCTGCGAAGCAGCTTTCTGCCAGGACTGCCGGCAAAAGCATCAGCGCAGCGCACCGCCCTGTACTGCGGAATCTGCAATATTCAGGCAGCTGTTGCTGATACGGTCGAGCGTATTGAGTATTTTCTGAAACGGCCTGGTCAGCTTTGCGCTGCACTTTCCTTTGGAAACACGGTCCAGATGCGCCTTGCGCATGCTCAGGCTTAAATCGAGTACTTTTTCCTTTTTTTTGCGTATCTTCTTCTCCCGGTCTGTGTCCCCGTTGACATGCATCTGGAACGCTTCCCGGTACATTTCTTCTATCAGGATAAAGCTTTTTTCCAAATCCTTCATGGCATCCTTGGAATATTTGTATTTCTTTTCTTTCTTTTCTTCCAGGGAATCTGTCATTTCCTGGCACAGAAACGCAACACGGTCAAAATCTCCCAGCAGGTACATAATTCCCGCTGCCTCATTTGCCTGTTCCTCACTCATGCTCCCGGCGGAAAACATGTCCGCCAGATATTCTGTAATGGACTCGTTCAGGCTGCGCACATGGAGAGCCTTTTGCGATATCTCGTGCAGCAGCTCCTCATCGTCGGCCCGGACTGCCTGCGTCAGGCCTGCAAGCAGGACATCGGTCAATTCCCCGCAGTGAACGGCTTCTTTTTCTACAAGGGCAAGGGCTGCGGCTGGCTGTGCGGTCAGCTTGCTGTCCAGATAGATTGGGACAGACACCGGCTGCGGCAGCCCGGCTGCATCCCGGATAAGCCCGGTTACAATTTTCACCATATATGGAAGCAGCGGCGTCCAGATAATCGTCATAATCAGGTTAAACAGCGTATGCGCATTTGCTATCTGCCTGGATATGACTTCCACCTCCGGCCCCGGCGTCATCCACTGGATAAACGCTGCATACGGACGGATAATCCAGATAAACAAAAAACAGCCCGAAATATTGAAAATACAGTGTGCCAGCGCCGTGCGCTTTGCGTCCTTTGCCTGTCCGATGCTCGCAAACAGCGCCGTAATCGTCGTGCCGACATTGTCGCCTAAAAGAATCGGTATCGCGCCAGCCAGTCCAAGGATGCTGGTTACGCCGTCTGCTGCTGGCTGTGCGGCAAAATTCTGCAATACCGCAATCGTCGCGGAGCTGCTCTGGACAACGAGCGTCATCAGCGTGCCTGTCAGCACGCCCAGCACCGGAACATCTGCTACCTTATGAATCATATTGATAAAAAAAGGACTGGACGCTAACGGCTTCATAACCGTTCCCATCGTTTCAATGCCAAGAAACAGCAGCCCGAACGCAAACACGGTCTGTCCGATGTTTTTCGCTTTTTCGGATTTTGCAAGATAAGAGACTGCAAAACCGGCAAAAATAAACAGGTAAATATAATCACTGATTTTAAATGCAATAATCTGCGCCGTTATCGTTGTTCCGATATTCGCGCCCAGGATAATCGAAACAGACTGCGGCAGCGTCATCAGCCCCGCACTGACAAAACCGATAGCCATAACGGTCGTCGCAGAGCTGCTTTGCAGGACAGCCGTCGTCAGGGCACCTGCAAACACTCCCATGACCGGATTTTTCGTCAGCAGCGCCAGGATGCTTCTCATCTTCTCACCTGCTGCCTTCTGCAGGCATTCGCTCATCATGTTCATGCCAAAAATAAATACTGCCAGGCCGCCAAGCAGGCCAAATAGAATTTCCAGGGATTCTTTCATGAATGTGCCCTCTCCTTCTGATTCTCTGTATGATGACAGTATCTTATTATATCCAGGTAAAATCCAGGTTATCCAAATGTAAAATCCGTGTAAATATTTTCAGGCTGCGCTAAAACCGTTTCCTGTATAAGCTGCGGACCTGTCCACACAGGCCGATTGCTTATCGGAGTTTGCTGCTGCGCTAAAACCGTTTCCTGTATAAGCTGCGGACCTGTCCACACAGGCCGATTGCTTATCGGAGTTTGCTGCTGCGCTAAAACCGTTTCCTGTATAAGCTGCGGACCTGTCCACACAGGCCGATT
>CAJTSV010000177.1 GCA_910579075.1 uncultured Eubacterium sp.
AAGCGATTTTCAATGGATTTTTGCAGGTAACAGGTCAGCTTGTCTGAACTGTTACCTGTTACTTTTTGAATATAAGAAAATCCTAATTATAAATGTTGACATTACCATTAATTTGTATCTTTCTTCCATCTGCCGCTTTTATTTTCCGGACAAATACAATATAGTCAGACGTTTTTCCTATATAAAAATCATGCATCACAGAACCATCTGCTGAATAGATATATGTCTGTACGCCTTCTGCATCCTTAATTCCGGCCACAAAAGAATCCTGCCTGCTGCCAGAACATAGTGAAACTCTTACGCATTCCCCTTTACTGAGCGAAACCGCCAGAAGGTTCTTAGCACTGCTGTCTGACAGCGAAACACTGATATTTGTAGAACCTTTCCCAATCAGCCGCAGCCTTTCAAAGTCCAGAATATCTTCCTGCGTAAGCTCCCGGTGTTCCATATGCTCCGCATACACCGGAATATTCATTTCCTCTACAACGCTAATTTCCTCCTCTGCCTTCCTTGCAATATAGCTGTCAGCCGAGCAGACTGCCTGCGACGCCGCAAACGTGACTGCCGGGCAAAGCAGTGCGGCACAGGCTGCCATCCATGCTGCGGCATGTCCTGCCGCTTTCCCTGTTCCCTTCATGATATGTACCATCCTTTCTTCCGCTTCTTTTTCATTCCTTCCAGTAAATCCGGTTTTGATTTTCAATATCCTCTCCTCCTTTTCTTCTTCCATCATTTCCAGAAGCAGCTTTGCATAACGGTAGCGCTCCTTTGAATCTGCATGTTCCAGCACCTTTTCATCACAGGCCATTTCGCTGCAGTGAAAAAAATCCCTTTCCAGAAAGCCGATAAACGGATTGTACCAGTGTATTCCCCGTACCAGCATCATAAGCAGGCGGCAGGCGACATCCTTTCTCCTGCAGTGTACCAGCTCGTGCTTGAGCGTAAAGTGCAGCTTTTCCCCGCACGTCATCCCCGCCGGGAAAAAGACTGCCGGGTGCAGAATGCCCGCAGAAAACGGGCAAGCGATAAGGCTGCACCGGTAAATGCGGATGCTCTTGCGGATACCAAGCTCCCGGCACAGTGCCGCACAGGCTTCCAGGACGGGTGCATCCTTCCATTCCGCGGATGCGGCCCGTATCTTTTTCAGGGAAGCCCGTTCCCGCACGGCCTGAAACAGGAAAACCGCCGCAAACCCGCACAGCCAGGCTGCAAAGGCCAGGAGCCTGGCTGTGCTCAGTTTTGGGTTCCAGATCATCAGAAAGCCCGAATACCTCTCATGGGAGATAACATCCAGAGTGCCTTCTCCTCCCAGTGTCTCTAATATGCCCCACTCCGGCCGCGCCCGGACATATGCCGTGCCGGCTGCCAGCAGGACTGCCGGAAGCAGGAAAAACAAAACCGATGCACGCATCAGCACGTACAGGCCAGATGCCCCGTGCCGCTCACGCAGAATTCCTGCAGACAGCCTGGCGCACAGGTAAAAGATGCTGCCGGCCGCAGACACGGAAAGCAGCGCCACAAGCACCAGATTCATGATGTAGCAAGACATATGTCCCATCTTGTCCATCAGATACAAAGCAAACTCAGTCATCATCCTTTAATTCCTCCAGCAGTTTTCCTATCCGCTCCTTTTCTTCCGGCCGCAGCTTTGTCCTGCCGCAGAACGCCGCAGCCAGCCCTTCAAAGGATGTGATGCCAAACTCGCGCGACAGCTTTTCCTGAAAAAAGGCCTGCATATACTCCTCACGTGAAATTTTCGGCATATAAATATGGTGCCTGCCATCGCGGACAGCCGTTACAAGCCCCTTGCCGGAAATCCTGTGCAGGATGGTAGATTTTGTCCCAAGCGCCTGGCTGAATTTTGCATAAATATCCTCGCTGCGGATGCCCTGCGGATGCGCCCAGATAACCTCCATAAATTCCAGCTCTGTCTTGGATAATTTCTTAATTCCCAGCGGTTCTAATGTTTTCTGTGGTGTCTTCATATTCAGTCATTCCCCTTTCTTTTTATACATTTACCTTATCATTGCACAAAACCGGTGTCAATAGTATAATTACAGTAATTTAATTTCTGTAATTTTTCTTCCATTGTCTGCTGTAATTTTACGGAATTTTCATAGAATTGCTGATATATGAATGAAACCAGATAAGGAGAAAATGCAAAAATTTGTTTAAGGCAACAGACACAGCAATGTGAAGTGAATATCTTATTTGGAGGAATTACAAAATGGCAAAATCATTATTTGAAAAACTGGGCGGCAAGTACGAGCGACAAGGAAATTACTTAATACCGTGCTTGACCGTACCCGCTGAAAAAGAACAGCCAATAGGCACATGGGGACAGCGACATCTGGACTATCTGAAGCAGTACCGCAAAGTTACATACACCAATCTTCTCACAAGCGGTAAACTTAATGCGTATCTTGCCGACATCGACAGGCAGGCGCAGGAACGCTTTGAAAGGCTCATAGAGAATATGAAACAATCACAGGGCATAACGGAACGCCTAAAGGAAGAAAACGCCTTAGAATGGACGGGGGCGGCTAGGCAGCATAAGGGCATGTGCAAGGGAGATTGTGAACGAGGAAATTATTTTGCATAAAGCAAAGACGGCAGGATTATATTTGATCATTCCGCTTATTTTCTTTCTTCTTATGGGCGGTATTTTCACTTCTGTTATGCCCGATATGAGAAGTACGCTCATCCAATCTATGATTGTAATGAGTGTTTCGATGGGGGCGTTTATTGGATTGCCACCATCGCTGATTGAAACATATGGAAGTGATATAAACAAAGTTTATAAAGCAAACGGAGTGCCTATCTATCTGGGTCTTATTACGATGTTTCTTTCTGCATTTATCCATTTGATGATTGCCTGTGCTGTGATAGTGTTACTGGCTCCTGTATTATTTGAAGCAGTTTTGCCAGCACAACTTCCGATTTTCTTTTTTGCGCTTGCTTTATACATTATTGTGTCGTTAAGTATAGGGAGCATTTTAGGGCTGATTATAAAAAATCAAGCCAAGTTGACGATGATAGCGCAATTAGTGTTTCTGCCCTCAATTATGCTTTCAGGAATTATGTTCCCCATTGATTTGTTACCTGTTTTTCTTGAAATGATAGGGCGCTTTTTCCCCGCTTTTTGGGGATACCGATTGATGCTGGATAATGGTGTTTGTTTTGAAAATTTGTGGTATCTAATCCTTGTCTTTTTTATAGCGGTAATTGTATGTGGCATACTTTTAAAGAAACAAAAATCGAAATAGCTTGGAAGGGGGACAACCGTTTGAATAAAAATGTACTGCCCGAAATGTAAGCAAGAAACATTGATTAAAGCAAAGAATTTACAAATAACAGTCATCACAGAGCCAGACGCATAGACGCAGAGCCGATGAACAAGCGAGTAATCACAGTTCATTGGCTCTGTTTCGCTTCATTTTAAGGCAAACGCCCGCCATATAAAAAACGGTGTTTTGGCGGGCTGATTTGCTATGCCCAAAAAACTTAAAATGGCAGGAAGCCAGTTAAAAAAATTCCTGCCCATGCAACGCTGCTTCTCACCATGAAACCAGAAGCAGAATCTCCACTCAACAGAATTATGATTACTTATAACCGTAGAGGTCGCAGAGCCTTTGCGGTTTTTCTTTTGTCGTTTTTTATCGGAATGTGCCGAGGGGCTGTTTCTGCTGTTGGCTGCCGTTCGCCGCCTTTCCAATCTGGATTATTACATTTCAAAAATTCAG
>CAJTSV010000178.1:0-214 GCA_910579075.1 uncultured Eubacterium sp.
GAATTTTTAAAAGGAGTAATGGTACATCCTTTAGCTCCAGAGTGGTATGTGAATATTATTCAAGATATTTGTGAATTAAAGAAGATAGAGTTTGACGGACAATCAGATATATATACATTGAAATAATGTGATTATTCAAAATATCCAGAGTAGTAAAACACCCCATCTTTTACTACGTTTTGACTACGTTTCACGGCCTCAATACGCCGCATTT
>CAJTSV010000178.1:245-2091 GCA_910579075.1 uncultured Eubacterium sp.
CGCCCTTTACTACGTTTTTACTACGTTTCACGGCCTCAAAACGCCGCAAAACATGGCAAATCAGCGCAATAAAGGAGAAAAACTACAATGATAAAAATACTTTTTATATGTCATGGAAACATCTGCCGCAGCCCAATCGCCGAATACGTCATGAAAGACCTGGTTCAAAAGCACCATCTGGAATCCGGCATCGAAATATCTTCTGCCGCCACAAGCACAGAAGAAATCGGAAACCCGGTCTACCCGCCAGCCAGGGAAGTATTAAACCGCCACGGCATCAGCTGTACGGGCCATCATGCAAGGCAGGTTACAAAAGCGGACTATGATTACTACGACTATCTGATTGTGATGGACCGCATGAACGTGCGGAATTTAAACCGCATTATCGGCAGCGACCCGCTTGGCAAGGTAAGCAAAATCAGGAGCTTTGCGGGCATATCCGGGGATGTGGAAGACCCGTGGTATACGGGGGCCTTTGATGAAGTATACAGCCAGATACTCGAAGGCTGCGAGGCCCTGCTGGAACAGATACAAAGCGGGAAGTAATGAAACTATTACCAAACTGTGAACTTTTGATGAAATTGCCT
Organism: uncultured Eubacterium sp.; assembly: GCA_910579075.1. Lineage (GTDB taxonomy): Bacteria > Bacillota > Clostridia > Lachnospirales > Lachnospiraceae > Eubacterium_J. The sequence goes on from CAJTSV010000178.1 coordinate 833, forward strand.
TCATATCCAAAAAATACCGGCATTGTTTACGGATAGAATAAGATAGGGAATCGTGTCAGGATAAATGCAGTGTCCTGTACTGGCGGTACAGCATGCAGGTGCCGCGCTGCGGGCAGGGCATGGAAACTGGCAGTTTACAGAACAGGAGATGGATAAATGATGAGAACGAAGAAACGATGTGCAGGGTTTCTGGCGGCAGCAGTGGCATATATGTCTGTAGCGGCACCGTTTGCGGCATATGCAGGTATTGAAGGGCAGGAAGTGGATATTCCGGTTCTGGAAGAAGGCACTTATGTGAAAGGCGAAGCGCTTGTTGCGATGACTGCAACACAGGCAGCAGCCCTGACAAAGGAAGGGACGGCCAGCTTTGATAAGGATATCACAGTGGAAGACTGCTGGGAGTTTGGGGCGGCGCAGGAAAACGGCTCAGAGCGCATCCGGGATTATGTGGCGCTTGTCAGTTCCGATACCTATACGACGGAAGAACTGATGGAAATCGTCTCCGAAAAGTTCTATGTGGATGCGGTTGCGCCGAACAGCTATGCACATCTTTGCGATGTCGGAAATGACTCCCTGTCTGCTTACCAGTGGTATCTGGACGGGACCGGAGCCATAGAGACAGCCAGCGGCGGGATTGGATATTCCGGCATGAAGGTTACGCCGGAAGCGCAGCCGGTTGTTGCGGTTATCGATACGGGTGTGGATTATACAAATGAGGATATCCGGGACTCCATGTGGGTGAACCCGTATGAGGGCGCGGGGCTTGAAGGCACTTATGGATATGATTTTGCCAATAAGGATGACGACCCGATGGACACATTTGGCCATGGCACGCACTGTGCAGGCGTGATTGCGGCGCAGAAGGATAACGGGCTTGGAATAGCGGGAATCAGCAATGCAAAGATTATGGCGTTAAAAGTAGCCAAAGATGGGAAAGATACATTTGATACAGCAAGCGTGGTCAGTGCGTTTGAATATATTATAAAAGCGCAGCAGATGGGCGTGTGGGTAACGGCGGTCAACTGCTCCTGGGGCGGCGGGTACGATACCGGAGCCGTGCTTGATACACTGATTGATAAAATGGGGAAAAATGGTGCCCTGACGGTGTTTGCAGCCGGAAATGATGCTGTGAACTGGGATGCGGTTGCGATGCCGATGCGCCAGACACCGTATGATTTGAAAAGCGAATATGTCGTAGCGGTCGGGGCCAGTGATGAAAATGACGACCGTGTATATTTTTCCGATTATGGAAATACACA
>CAJTSV010000178.1:2133-3699 GCA_910579075.1 uncultured Eubacterium sp.
CGATACACGAGGCAAAATTCCTGCCGCAGTTTTGGAAGGAAGATAAGCGCGGGCGGATGACTTCCTATTATAATACCATCCAGAATACGGACGGGCTGTATACGGCTGACAATATCAGCGGCCTGGAATCGGATTATATTGTGAGCTTAAGCTATGAGCCGCAGACAGGATTTCCGGATTCACAGGATGGCTGCCTGAAATATACTGTCAGGGCTGCCAGAAGGTTCAGCCTGCCGGACGCGAATGAGGATGCTTTGTTTATCCAGAACAGGGAACAGGCCGGATTTCTATACCTGGATGTGACGTCCTGGAACCTGGACACGAGCCGGACGTATTACGTCAGCTGCCTGATGGCTGAACATGACGGCAGCGGTGCGCCTGTATGGGAAACGGTGGAAAAGACCAGCACGCCGGAAAATTCCCGTTTTATTACAAAAGACGGCCGGACATATCTTGCGCTGATTGGAATCAGTACAAAGAGCCTGAAAACAGTCGTTTATTATATTGATAACATAGCAGTGTCGGTGGCTGACCCGGATAAATCCGAATTTGAAAAATGTGATATAATGTCCGGTTCTTCTATGGCAAGCCCGATGGTGACGGCGGCAGTGGCAGTACTCAGTGCGGCAAATCCGTCCCTGAATGCAAAAAGCATCCGCAGTCTTTTAATGGACTGCACGAGGGAGTCGGAAACGCTGGAAAATGCCTGTGTGACAGGCGGCGTGCTGGATTTGTCCAAAGCCGTGGTTCAGGCGTCCGGCCTGAAGCTGAATAAAACGCTGGCAAATGTGCGTTATGGAAAAACACTGCAGCTCAAAGCAACCCTGACACCGGCAAATGTGACAAATGCAAAGGTAAAATGGGTTTCCAGCAACACAAAATATGCGTCTGTTTCCGCCGATGGAAAAGTGACGGTTAAAAAAGCCGGCGTTGGAAAACAGGTCAAAATCTCGGCGGTTACCAAAGACGGCACAAAACTAAAGAAAACCTGTACGGTTAAAATATTAAAGGCGCTGCCATAAGAATAAGGGATGGAACGCGCATTTCAAATGGACATCGGTTTATTTGAAAGAAGGAAGGGTGATAAATGGAAAGAGTACCAGCATCAGGGGATTTATACAGGCATTTTACAGATAAAATATATCAGGTCGTTACGGCTGCCGTACATGCACAGTCCGGGGAAAAGATGGTGGTATATCAGGAAATGTCCGGGAATTTTGGTGTCTATGTCATGCCTCTGGCCCAGTTTCTGGGCAGGATTGACGATGGAAGATACCCGAAAGCTTCCCAGAAACATTTATTTGAACAGATAGAACGAACAGGATGGCCGTATCAGGAGCAGGATGATACCGATACAGGGCGGCTGTCACAGGACCGGCCCGGGACTGCGTGCTCCGGGCAGTCTTCCAAGGAAATGCCGGCATTTATGCAGCCGGTGCGAAACAGGAGCAGTGCAGCGTCTTCTCAGGAAAAAGCAGGTGCTCATGCTGTAAAAGAATCGGATGCAGTGCCTGAAGAAGAAACGGAAAGCATGGCAGAGCGGGCAGACGGTACAAAGCTGCCGCA
>CAJTSV010000179.1:0-967 GCA_910579075.1 uncultured Eubacterium sp.
TGAGATCCTTTCGTCCGGAATCCCGAAGGATGTGGATGTGATCATCAATGCGGGAGATGCAGGCATTGCATATTCCGGCGGATCCTGCTGGGAGGATGAAAAGCTGCGGCTGTGCGGACAGGATGACCATGCAGGCTGACTGCGAATATGGAAATGCGAGCCTGGCCGTGCCGTCCGGCCCGATTTTCCCTTCACTGAAAAATTCCAGCTTCTTTTCTTCCGGGTCATAGCGGTACAGGCCCGCATGCATCCCGGCATATGCCGCACTGTCCTGCCTGCCGCCTGTCCACCGGATGCTGCCCGTATCGATTGCAAGAACCGCATCAAAAGCAAATGCACCTTCATGCCGCGCATAAAACTCCGCATGCGGGCGTCCGGCAGCGGCAGCGCGCACCGTTTCCATGGGAATGGCACCCGGTGCGGCCTGGATGGAAAAATCCGTGTCCGGCAGTTCCCCTTCCAGAACCGCCTGCCCGTCCACGCTCCATGCAAGGCCCCGGCCCATATCGAATACAGCAGACATATCCCGGTCCCTGACAGCCGCAAGCAGGCTGCCCGGCACTTTTGCCGTGCCGTTCATGTCCACGGCCAGGACGCTGCCGCCTGCCAGCTTATCTACTTCCCGGCGAATCAGCGGCCAGCCCCTTTTTGCCCGGTCACCCTTCAAAAACGGCTCTGCCTGTGCCAGGACAGCGGCCCAGCCATTCCCCGGGCTGCTGCCGGAAGAACCCGTGCCGGCAGGAAGGCCCGGGCTGGCTGCATCGTAAGCATTCACCGCAATTTCCGCTTCCATATCCTCAAAATTATCAGACCGGATGACTGCCCTTACCGTCCCGATGCTGCCTTCCGTGCTGTTTTCCGCCGCCCGGACCGGAAGAACCAGGACATCCCCCTCAATCCGGGCGCCGCCTTCATAATAGCCGCCCTGGATGCCTGTCTCTCCCAGCCTGTATGAGAGGCTTCCAAA
>CAJTSV010000179.1:1011-3640 GCA_910579075.1 uncultured Eubacterium sp.
GCGGTATTCGCGGGCCGTGCCGTTTTCCACCCGGATTTCGCCGCTTTTTGCCACCGCCCGGGCCTTTCGGATTTCCGCGCTGGCCGCGCACGAAAAATCATAGCCGTTTCGTCCTTCTATCAGGATTCCGGCTGTCCCCGCGTTTACATTATCCGTATAAGACACGGCATATTCATCCTTCCGAAGCTGGCTCCTGCCCAGCCAGACATCCGCATCCGGCCTGTGCGCTGTCCCGTCATAGACGAAGCTGTTTTCTGACAGGACTATTTTCAGTTTGGCCTGGCAGGCACAGGAGCCGTAGTAAACCGGGCCTTCGTTTTCCCATGTGTAGGTGCAGCGGGCAATGCTTTCATAGCCGCAGTACCTGCATTCCTGCCAGTGGGTTCTGCCGTCTATTCCCCTGTAGTGGTACAGGGCGGGCTGGTGGGTGCATTCACGGACGGTGACGGTGCCCTGGATGCTTAAGTCATCCAGTATATCGGGGATTGGGCCGTCTGCGTTGAAATAGGCGTATTTGGGCAGGGTATTTGTGCCGTAGTTTTTCAGCATCATGCCCAGTTTGTTACTAATTCCACTTCTATCACGAATCGCCGTCATTGTTCCAGAAAATGTCCCGCCAGAAACAGAAATCGAACCCACATCAGCTTCAATCTCCAATCCCCTTTTTCCACTTAAATATGGCTGCCCTGAAATTTCTAATTTTTCTATCAGTGCTGTTCCTAACGCTACTGCAAACTCATCTCCGTGCACCTGGGCTTTGCCAGAAATAGAAAGTTTTCCTCTGCCAATGTATATGGCAGTATTTGTACACTGAATACTGGCCGTCCCACCAATTGAAACTTCTATAGTACCACCAGTATCACTATCAATCCCCACATAGAACCCTTCAATAGTCCCGCTTAAAGCCTCAAATCTTCCTTCATCAGAAACAAGAATGCATCCACTAACAATATTTCCTGATATATCTGTAATACATCCACCTATGCCGCTATCTTTCATCAGCAATGTTGTTTCTTTAATATTAATAAAATGGTGACCATCTTCACCAATTACCCGAATAGTCCTTCCATTTAAATCCAGCTCATATTTACAATCCACATCATTCAGATAAATAGTCTCCTTCCTTGTCTCACCCTTTATCTCCAAATTTTTCAAAAGCGTAACCTTTACAGATTTCCCCTGTTTCTTAAAAGCATCCTGCAGGCTGCTGAAATAAGATATCTTTCCATCTGCATCCACCCGTGCCACACTGTCTTTGTTTTCTGTATCGCTTTCCGTCGGCATTGCAGCGCTATCGACTGCTGGTTCTGCCAATGTGTCCGGGCTGTCAGTGTTCGCTGGTATCTGGCTGGCAGCAGCTTCTCCTGGTTTTTTCTGGCCATCCGCACTTTCCCCTGGCTCTTGCTGGCTGCCTGCAGCTGCTTCTGAATCCTTCTGGATGACAGCTGCTTCTTCCGGCTCCTTCTGGATGGCAGCTGTTTCTGAATCCTTCTGGATAGCAGATGTTTCCGGCTCCTTCCGCACAGTGTCACCCTCTTTTGGCTCTCTGCTGTTTCCTGCTGTTTCTGGCTCCTTTTGTATATCTGCTGTTTCTTCCGGCTTCTTCTGGACAGCATCATCCCCTTTCGGCTCTCTGCTGCTTCCGGTTTCTGTCAGCTCCATTTGTATACCTGCTGTTTCTGATTCTGCCAAATCGCCGTCAGCTTTTTCCAGTCCGTCCCGGCTCTTCCCGGTTTCTTCCAGCCCCGCAAGACTGTCTCCAACAGCTGTTTTTTCCAGCCCCGCAAGGCTGTCTCCAACAGCTGTTTTTTCCTGCTTCTTCTGTCCGCTGCTGGCAGTTTCCATTTTCTGGCTTCCAGAAGATTTCTCCGTTATCCGCGTCTGTGCACCGCATTCAATTACTGTCCTCCCCCGGACGGATTCAGCCCCTGCATAATCCACCGCAGCAGCCCTGGCAAAGGATGCCGTTGCGGTCGTCACTGCCATGATGACAGCGGCACATACAGATGCTGCTGCCCGTTTCTTCCTGCTCCTCAATTTTTTATCCTCCTTTTTCCTGCCGTGTTTTTCATCTGGTTTTTTATCCGCTTTATATCTGATTTTTTATCTGCTTTTCAGCTCATTCTTTTTCCTGAATGAACCTCCCGCGCTGCAAAACCACACCTGCTGAATCAGAATTTCTACCCTCTCCCCCCCCCCGCATATCCGTGCCGGTTTTGAACCAAATGAAACACTTCATTTTCATCTGAATATAACTATACCATGAAAGCTGCAAATGTCAATGCCGCGCCTGTTTTTTCCGAAAAGCACGGGCGGCGTATCAATTGCCGCGCTTATTTTTTTCGTGATTTTGCACAATCCCGGCACGCTTCCGGACTTCTTCATTGCAGGAAGCATGCATTCATGGTATAATGCAGCCAGATATAAGAGCAGCCTGAAACAATTTCCCGGAGGTGCATGCATGGGTGAAAAAGACCTGGCCGAAAAAACACTGGAATCGTGCAATGACGTATTTGCCGACATTATAAACGTCCTGTTTTTCGGCGGCAGGAGAAAAATAAAGGAACGGGAGCTGGAGCAGGCTGTCATGGGGTCTGTCTGCAAGGCTGACCGGAAGCTGCGCGGGCAG
>CAJTSV010000180.1 GCA_910579075.1 uncultured Eubacterium sp.
GGAGGTGTGCCGGAAGTATGGCCTGCCGCTGTATTTGGACGGGGCGCGTTTGGGGTATGGGCTGATGAGCCGTGAAAATGAGTTGTCACTGCCGGACATTGCCAGAATCTGCGATGTGTTTTACATTGGGGGCACAAAAGTAGGCGCACTGTGCGGGGAAGCTGCCGTGTTTTGCGGGCACGCGAAACCGGCACATTTTCTGACATCGGTAAAAAAACGGGGCGCACTGTGCGCAAAGGGACGGCTGTTAGGAATCCAGTTCGATACGCTGTTTACAGACAATCTGTATTTCGAGCTGGCCAGACACGCCATTGATATGTCAGAAAAACTTAAGCAGATATTCCATGAAAGCGGCATCCCGTTTTACCTGGAATCCCCGACCAACCAGCAGTTTTTGATTCTGGAGCATGCACAGGCAGAAAAGCTGGAAAAACAGGTAACATTCAGCTTCTGGGAAGCATACGGCCAAAACCGCAGCGTCGTGCGCTTTGCAGCGAGCTGGTCTACTACGGAAGATGACTTGCGCGTGCTGAAAGCAGCATTGGAAGCGCTGAAGCCGGATGCGGAGCGGATGTCTGACAAATTTACACAATAATGACAGGAATATTTTTATATTGGAGAAAGAATGATGGATATTAATTTTGCAGTCATTGGAACAAATAAAATTACAGACCGGTTTCTGGAAGCAGCCTGCAGTGTGCATGGATTTCAGCTTAAGGGCGTTTATTCACGCAGCATGGAAAAAGCGCAGGCATACGCTGCAAAGCACCATGCACCGCTGGCCTTTGACAGCCTGGATAAACTCGCGCAGTGCAGTGATATCGATGCCGTATATATCGCAAGCCCGAACAGCTGCCATGCGCCGCAGGCAATTCAGATGCTAAGCAGCGGGAAGCATGTGCTGTGTGAAAAGCCGATTGCATCGAATACGGCGGAATTCCTGGAAATGAAAAAGGCGGCGTTCGCGCGCAGAAAAGTACTGTTAGAAGCCATGCGCAGCGTCTATTCCCCGGGCTTTGCCGCTGTACGCAGTCACCTGCACAGGCTTGGCACAATCCGCAGGGTATCTTTCCAGTACTGCCAGTATTCCAGCAGATATGATAATTATAAAAACGGAATAATCGAAAATGCCTTTAATCCGCAGCTATCCAACGGGGCGCTGATGGATATCGGCGTGTACTGTGTCTATCCGGCCGTGGAGCTGTTTGGAAAGCCGCACTGCATCAAAAGCAGCAGCCTGAAGCTGCCAAACGGGGCAGAAGGGGCAGGCACAATCCTGCTTGAATACGACGGCATGCAGGCGGAGCTTCTTTATTCCAAGATTTCCGATTCCAGGATTCCGAGCCAGATACAGGGCGAAGACGGAACCATGGTTATCGAAGAAATTCCAAACCCGCAGGCTGTGTCCATTTACGGAAGGGATGGAAAAAAGGAAAAGCTGGTCATTCCAAAAACGGATAATGATATGGTATATGAAATCCGGGAGTTTGTCTGGCTGGTAAAGGAACAGGCGTACAATCACAGGCACCTGAATCATTCGGAACTGACACTGGAACTGATGGATGAGGTACGAAGGCAGCAGGGGATTGTTTTTCCGGCGGATAAAGAGATGGCATAAACCGGCCAAGGGAAAATTGTACTTTTGTTATAAAGCAAACTGTGCTACACTATAGCACAGAAAAAATAACAGGTTTTGTACGGACCGTTTTGAATACATGGAGGCAGGGTATGATTGAGCAGATTGCATTTGCACATTTTCGAGGCTTTGAAAAACTGGAACTTACAGATATGAAGCCAATTACACTGATATCTGGGAAAAATAATGCTGGGAAAAGCTCCCTGCTGGAAGGAATCTTTCTTTTCTCAGATTATTTTTCAACAGAATCGTTTGCGAAAATCAACAGATTTCGCGGAATTAGTTCCTCTGGCGATTCTGCAAATTTATGGGAAACGATATTTTATCAAATGGATGTGCAAAGCCCTCTGCAGATTTCTGTCACATTTTCGGGTGTACCGGCCTTGCTGAAATATGAACGAGCCGATAATTTTATTCCCCCGGCAGATATCAATATGCCGAAGGAGGTTATGGGGCAGATAATATCTTCTGCAGCATCCTCGTATACGCTCAAGTACACATACCAGAAAGAGGATTATACAGAGGAAGGTCATTTTATTGCCAGTCCGGCGGGGATTGTACGAAGCATTACTTCGCGTACAGATGTCTCAAAACACGGCCTGCCTATGCCGGTTACACAATTTATCAATGCTGCAATTATGAACAGCAGCAGCAGCAACATGATTGCAGAATGGCTCGGAAAACTGGAATTAGATGGAAGAAAACAATATATCGTTGAAATATTAAAATTAATTGAACCTGCAATAAACGATATTTCTACTATTGTTATAAATGGAAATGCCCAGCTTTTTGCGAAGACCGGACATCAGCTGTTACCGCTCAGGCTTGCTGGTGATGGACTGAACAAGCTTTTATTTATTGTTCTGTCGATTGCTGTAAACCCGCATTCGGTTCTTCTTATCGATGAAATTGAAACAGGCTTCCATTACTCCATACTCCCCAGTCTATGGGAAATCATTGCACATACTGCCAGAGATAACAGCTGTCAGATTATAGCTGCCACACACAGCTATGAATGCATTGCCGGGGCTGTAGACGGGGTGAAAAAAGCGGGCGAAAGCTCTGCATTCTGTTATTATCGTCTTGACAAAAATAATACAGGCAGCCATGTGTACCGGTATTCGGATGATTTGCTTCAGATGGCTGTTGAGACAGATATGGAGGTTCGGTAATGTCCAGAAAAACAAATACACAAATATTAAAACCGAATCTGATAATCTGCGAAGGCCGGGACGAACAGGAATTTCTAATCAAATACCTGAACAGCAGCGCACTTTCAGCTGTGCCCGGCTTTTCGAATGACATCCAGGTTATTGATTTTGGCGGAAACTCTGAACTGGCACGGAAACTGAACATATTAAAAAATATGGAAAATTTCGACAGGCTGACATCCCTGCTTATTATCCGGGATGCAGAAACAAATGCTGAATCTGCCTGTCTGTCTTATCCGGCCCGCTTGCTGCAGATACATTAGAGGAGATTGACCAGTTTCTTGCACGATTGGAAAATTATCGCCGGGAACCATTTTCACGGATATTTAAGGCTAAATTACATACATATTTCTCAGTTCACAATGATTATGCATCGCTTAAAATCGGTGAGGCTGCCGCTGCAGGTGCTTTTGACTGGAACAGCCCGGTTTTAGACCCTCTCAAAAACTTTATTCAAGAGATTTTATCGTAAACCGGCAAAGCAAAAGCCGGGCAGCTTTCGTCCTGCCCGAACTGCTGTTTAAATTTGTAACAGTTCAGGCAGGTCTTTGCACTTTGA
>CAJTSV010000181.1 GCA_910579075.1 uncultured Eubacterium sp.
AGGCAGCAATTTTATTTTTGCGGACATCCAGCCCGCAGGAAGTTTCCAGAAGGTTTTTCATACAGGACATCTCCTTTGTAATAGAACTGGCAGGAGATTTGCCCGGGATAATGCGGACTTTGCTGCTCGTGCTATCCATAAAAGGTGAGCAATATGCTGTGCTCAAGGGTAAAACATTTACGTTGAAAAACGGGGTGCAGATTCCTCCGGGGTGCAATTAAACTTAATCCTGCCTGAATCTATTATAAAGCAGAACAGGAAGCCTAAATGATGCACTGCTGATATACTGCTTCCGCCAGGCGGCGCAAGGAAACGTGATACTAAAAAACAAATAGTTATCAAATTACAGGAATGCCAGCAGGTAAACGCACAAAAACCTCTGACGTGGGAAACAGCATCATCTGCTTGTATGATTAAGTCTTGAAAATGGCTGGTAATCTGATATAATTAAAATATGGTTGAGGAAGTAAAAACAAATGAATCAAAAGATATATAATGATGTTATAAGCGGAGCAGTGATAATAATATTAGGTTTTCAGATTTTAGAAATCTGATTGTTAATCTTGGTTTCTCATTTAAAGGTCAAAAAGGTTCTCATGCATCATATTATAATAGCAGCATAAATGAACGTATGATAATACAAAATGATGGTTCTAAAGCGAAAGGCTATCAGGTAAGACAGTTAAGAAATATTATAATAAAACATGGATTATAGGAGGGTTTTCATATGGCAGAGTATTCTATATTTATGCAGTATGATGCACAGGATAAAATATACGTGGCAAGCATTCCAGAATTACAGGGGTGTATGGCACACGGAGAAACAAAAGAACAGGCATTGAAAGAAATTGATATAGCAAAAGAATTATGGATTGAAACTGCATTAGAAGACGGCGAAGAAATACCACAGCCGCATCTGTTTAATGATATGGCTGTTTAGAACAGGGGTTTGAGAAATTACTATTGGTGAAAAAAGTTGTATTCGAATATCGTCATATGACAGTACAAGAGTTATCTGTCAAGATGGGGTATAACAGTCCGTCTGCATGATATAACAGATTTAAAAGAGATAATTTTTCAGAATCGGATTTGCAAGATATATGTAAAATTTTGAATTGCTCATATGATGTTACTATCAAAATGAACGATATTGGGAAAGAGGGTAAAGCAGCAGGACAGGGTGGTTCTAAGGAAACTATTGATTTGTAGTAATCAATACAGAAATTTATATGAAGAAAGCGGGTGATTATATGCCAAGTGATAAAGAAATGATAAATAATCTTATTGATACTTATTCAAATTTGCAGCGTATTAAAGAAGCCGATAATATTGAAAAAGAAATAAATTATCAGTTAACATTAGTCAAAGCAAAACTTGAATCTTTTGGTATTGTCACAAGTGATTTAGATATTAAGAAATGATAATGGTTAGTCAGTATTATAATATCATGAAAAAGGTAAAATCTTATTATGTAATTAAGGATTTACACTTTTTTAATTAATTTAGCTATTGAAAAAGGAATTACTCAGAGAGAAGACAAAATTCTTGCCCTGATGAATTACCTGCTGCGTAATAACCGGGCTGAGGATGCAAAAAAAGCGACAGAGGATAAGTCATATAGGAATAAGCCTCTTGCAGAAGTGTTTGGAGACGGACAGTAAGTTCGTTTATTGTTGATTTTATTAAACGATAGGACTATAATAGTATGGAAAGGGGGACATGCAAAAATAAATATAATATCAGAAAGGATAGGAATGGAAATGAACAGAAAGATAACCAGTAATAATGCAGCTGGCTGGCTTTGGAAAGCAGCTTGCGGGATTTTTGACAGCCGGGTGCTGCGGGGTGCGGGCCTGGCTGTCTTGTGTATGGTGTATGTGCTATGCCTGTCAGACAGGGACATTGCAAAAGCAGCGCAAAAAGAGCTGGAAATTCTTCCGGCAGATGTTTCCACAGCTTCGGATGGATGCGTTCTGGCAGGAATCGAAGGAACCTATGCGGCACAGATACAGGATGCCCTGGACAGGGTAAATGAAATCCGCAGGGAAGCATGTCAGGAAGGAGTGCCGAGACCGTCGAATCCGGACAGCAGGCTGACAGCGGACGACTATGTGCCAATTCAGTGGTCATCTGGCCTGGAATATATCGCACGCATACGCGCAGCCGAGGCAGCGGTTCTTTCCGGCCATGAACGTCCCAATGGCACAAGGTGCTTTTCCCTGCAGGCACCGGGCGGCTTATCCAGCGAAGCAGAAGTGCTGGCATGGAATTCTGCATCTTCCGCCAGCATGGTGACGGGAATCAACCAGTGGTACAGTGAAAAAGAAGACTGGGTAAACCAGAACCCGGATGCAGTAACTGGCCATTATACTTCCATGATTGACCCTGGGAACCGGTATATCGGTTTAGGTGCGTTTGTTTCTGTATTTGGAGCATGGAGGTGCAGCATAAGCGGGGAATTTTCTTCGATAGACGATACCGGATTTTCTGAGACAGGCATGACCGGGAAATGCATCCAGACAATCGAGATAGAAGAAGACAGGCTGAAGGAGCTGCAGATTTTTCAGGGAGATGAAAATGTTTCAGACGGCCTGGGGCTTGGCATCGGCAAAAAGGCTGCGCTGACTGCCAGGGTAAAGGTTGTGATTGATGATGACACTTCGTTCTGTAATTATCTGGACAGCATTACATGGACATCCTCGAATCCTTCTGTGGCTCAGGTAGATTCTAAGGGAACCGTTACCGTAAAAAAAGCTGGAAATGCAGTTATTACTGCATCAGCGGGAAACGGAATGTCTGCATCCTGCAAGCTTATCAATGCACCGGAAGGGACATCGCTGTCTTCCTTAAAGGGCGGTAATGGAAGCATTACGCTCCGCTGGAAAAGGCAGAAACAGGCAGACGGCTATATAATAAGGATTTCGAAGGATAAATCGCTGGACGGCTATGGCATGGAATGGTATGTGGAAGGAAATAAAAATACGACACAGGTATTTGGCAATTTAGAACGCAGACAGGCTTACTACATATGCATCCAGACTTATAAAGAAACTGGCGGGAAGGTTCTTTATTCGGACTGGTCAAAGGTTAAAAAAGTCCGGACAAAATAACGGCGGATGCAGTTTGTCAGATAGAAAGAATCAGGGGGCGCATGGCAGGGCGGTTATTCCGTTCTGCCATGCGCCTGGACTGTCAGGAATGCCAGAAAGCCGCTCATAACCAGGTCTGAAATCCGTTTTTGCCAGAGTGTGTTAGAAAAATGCTTTTCGTGAGATGTACCCTAAGGGGCATAC
>CAJTSV010000182.1 GCA_910579075.1 uncultured Eubacterium sp.
TTTCGTAACATAATTCTGTGTTTCTTTAAATGGCGGAACCCCGCCGTATTTTTCCACATTTCCGCTGCCGGCATTGTAAGCTGCCAGCGCAAACGGGATATTCCCGCTGTATTTTTCCAAAAGGCGGCTGATATACTGCGCCCCGCCCATAATATTCTGCTCCGGGTTATAGGCATCCGACACGCCGAGCGACGCTGCCGTTGCAGGCATCAGCTGCATAATGCCCATCGCCCCGCTGTGAGAAGTCGCATCGGAACGGAAATTCGACTCTGCCTTTGCCATCGCCTTGAGCAGGTCCTTCGATACGTTATAAGTATCAGAAGCTTTCTGGAAAATCTGTTCCAGGTAATCCCCGTAAGAAAGGGATGCCTGATTCATATAATTTGAAAAATAAGTACTGTCTGTGCTCTGTGTCCCTGCTGCCTGATTCTGTCCCAGCACGCCACTGATATCTGTAATTCCATTGACATTCATAATATTCAGCCTTTCCCGTTATTCTGAACCGGACTCAGCCCGACCGTAGCCGTTCCCGGAACCGATGTTCCTGTCAGCAGAGCCGCAAAAGTTTCGATTTGTTCTCCTAAAATCAGTATCTGGGCTTTTTTATGTACACTTGCAAAAGCATCCGCCCCGATTTCTTTCAGCCTGGCGGCATTGATTGTCAGCTTTTTTAATTTCCTGCACTGGTAAAATGCTTTCGGGCCGATTCCTTCGACATCTGCCTGAATCAGCACCTCTTTGAGCTTATCCGAGCCTGCAAAGGCACTCTGCGCAATCCGCTCTACCTGAAATTCCACGCCATCCAGCATTACCGTGTCCGGCACGGTAAGCGATTCGCTGCCCTGCACAGCTCCCGTGCAGACAGCCGTCCGCCCTTCCATATCCAGAACCTGGTATTTCAGGCCGCCCTGCGCAAAGTCCCTTGGATAAGATGACGGATTCTGCTTTCCGACGGACAGTCCCACAGGCGCTTTCACATACCAGCAGCGCCCCGCAGATTCCACGGTAATCGATGCCTGTGAAACCGGGTATCTGCCCTGCGGCTTATTATTCGCCGGGTCGGAGCAGTAAAACACGCCGTCCGTATAATCCGTAATTAAAATTGCATGCGGCTTGCGCGAATTATAAATCACAATCCCTTCCGGGTGCTTGTCCAGAAGCGAAATCAGTTCCTTTTTGGAAGACAGTGTTTTATGCGCTACCGTAATACCGGCTGCCTTAAAACTCCACTTCAAGCCGCTTCCCTCACTCCAGGCACTTTTGCGGATGGACTGCTCCGTAATCTGTTTCCAGTCCGCATTTCCGGAAAGCATGGCTGCCCTGCGAATCATCATGGCACTTGCAGCCAGCGTGCAGACACGGGCCTGTGACTGTTTTAAAAACACGTCTTTGCCGTTTAACTGTTCAAAGGAAACCCCGGCATTTTCTCCTGATGTCCCGGACGCTTGTGATGTGCCTGTGTTATCCGAAGTACCGGCTCCTGTATTCCCTGCAGCCTGCGTGCTGTCTGTATCTGCTGTATTTTGTGCAGAACCATCTGCCGTTTCTGCTTTTTGATTATTCTGCGTGCCTTCCAGGATGCCGGCTTTGGCATTTCCCGCAGCTGCCAGCTCCTGTATTTTTTCAAACCCCTGCGTTTTTCCAGATGCTGCCCGCGCTGTCTGCACAGCCGCCCTGCATGGAAGTGCCTGCAGCAGAAACGCGGTACCCGCTGTAATGCAGGTAATATATGTTATGATTCGTTTTGCTGTTTTATGCTTGTGCACCATATTGAAAACTCCTGTCCCTGTTTCTTTTCCCACGGTTTCAGTTTACCGCATTTTGCTGCATCTGGCAAGCAGGGAATTGAAGAAATTAATATCAAAAAATTAAATTCCTTTAAACATAAAATTAAATTCCATCTTTTTATCCGCATTAATGCAGTATTCCGGATGCACCCGCGCACCCCAGCTGTCATCCCCGCCAATGCCCATCTGTGCAAGCGATACCCGCACGACGGTGCTGTGCACGTTTGGCAGCTCATAGCTGTGTGCAGCATGCTCCATTTCATGCGGCGTATAAGGCAGTGCCGAAAAATTGATGGAATCTCCTGCAAACAGCATTCCCCGGCCCTTATAATCCGTCACGCTTGCATAACGCACGCCTGCTTTATTGCCGCATTCCTGCGGAACGAGGTATTTTGCCAGATTGTCCATGACTTTATTTTTGTACAGGCCAAGCTTTGCACCCTCTTTGCGGTCTGCATAGGTCTCTGCCGGCCCGAGCCCGTACCAGGTGACATGGTCATAATCGGCATTCAGGCAAAACATCATGCCAAACTCCGGCATGCCGCCAAGCCCTTCCACCGGGTCATAGGAAAGCTTTGTATATACCGCGCCGTCTCCGCAGACCGTATATGCAACGCTGCAGGCACTCGCAGGAGATGTCGGCAGGTCATACTGGTATGTTACGGTAACCGTACCGCCGTCTTCGGTCACGGTAATTGGATTTTCACGCAGTGTCTGCGCATTTTTATGGCTGGCATACAGGCTCGCAATTTTCCACTGGGCATAGCGTGCCGGAGCCAGGCTCCCCATATCGTTATCTACCGGGGCGCGCCAGAAATTCGGCATCGGGATTTTTTCAATCAGCTCTTTTCCGGCATACCGGTAAGAAACAAGCCCGCCATTTAAAACCGAAAACAGCACTTCAAAGCCGTCTCCCTTCACGCCTGTATTCAGCTTTCCATGAATCACGCGCAGCGGCTTTGTGCTCTTTTTCCATGGAAACGGCTTTTTGAATACCTTCTGCCCGAATGCCATCTCGTGACCTGCCTTTGCCCATAACGTGTCTTCTTTCAGCCGGAACGAAATAGTAATGGCATATTCCCCGTCCTCTTTATCCGCAAACGGAAGCGGAAACGTCCCGTCAGACTGCGCAGGCACGGAAATATCCAGGGCTTTACGTGCAATAACCGTCCCGTTTTTCTGCAAAAGCGCCACACATGCATAGGAACCGGTATTTAAAAACAGGTGTTTATTGATTACCGTAAACGTATCACCGGTAAATTTCACGGAAATATTCTGGTAATTGAATTTTACTTCCTGCATTTTTGGTGATTCATCGCGCTCGCCGCCGTATACAATCCCGTTGCCGCTGAAATTATAATCCGTCGGGTGCTC
>CAJTSV010000183.1 GCA_910579075.1 uncultured Eubacterium sp.
GAGCAGCAAAAGCAGCTATTTCCATCGCGCTTGCAGGGTGCCTGGTGACCAGTCTCGGACTGAATATATACCAGTCCCGCCAGTCATCTGTGCAGAACAAAAAAGTAAACCAGTTTATTGACGGCCAGCTGGAGCGCCAGGCAAAAGAAGCCGAACAGGAAAACAGCTATCAGGAAGACGGCTATGTTGTCGGCAGCCAGTACGAAATCCGCAGTACTGCCCATATTTCCGATGCTTATAAAAAAGGCAGTGACAGCGGCTTAAGCGATGAGGATAAAAAAACACTGAAAATGGCTTCCGATATTTTGCAGGAGATTATAAAAGACGATATGACCGGTTATGAAAAAGAGCTTGCTGTTTATAGATGGATGTATAAAAACATCGGACAGGGCCGGGGCTCTGTTGTTGCGCTTCCCGGCAGCAGCGACCAGGCATTTACTCCTTATGGCGCCTTATCTGGCCATCCGGCTGTCTGCGTAGGATATGCAACCACCTTCCGGCTGTTTATGAACATGCTGGACATGGACTGCCATATTGTCCACAATGAATACCATTCCTGGGATGTCGTCCAGCTGGATGACAACGAATGGTATCAGGTAGATATTTATACCGATGTCGCAGGACACTGCCAGTATCAGAATTTTAATATGACAGATTCCATCGCCAGAAGCTCCCATGACTGGGATGATTCTGCACTGCCGGAAGCAAAGGGCATCAAATATTCTTATGCCGTTCAAAACAGCAGAGAGCTGAAAAATTTATTTGCAGTTCCTGCCAGAATTAAAAAATGCCTGGATAAGAAAAAATCTGCCGCATTTTTTAAATTTGAAAAGCCGCTGGAAAAAGAAGACCTTCCCGTTGCAGATTTTCTTCTGAGCCAGATGAATAACGCCCTGACAGCAATGCCGGGCTTTGAAAATTACAATTTATCCGGCATGTGGTATCAGGATGAACAGGACCAGTATATCCTGGCAGTCTATATGCAGAATTTTGGAGAATCCGGTGATTCTTCGATTGACGAAAATTCACCGGAAGCAAAAAAAATGTTAAAAGCAATCTCCAAAGCATTTGGAACCGATGTGCCGGAAACAGATGAAAAGCAGGAAGATACTGTAAACCGGGAAGCATCTGCCGTTACAGAAGTTATCAGCACTGCAGATAAGCTGTAATCATCATTTCCTGCATGTCGTAAAGCAGCGGAAGCTGCAGAAAGGAAACATACCAATTATGAAAAAATACATCAGCTGCGTTCTGCTTACTGCGATGCTTGTCATGTCATCTGCCTGCGGCAGCGCAGATACAAAACAGACGCAGGATGCCGGCATTTCCATGCCGGACTTGCAGGAAGCCATGCTTGCAGCAGATACAACACTGCCTGACATGACAAAAACATCCAGCGAAGACGAACAGGCAGAATTAAATTTCACCTCATTAACCGATATCAGCTATGACAAGATAGATGCTTATTTCTATGCATATGCCACAGAAGGCACCGCAGAAGAAATTGCCGTTATCCGGCTGAAAGATAAAAACGATGCTGCTGCCATGATGGAGTCCCTGCATGAGCATATCACACAGCGCCAGGGAACATTTCAGGAATATGCGCCTGAACAGGCCGTCCT
This sequence comes from uncultured Eubacterium sp., assembly GCA_910579075.1. Classification (GTDB taxonomy): domain Bacteria; phylum Bacillota; class Clostridia; order Lachnospirales; family Lachnospiraceae; genus Eubacterium_J. Next base: position 1,623 of record CAJTSV010000183.1, read on the forward strand.
GACAGAAAAAGCTGTCGTTACCAGACAAGGCCTGTATGTAGCGCTCATTATCAGCTCCAAAAACGGCCTGGTACAGAAAGCATTTGAAAAAAGCTTTGAATAAACGATTTAGTAAAGCAAAGGAGACAGATTCATGGTCTTTAGCAGTATCGTATTTTTATGTATCTTTTTTCCGGCCGTCATTATCCTGTATTATATATGCCCGCCAATACTGCGCAATTTATTCCTGCTTTTGGCAAGCCTGCTGTTTTATGCATGGGGAGAGCCGAAGTACATTCTCATTATGCTGTTTTCCACAGTTTTTGATTACTGTAACGGACGGCTGATTGAATATTCGGAATGCCGCGGAAAAAAGAACTCCTTCGGAAGACTGGTACTTGCTGTATCTGTCCTTGGCAACCTTGGCATTTTATGTGTCTTCAAATATACAGACTTTATCCTGTCCGCTGTAAATACCCTGTCAGGCAGCAGTATTTCCCTGCCTGGACTGGCACTTCCGATTGGAATCTCCTTTTATACCTTTCAGACAATGTCTTATACGATTGACGTATACCGCGGAAATGTCTGTGCACAGCATAACCTGATTTCATTCGGCATGTATGTCTGCATGTTCCCGCAGCTGATTGCAGGCCCGATTGTCCGTTACAGCGACATCGAAAACGAGGTTTCTGGCCGCAGGCATGCTTCTGCTCTCTGCGCGCATGGAATGCAGCGGTTTCTGGCCGGGCTTGGCAAAAAAGTCCTGCTGGCAAACCAGGCTGGTGCATTGTGGGACGAAATTTATGCACTCAGCGCGTCAGACATGTCGGCAGCACTTGCCTGGTTTGGCGCGATTGCCTATACATTTCAGATTTATTTTGATTTTTCCGGCTATTCTGACATGGCAATCGGGATGGGTGAAATGTTTGGCTTTCATTTTCCGGAAAACTTTAACTATCCGTATGAATCCAGAAGCATTACCGAATTCTGGCGGCGCTGGCATATCACTTTAAGCAGCTGGTTCCGGGAGTATGTATACATTCCGCTTGGCGGCAGCCGTAAGGGAACTGTCCGGCAGGTTTTCAATCTGCTGGCAGTATGGTTTTTAACCGGGTTATGGCACGGCGCTGGCTGGAATTTTATTTTATGGGGCCTGTATTTCTTCGTGCTGCTGCTTTTTGAAAAGCTTGTCCTGTTCAAAAACCAGGGAATTCTGCCAGCATTCCTGCAGCATCTGTATGCACTGTTTTTTATTGTGCTCGGATGGGTTATTTTTGCATGCGACAATCTGGAAAAGCTGAAACACTACCTGAAAATGCTGGCAGGCATCGGCG
>CAJTSV010000184.1 GCA_910579075.1 uncultured Eubacterium sp.
TATTTCCCTGCCGTTATATACTATGTTTCGTATACCCAGCCACTGATTTGGATATTTATCAGCCATCTACTTTCTTGTCAGCCTCTCTGCCATAAATGTGCCTCCTTTTGTGATGTTTCTTTTTTATTTCATTTTATCATAATAAGACAGTAATAGAAATAATAATTTTATCCTTGTCATCAGCAAGCTAAACTTTCGCAAGTTTCCGCTTTTTCATTATCTCAAGCAGTTCCACAGCCCCTGCCCTGGTATCTGCCACAATCTCTGTCGGCGTCATTCCCTCATACCTCGCCGCATTGTATTCCCTTATTTTTCTGATATCTTCCAGGTCAAACCGTTCACTGATTTCAGGCTCCTTAACTGCAGCAGCCATAGTCACTCCTCCTCTCTTAATATAACTGACGGCGCATAAATCACCAGGTCCTTATAGCCCTCATATGTCGTAAAAGCTTTTACTCCCTGAATTGTTTTTACATTTACGATATGCTTAAAATTTCACGTTTTCCATTCTGCACTCGTTAGTCTCATAAACTACAATATCCGAAATATACACATCATGCCTGCCTTTTTTGAAAAATCCCCACATATCCTGCGCTTCTTTCATTCTTTCCGACGCATCTTTCTGGTCAAGAATATTACATAATTGTACCTGTTCCATTTCCATCATTCCGCCCATTTGGAACAGCTTATCCATTCAGACTCTGATTTCTTCTTTTTTTCATCCGGTATCCCCGCTCCTGCCTTATGAAACAGCGCTGCAAATGTTCCCATGTCAGTTTTCTCCTTGTATCATATTCTTCCCCTTAAGCATCTCACTATATCTTGATATGCGCTCACATTGCGCGGTTTGCGCCTTTATGTGATTGAAAACTTCTATTACGGCCTCATCTTTCAAACGCACCATATCACAGAAACTGCGTTCAATATTGTAGATATTATATTTCCCGAAATCCGTTACAATCTTTTTAATTCCAATCTGAAAATGGCTGCTTGAAAAATAGTGCCTTTCAACTGGAAATTTCATTTTTATCATACTGCGGTCTGTCCGCTCCGTTGCAACTGCCAAAACATCCGGTTCTGATTCCATAAGCCCTTGATAATAACATGCACTTTTCATAGCGATTACCGCCTTTGGGTCGCTCAGGCACACTTCAATACATTTATAATCATCCGGCTTTTTATACCCGCTCTGCAGCATCCAGTAACAGCCATGGCATACTTTCTCAAGATAATTTTCTTCTTTCAGAGCCGCTATCTGACGATTCGAAAATCCTTCCCCCAGCAATTCCCTGGTACTGATATATCCGCCATACTTTCCATATAAATCTTCCAGCTTATAATAAGTCGCAACCCTCATCTAATCTTTAATCTTCCTCTGCTCCCGTTTCTTCCAATCCTTTTAAAAACTTTGGCATCCATTCTCTGTGTATCTTCCCAAGGTTTTTAAATTTTGATTCTGTTTGATTATCTAAATTCAATTCTGTAATAACAACATCCACATATTCCATGCTCATATCATCTTTATGAAACCATTCTTTGCCACCAGATGTATAATTAAAAAATCTACGCTGTCCATATATAAAACCATTATCCGTCAGCCATTTTTCTGCTAAGCACATTGAGGAAAAAAGTCTGGCTTCTTCATCAGCAGGCTCCATAGTTAAAACTCCTATTTTCATTCTGACCAGCTTTACATAATAATACTCCACGCTGATTTTCTCCTATTTATTCACTAATTTTGCATTTTTCTCTACACATAATAGCATTTTTTATTTCACATGATATTCGCATTGCAGCATTTTTTATCTCACATATCAATAGTTTTCTTCACTATTTTTTATTCTAAATATCATTGTGGCAAGCTATCTCGCAAACAGAGTGCTCCCCACCCCGATTGTGTCAAGTTAATGTCACAAAATTTTTCAACTTTTTTTCATAATAAAACGCTGCAAGCCGCATAACTTCATTGGGGTTGAGGTAAATTAATGCTAAATCGGCGAAAAATTGGTGATAAATTAATGTCACAATCAAAAAGGTATTTGCCTCAAACCAAATACCTTTTTTCGTTATTCCTATGTACTAAGTCTTGACTGCTCTTAAATTTACTATTTCTTCCGTTTCCCAGCTTTCAGTATACGCCCTGCAAGAAAATCAATCATCTATTCACTTGAAACTGTCTCACACAATACATGCATGATACCATCTTCACCATTGATTATAATATTTCGGCATATCTGATGATCCTGTGTCACAATGATAAATTTCTTTTCTATATCATTTATAGTATAAACAGTGTTTTTAAACATCGTTGCACTAAAGATAAAATATCCCGGTATATCATTGTTTTCACAGGACATTATATGCATTTCCGGGTAAATCAGACTGCCGAGCTGCAGCGTGAGCGTATAAATATCTCCATAAACATTCCCGCCAAAACCACTGAACAAAACATTTCTTTTACACACTTTTGCTCCCAACGCTTCTAACAGTTCTCTGCTTTTTGTCCACACAGGAAACAGGGCACCTGTATCAATTAAAGCCGTACACCCCGGAAATATATAATCCAGCCTTAATATCGGCCTGTCAGCAGATACTTCCAGGTCAAACCTCTGTTCCACGATTCATTCCTCCCGCTGCGCCAAGCTGAAAAACCATATCCGGCGTTGTAAATAACGGCTGCACATCTTCCCCCTTTAGTGACAATAGCCCCAGCTCAGATGCAGTTCTTTGTGTGTATATGACCTCTGCTGTTTCTATTTCCCTGCCGTTATATACTATGTTTCGTATACCCAGCCACTGATTTGGATAT
>CAJTSV010000185.1 GCA_910579075.1 uncultured Eubacterium sp.
TTATATCTCATTTTCTTTAAACTACAGAATTTTTATATATTCTCCAACAAACCCTGGTGATATCCTTTATTCCTTACATATCCATTTTTACAAGTCTTCAGCTTTTTCCAAAATGAAAAGCCATCAAGTGAAGTACTTCATCTGGAGTGTATTATAAAAAAGCACACCATTTTTACATTTCCCAATTTCCAATGAATAACTTCAGCCAATAAAATACAAAATATTATCCAGATAATACATAAACAATAAAAGTGAAGCGCTTCACTCCATCAAAAGCAGAAATATACTAAAATCTCTCATTGTGAATATTATCATATTCACTGCTGGTAAAGCACTCATTTTCCACATTCTATACAATCTTTTTTTTTTTGCCATTTTCATTTGTAAAATCCTGTAAGATTGATTATAATGGAAAAAACTTAATACATAAAGGAGAGAAAAAAGGTGGCAGAAACAATCAGTATTAACAACTCTAAAGGGGGAGTCGCAAAATCAACATCTGTTATTACACTTTCACAGATACTGGCCATTGCCGGCTACAAAATCCTGATTATTGACTTGGACCCGCAAATGAACACAACCAAAATGTATGGACAGGATGAAAATCCAGATGTAAATATAGAACATCTGTTTTGTACAAAGCAGCTGAGAAAATCATCTGTAGAAGAATTTATCACACCAACCTCACAGGAAGGAATTTCTATTATCTCTGCCAGCAGGGATTATTATGAACTTATTTACAAAATCCATGCTGCAAGCAAAGAATACCCGGTTGAACTTACCTTCCGTAACAATCTGGAATTTATTAAATCGGACTACGACTATATTTTTATAGATAATTCCCCGTTTAAATCGGCTCTTTCAAACTGTTCGCTTTGTGCCAGTGACGGCGTGCTTACCCCGATAAATGCAGACAATTTTTCGTATGACGGCCTTATGGATTTAATTGAAACCATACAGAACTTAAACGAAACCTATTCCTTATCCATTAAATTTACTGGCATTTTTATGACACGTGTATCAAGCCGCACAAACCTGTTTAAACAGATGTATGAAAGCTACGAGGAAATGTTTGAAGACCGGTTTATTCCTGTATCGATACGACAGACTGATTCTGTAAACCAGAGCAATACGGCGTTCATCCCGCTGCTGAGTTATGATAAACGCTGCACAGCTGCACAAGATTATATTGAGCTTGCAAATTACCTTGGCCTGATGGACAACAAGCATTATAAAAAACTAGTGAAATTTATGAAAGGAGAGAAGTAATGGCAGTAAAAAAAATATTCAAACCCGGCCAGACTGCTTCGGGAATCCTGGATGCAAAAGGAGGAGACAAACTGAAACAGATGCAGGCAAATTCAAACTATAATTTCAGATTTATTCCAAAAGAAAAAATAACACCAAATGAAAAAAATAAAAATTATTCCCAAAATAATATTGAAGCACTTTGTGAATCCATTCTTATAAATGGATTGCGCCACAACCTGTCTGTCATTCACGATACGGCAAACGATATGTACCGTATCGTATCTGGAGAACGTCGCTTCCGCGCCATTAACCAGATGGATGAAAAAACATACCGGGAACTATTCCCAGCTGGAATCCCATGCAAAGTGGAAAAATCCAGTATAACTGAAATCGATGAAGAAATCATGCTGATTTCTGCCAACCATGATATCCGCGAAACAACTACAGAAGAAAAGCGCTGGGAAATCCGGCGCCTGAAAGAATTATACGAAGCCAAAAAATTAAATGGAGAAATTACAAACATATCAAAGGAAATTGCCAGACAGCTGAATATTTCACAGCGGCAGGCAATAAAATATGTAAATGCAGAAAAACTGATACCAGAATTAAGCGATTTATTAAACCAAAATGGCATCAGCCTGGAAGATGCCAGCAAATTCAGCCGTCTGGACGAATGGGCACAGTTAAAAATTGTGGAGCTGTTAAACTCCAAAGGAAGCATCGATTCTGAAGAACTGGAAAGCATTAAAAAAATCTCTCTTGAAAAAGAAGAAGAAACGAAACGAAACCGCGAGGAACTGGAACGCACGCTGCACATGCTTGCAGAACGGGACAAAAGCATTGAGGCTCTGGAACGCAGAATCCAGTCCCTTCAAAATTCCAGTTCTGAGAAACCGCAAAGCGATTTGAAAGAAGAACTGCAATATATCTCTGACGCAAAAAATAAAGCCGAACGCGAAAAGCAGCGCCTGGAAAACCAGCTGGAAAAAATAAAGCAGCAGCAGAAAGAACGGGAATCACGCAATACATCCATATCTGACAGCGAATTAAAACGGATTTCCCAGATTGCCCGCACAGAACAGGCACTGGAACTGTTTGAAACAAACTTTACCACTTTGAAAAGTAATAAAGCGCTGATTAAATCCGACCATGACCTGAAAACACGGCTGGAAATCCTCAAAAACAGAATGGACGACCTTATAACTGAAATAAGCAGCTGAACTGGTACAAGCTGTCAGATGAAAATACCAGCAGGAAAAAACTGGCACAGCATTTCGAGAACTCACAATAAAAATGCTGTGCCAGAAAAATGACAGGCTAATAAGCAAACAATAAATTGACTGAAATTGTTATCCCTGATAAAGTACATGACATTGGATTAATACGCATTAGGACATCTGCCAATTTCATTTATCTTTCTTCAACACTTAGAGACTATTGTTGCTGTATTCTATATGCACGATTTTATAAAAACTTTGAAAACCCGGCTTAA
>CAJTSV010000186.1:0-414 GCA_910579075.1 uncultured Eubacterium sp.
GGGCAGAATGGCAGCGCTGGAAGGCGGCGTGGCGGCACTGGCCGTGGCTTCGGGAGCGGCAGCGCTTTCGTATACCCTGCAGAATCTGGCGCTGGCAGGCGGGCATATTGCGGCAGCAAAAAATATTTACGGCGGGACATACAACCTGCTCGAGCATACGCTGGCGCAGTATGGCATTACGGCTTCTTTTTTCAATCCGGCCGATATGGCGGACGTGGAAGCTGCAATCAGGGAAAATACGAAGGCCGTTTTTATCGAAACGCTTGGAAACCCGAATTCGGATGTAACGGATATTGAAAAGCTTGCACAGCTTGCACATGCGCATAAAATCCCGCTTGTCGTGGATAATACATTCGCAACGCCGTACCTGGTACGCCCGATAGAATACGGCGCGGATATTGTCGTGCATTCGGC
>CAJTSV010000186.1:447-1068 GCA_910579075.1 uncultured Eubacterium sp.
GGCGGCGTCATCGTGGATTCTGGAAAATTTGACTGGGAAGCATCCGGGAAATTTCCGCAGATGACGCAGCCGGATGCAAGCTATCACGGAATCAGCTTTACAAAAGCGGCAGGTGCTGCGGCCTTTGTGACAAGAATCCGGGCAATCCTGCTGCGGGATATGGGTGCTGCGCTTTCTCCGGTACATGCGTTTATTTTTCTGCAGGGGCTGGAAACACTGTCCCTGCGCGTGGAACGCCATGTGGAAAATGCGCTGAAAACGGCACAGTTTTTAAACGGCCATCCGCAGGTGGAAGCCGTGCATCATCCTTCGGTCAGCCAGGAACCGGAACAGCAGGCACTGTATCAGAAATATTTCCCAAATGGCGGCGGTTCGATTTTTACGTTTGAAATCAAAGGGGATGCACAGAAAGCGGAAGCTTTTATTGACAATCTGGAGCTGTTTTCCCTGCTTGCAAATGTGGCAGATGCCAAATCGCTCGTCATTCATCCGGCAGGCACGACGCATTCGCAGATGAATGCACAGGAGCTGTTACAGGCTGGCATAAAACCGAATACGATACGCCTTTCCATCGGGATTGAGCATATCGACGATATTATTGAGGATTTGGAACAGGCATTC
>CAJTSV010000186.1:1137-2515 GCA_910579075.1 uncultured Eubacterium sp.
CGGGCATTAGGCAGAAGATGTTATAAATTATGATTAGGAAAAGGTGGGAGCCATTTTATGGGCATTTATAAAAATATTATGGAGCTGACAGGCGGCACGCCGCTTATGGAGCTTTGCAATTATGAGAAAAAAAATCAGCTGGAAGCAGTCATTCTTGCAAAGCTGGAATGCTTTAACCCGGCGGGCAGCGTAAAGGACCGGATTGCAAAAAAAATCCTGCTGGATGCGTGGGAGAGAGGCGCAATCGGCCGGGATTCCGTGATTATAGAGCCGACCAGCGGCAACACAGGCATCGGGCTTGCATCGATTGCAGCGGCGCTTGGAATCCGCATTATCATTACCATGCCGGAAACGATGAGCGTGGAGCGGCGCAACCTGATGAAAGCTTACGGCGCAGAACTGGTGCTGACAGACGGTTCGAAAGGAATGAAAGGGGCAATTGAAAAGGCAAAGGAGCTGGCTGCTGAAATCGAAGGCAGCTATATGCCGGGACAGTTTGAAAACCAGATGAACCCGCAGGCGCACCGGGAGACAACCGGGCCGGAAATCTGGAACGATACGCAGGGAAAGGTAGATATTTTTGTAGCCGGAATCGGTACGGGCGGCACGATAACCGGTACAGGCGAATACCTCAAGTCCCGCAACCCGGATATCCGGGTCGTGGCAGTCGAGCCTGCATCCTCGCCGGTTTTGTCAGAAGGAAGGCCGGGCGCGCATAAAATCCAGGGCATTGGTGCCGGATTTGTGCCAGATACTTTAAATACGGACGTATATGACGAAATTATCCGGGTGGAAAATGAAGATGCGTTTGCACAGGGACGGGAAATTGCAAGGACAGAAGGCATTCTTGCCGGAATCTCCTCTGGTGCAGCGCTCTGGGCGACTGCACAGCTGGCCCGCAGGCCGGAGAATCAGGGAAAAACCATTGTGGCGGTATTTCCAGATACCGGGGAACGGTACCTGTCTACGCCGATGTTTGACAATTAATTTAAAAGGGACTGCCGTAAAGCAGTCCCTTTTTCAGGCGCTTTCCCACCGCCCGGATGCCCCGCAGGGAAGCACAAGCCCGCTCGAAGACACGGGAAGGCCGATTTCATCTGCCTGTGTCCTGCCGCCGTACTGCTTCATGACGGTGTCCAGCATGTAGGCAAGCACTGCCGGCTGAAGCCCGGTCGTATAAGAATTAACGAGGAAAAATAAAGGCGTTTCGCGAAACAGCTGCGCACATGCCTGCATCAGAGGAAAAACAGCATCCTCAATTTTCCAGAGTTCTCCCTTCGGGCCGCGGCCATACGAAGGCGGGTCCATAATTACAGCATCGTAAATCCTGCCCCGGCGGATTTCGCGTTCCACAAACTTGATGCAGTCATCCACAAGC
>CAJTSV010000187.1 GCA_910579075.1 uncultured Eubacterium sp.
AGCCAGCCTGTGCAGACAAAAAAGCGCAGCCTGGCAGCAGCTGGTGAAAGACACCTGCCCTGGCAGCCGGGCCTGTGCGGACAGAAAGAAGCGCGGCCAGTCAGCAGCTGGCGAAAGACGTCTGCCCTGCTGCGGATGTGACTGTGGAAGAATATTAGAAACCCTTGGCATTCTGCCCCACAAACAGGGGCGAAGCCTGACAGCGGCTTTAGCCAGCGTCTGAGAGGCCACCCCCTTCCTCCCTCACCCGCCACGCAAAAAAAGAAAGACCCTGCGCACACGCAAAGCCTTCCATTTTCAAGCTCCAGGAACAAGCATCCTGCTAATCCATCTTAATGATTTCTCTTTTATTATAGGACCCGCAGTTCTTACATACACGGTGCGGTACCATAAGCTCTCCGCATTTGCTGCATTTTACCAATGTAGGAGCTTTCATTTTCCAGTTTGCTCTCCTTTTATCCCTTCTGCTTTTTGAACTTTTATTCTTTGGACAAATAGACATCTGCTTACACCTCCTTAAATTTATTAAATACGTCTTGAAATGCCGCCATCCGCAAATCAGGTACCGGCTGTTCACACTGGCAGGATGATTCGTTGCGGTTTGCGCCGCACCCTGGGCAGATTCCCCTGCAGTCATCCTTACACAGCACCTTCGCCGGCCATGCAAACAGCATTTCCCCATATGCAAGCCGGTCTGCATCAAGCTGGCAGCCATTCATATATTCCAGCTGTTCCAAATTGTCATCATCCCCGTCCTGGGTTTCTGACGGTTTTTCTTCTGTAGAAATTCCTTCTGAAACCTCTATCGGAAGCTCCTTGTCAATGACCAGATGCAGCCTTACCGGAACCTCCGAAAGGCAGCGGTCGCATGGAATGGAAACTGTTACATCTGTTTCACCCTGGATAAGCAGCCGCTTGTTTTCCACGTTTTCCAGATGCAGCCTGAATGGTTCTTTTTTCACAATCGGAAACACACCCAGCCTGGATTTTATCACTTCCATATCAATCCAGACTTCTTTTTCACCCGATGCATTCCAATTGGAATAGAATGCAGAAATATCTATAACCATAGCATTCTCCTATCTGCATGCAGATATGCCAGTCCAAACGCTGGCATAATCTTCAAACATACACTTAGAAAGTATAACGAAGTGTGAATTGTTTGTCAATACAGAAAAACACAATTTTACATGCTCCAAAAGCATATTTAAAAAATGCTGTTCGTAAGATTTATTTCACCATCTGCGGAAATGATTTTTCAAACATGCTCTCGTAACCGTTCAGCCTTCGTCAGAACGGTTACAGCAGTTTTTTCATTTCTCCCATGCTCCGGCCCATCCTTTCTGCCGCCTGCTCTGCCGTCAGAATGCCGTCGCGTACAAGGGATGCCAGCGTCTGCTGTACTCCCTGTGTAATGCCCTGCGTAATGCCCTGGGATATGCCCTGTGTAATGCCCTGGGATATGCCCTGTGTAATGCCCTGGGATATGCCTTCCTCGATTCCTTCCATTTTTATTCTTTTCGCCTCATAATCCAGAACTTTTCCGCCCATAATTTCCCTCACTCCTTCCACGATTCTCCCATGGCCTTCTGCCAGGCTTGATGCCACTTTATTTATCATGTCTGTTAACATGCATTTCATATATTCCGTTATTTCGTGTTTTTCGCACAGTTCTTCCAGCCGCCTGCGCACGGCTGCATACTCTGCTTTCAGCTGTTCCAGCTTGTGCACATCCTTTTCATATTCCCCAAACTGTTTTTCATGCACAAACAGGTAGAACGGAATAAAAAACAGCAGGTTCTTTTCAAAAATTTCTTTCAGCCCGTATTTTTGCAGTTTTATGACTGGAATCCGGTATTCCTGGCTGCCGCCTGGCGTACAGATACGGATTTTCATTGTGTCCGGCGTTGTCTTTGCATGACGCAGGAACAGCACAGCCGAATGCGGAAAGCTGACTTCCAGCACGTTTTCTTCCACTGCTGCACAATCCAGTGATATCTGCGACGCGTATTCGAATATCCGCACCAGCATGCTGCTGTCTGCTGTACTCTGGCATTCGATATGATACTGCTTTTTCCTTTCCCCGCACACAGTAAAACAGCTGTCTGTAATCCGTTCTTCTTCCTGTCCGTCCTGACGGTTCATAAAATGCTCGTTCTGTGCAAAAATAATTTTTTCTTCCCCTGTATAGTGTTCCCCGAACGCCTCGTTCACAACCGCAAGCACCAGCTTCGGGCAGTCGTTCAGCATCGTCCGGAACACGTCATCGTATGGCGTAGACGACATCCAGACTGCTCCTTTCTTTATATCTTTAAATCCGTATCTTTCAATCAGCTTCTGTTTTTATAGTACCATTCCTGTCACAAAAAAACAACTGCTGTTTTACAGATGATGCATGCAGTCCCATAAAAAACGTAACAGTTCAGGCAAGCTGACCTGTTACATGCAAAAATCCATTGAAAATCGCT
>CAJTSV010000188.1:0-352 GCA_910579075.1 uncultured Eubacterium sp.
GCAGGTCATCGCGGAATATTTCAATGAGAAATCTTCCCATGCTGTATAATATCATATACAGGGCACCTGTTGCCCCGTCCTTTTCTGATTTTGAAGAATACCAGAATAATACAGCTGCAATCAGAAAATTTCCGGCACTCGAAAGAAGCTGGGTCGGAACAAGCGGTACATTGTTTGGCGCATAATCAGAATGAGTGTATACAATATGCAGCCATGAATCGGTTTCCCTTCCATAACAGCATCCTGCAAAAAAACAGCCAATCCTGCCAAAGCCCTGTGCAAGTGAAACAGCTGGCATGGCCAGGTCTAAATATTTCAGGACAGGAGCCTGTTTTTTCTTGCAGTAAAGAAT
>CAJTSV010000188.1:370-2259 GCA_910579075.1 uncultured Eubacterium sp.
CCGCCATAAACGACATAGCCATTTTTGAAATTCCATAAAATAGAAGGATTCTTAAGAATACTGGGAATATTAGTCAGGTAAAATAACAGCCTGCTTCCCGTCAGAATTCCTAAAACAGAGCAGATTAATATGCCCCAGATAATATTTTCGTCCAGTCCCTTTTTTTTGGCCCGCCAGCAGCTGGCGAGATAAGCAGCCATATAACCAATGGCAATCATCAGGCCGTACATATGAACGGTAAACGGCCCAATCTGTATATTGTTTAACATGCGGATTCTCCTGTAAAAGTGAAATCTGGCCCGCACAGACTGTTGCCAGGCTGTCCGGGCCAGCTGATTCGAAATCTCATATCAGAAACGTATCGCTTCGTTATTTATTTGATTTTAAATTTTACTGTTTTTTTGTTTCCGGCTTTGTCCGTTACAACAAGCGTGTAGCTTCCTTTTTTGGAAACTTTCGTTCCAGATTTAATGGTTTTGCCGTTTAAGGCTGCTTTTTGAATGCCGCTGCCCTTGTCAGAAAATTTAATGGTTCTTGCACCAGTATATGTTTTGCCATTCACAGCGCCGCTTACAGATGGTTTAGTGGTATCAATGAAGAATCGGATTGTGCTTTTATTGCCATTGATATCCACTGCTGTCAGGCGGTAGGAGCTTTCCTCTGAGAGAAACAGGTAATCGGATTCGATTTTCTGGCCATCGACATCGACATAATCAAGCATGTTTTCAGAATTGATGATGACTGTGACGCCGGTGTTGTAATATTTTCCATTTTCAGCTCCAGTAAATGCCGGTGCTTTCAGGGAATTTGCTGTCTGGAAAACAGCGTAAAGGCGCGTAATGTCATTATCCTGGCTCAGGTCCCAGACAACCGTTTTCCCGTCTTCCCCGATTTTTCCATTTGTTTTTGATACTTTATAAGGGAAAGCAATGGTCATTTTGACTTCCATATTCTGGATTTCTTTCAAAACAGCGTTCATAAGTTCTTCATTGGAGCCAATGACAGCTGCCAGGTCATCGGTTAAGGCACTGCCTTCATCCTCGTCTTCCACCGGCATATAAATCGGTGACCTGGAAAAATAGGCCGGGCTGAATTTGACAGAGAGCATTTCCCTGTTAGACAGCACCTTCTGGAATTCTTTCGTGTTTTTGAAATTCATTTTTGCACGAATGACTTTGGATTCCGTGCCGTTTACGTCTTCATTGGAAATGGAGAGTTCAGCCTGCGGAAGTAATGTTTTCATGTACGAAAGAATGGTGTCATCGCTTATCATTCCTCCAGATGCCTGGTCCAGAAGGCTTTTGGAAATGCTTGCCGTTTCTTCATAGCTGCCAGAGCCGTTTTCATTCATGGTAATATTTGTCACATCCGAACAGCCTGCCAGCAGTGCTGCCATCAGCAGAACTGTCATTACCAGGCTCAGCATTCGTTTTGCCTGTTTTGTTTTTTCTTGCATGATGATTCCTCCTTTATCTATGCCATGGATTCCTGATATAAATAAAATACCATATCAGATACCGGATAGCAAGATTTTTTTGAAAATCATGCTTATATAATAAGGAAGCTTTTCATATCATAATATCCCGGATAGTTTTCCTGTCCGGGATATTATAGACTCTCAGCTGTGATGCTGCCTGATTCTGGATGATACAGATAAAAGAAAAATCAGAATCAGGCTTTCGGCAATAAGTACGGCTGATGACCGCAGCATAGACTGAAATGCCGTGGCAAAATCGGAGAGGCTTCTTAACAGTGTAATCTGGCTGAGCATTATAAATCCGCCAGTCAGGTAAATGCCCATGCAGATAAATCCTGCCGTTTTTCCTGTGAAGGCACGCAGCAGCCCGGCCAGGTACAAGACAGCCTGAAGGCAGATAATGGCAGCAAAC
>CAJTSV010000189.1 GCA_910579075.1 uncultured Eubacterium sp.
AATACAGCCGTGCTCCCTGCTGCCAGTACAAGCAGCAGAATTACCAGCCTGTTTCCCGCCCGAATTACGGCTTCTGCACTGGCCTGTTTTTTCTGCTTCATTAATTCCTGCTCCTTTTTTGCCGGACCGTTTTTTCTGCTTTATTTATGGCTCCCCGATGCCGTTCCACATATACCCGACCCCAAACACCGTCCTGATACAGGCGTGCCCGAGCCTGCCACGCAAGCGGTTTACCTGGACTGCCAGCGCATGGTCATCCACCCATTCTGCTCCTTCTTCCCACATCTGTTCCATCAGGATTTCTTTTGTCAGCACGCGCTTTCCATTGCGCAGAAAAATTTCCAGCAGACGGTATTCCGAAGGGGACAGGTTTACGGGCTCTCCGTTTAAAAATACCTTGTGCTCCAAAAGCAGCACGGTCAGCGCACCCTGCACCAGGCGGTTTTCTTCCCGGCCATGCACCCTGCGCAGAAGCGCCGCCGTCTTTTTCAGAAACACCTGTATGCTGAACGGCTTTGTTATATAATCTTCTGCTCCAAGGTCCAATCCCTGCAGCATGTCTGCTTCTTCATCCCGGGCAGTCAGAAAAACCGCCGGAATCTCCCGCGGGCATGCAAAGCGCTTATAAAAGGAAAATCCATCTTCCCCTGGCAGGTTCACATCCAGAATCAGGAAATCTGCCCCTTCCGTTTCCAGAATCCCTGCTGCCTGCAATGCATTTTCAGCCGGATGGACAGCATACCCTTCTTCTTCCAGGCACTTCTGCAGCCCGTACCTTAATACCTTGTCATCTTCTACCAGCAAAATATGATACATTTATCCAATCCCCGTTTTCCGGTCATTATAGTCTCAAAAGAAAGCTGCATTCCCTGTACAGCTCCTGCTTCAGCTCCCTGTTTCCAGCAGCTGCCATCTGCTGAACAGCAGGAATAAAACATGATTTCTGTCTATATCATTCCAATCCTTCAAAAATTTCTCCCAATGTCATTTTTATATGTGGAAACACCCTTAAAAAAATCTCCTGTTCCGCATTATATTCTGCATCCTCTTTATCATTCTGCAGCATGTAAATTTGTTCCAGAATATATTTTCCGTTTTCTAAATAATATATTTCAACAGACCCCTGGGGAGATACAATCCAATATTCCTCCACCCCCGCCTGCTCATAAATATCTTTTTTTTCTGTTCTGTCACGTTTCGCCGTTGACGGACCCAGTGTTTCAACAATCATTTTAGGAACGCCGCTGTAAAAACTTCCTTTCAGATGTGTCCTGTCACAAACTATCATAATATCCGGACATAAATAGTCATCATTGATATCCGGATGATATTTAAAATCCAGATTTTCCATAAATACGAGACACAGACTGTGTTTCAGATTCTGTTTAATAATCGTATTAATATTATTATTGATTATCCCATGCTTATATCCTGGAGCTGGTGACATATTGTAAATTACACCATTTATTTTTTCATCTTTTTTTCTTTCAGGCTCTGCCAATTCCATATTTTCACATCCTTTCCCGGTTAATTACAGCCACAATATAGTTTCCCTTTTGAACACTGCCCGCTTTTTGTATGCAAAACCGTGTCAAATACGGTTCTTATATTATATATTGTTATGATACACAAATCAACGGGATTTGAAAGAATGTTTCTTTTTATCTGCATATCTGGTTACTGGTCACGGAGTGAACAGTAACCAGATATGCAACACCCCTTTTACTATTTCAGCATGCTATACACACACTCTGACAATGTTAATGCAAGAATAATGTTCACGACTTTACAACTTTTATAAATGATACCCTTGCTGTTGATTTAGCTGTTTTAAGCCATTCATGATACTGGTTGATTTTATGCTTGTTTCGATGTTTTTCACGAAAATGGC
>CAJTSV010000190.1 GCA_910579075.1 uncultured Eubacterium sp.
TTTTCGATAATCCTTCCAAAAT
This sequence comes from uncultured Eubacterium sp., assembly GCA_910579075.1. Lineage (GTDB taxonomy): Bacteria > Bacillota > Clostridia > Lachnospirales > Lachnospiraceae > Eubacterium_J. The sequence goes on from CAJTSV010000190.1 coordinate 23, forward strand.
CCTGTGTGCCAATTGCAATTGTTCTTGCCATATGCCCTCATCTCCAATTCCTGCCAGACGCATAATCCCGCAGGAAGCCGCCTGATACCAGCACTTCCTTCCCACGAAACGCAAACCCGTAAATACGGATATCCCCGCTGCCGCATCCGGACTGTTCCAGCAGGGACGCATACTGCTTATCCACAATCTGCCTGAGTGCGGCATCTGCTGTTTCCTGCAGGCTTTTTTCTTTCTCCGGCTGAATTACCTTAAATTCCAGAATGATGCCGTCACCGCCATCGCGCGGCCTTAACAGCACGTCATACCGCCCAAACCCGCTTTCCCGGTTGGATGTGATTTCATACCGGCCTGCCAGCTCCACAATAAGCCCCAGCACAAACCCATGGTAAAATTTTTCCGGCTCTGATTTTCCAGACGGCCGGTTTCCTGCATCAAAGCTGCTGAACACAGCCAGTGCTATCCGGTTCATGTACCCGTTCATGCCTTCCAGGTCTCCTGCCAGCAGCGATTTGATAAAATCGTTATAAGATGCATGATTCACGTCAAACCATTCATGTATCAGCTTCTGAAACGCCAGTACAACTTCATAATTAGTAAATGCCAGCTCATGCGCAGTATTTTCTTCACCGGAAAGGCCGTATGCTGCGCCAGCCGTGATTTTGAGATATCCGCCTGCTAAAAGCAGGCTCCATACGGCACTTTCCAGATATTCCAGCTGGCTGAAAACAATCTGTTCATCAATGACAGCCCGAAACGTTTTTCCATGCAGCAAATCTTCCATAATCATTTTAACATGCGGGCTGCCTTTCTGTATCAGGCTGCCAGCCAGGCTGTTGGAGCTTGTATTGGCCCAGTATGGTGCAAATTTCCTCTTGTCAAGAAACTGCGTAATCGACCATGGATTGTAAATGCTGCCGCAGGTACCAAACCGGAACCCATCGTACCATCTTCTGACCTCGGCCAGCTTCTCCTGCAGGCCGAATTCTTCCAGGGCTGCTGTGACTTCCTGTTCCGTAAATCCGAAAGCAGTTTCATATTTTTCCGAAGCAGTCGTAATAACTTCCAGATTGTTCAGGTCAGAAAAGACAGATTCCCTGCTGATTCTTGTAATTCCAGTCAAAACAGCGCGGCACAGATACGGATTGGACTTAAAAGCAGAATTTAAAAATCCCCTCATAAATCCAGCCAGCTCATCCCAGTACCCGTTTAAATAAGCTTCCTGCATTGGTGTATCATACTCGTCCAGCAGGATAACAACTGCCTTTCCGTAATAATGATACAAATATTCCGAAAGCTGGTTCAGCGAGGCACGCATGTCAGATGCATCTGCCCGGCCGCTCATAATATGGTAATACTGCTCTCTGTCAAAATCCAGAAAACAGCTGCTGTCCAATATGGAAACATGCCTGCGGTACTCCCGTGAAATCACCTTGCAGATATCATGATATACCTCTGAAAAGCTTCCTGCCTTGACACTTGCAAAGCTCAGAAAGATAACCGGAAACGTCCCCTGCAGGCCCCGGTACTTTTCCTCTTTCCAGATATCCAGATGCTGAAACAAATCTCCCCTTCCGGCATGCTTCACTGACAGGAAATATTCCAGCATGCTCATAGCCAGTGTTTTCCCAAACCTGCGCGGGCGGGTAATCAGCGTGACCTCGTCCTGGTTTTCCCACCATTCTTTGATAAACATTGTCTTATCTACATAAAAACAGCCATTTTCGATAATCCTTCCAAAATCCTGTGTGCCAATTGCAATTGTTCTTGCCATAT
>CAJTSV010000191.1 GCA_910579075.1 uncultured Eubacterium sp.
CCGCCGTACCGTCCGGTAAAGAGAGCGTATATGCAGAATACTTAGGAATTCTTATATTCTGGAACCGGAACACACCGGCACGGCAGGCAGTTTCATCCAGCGTTCGAGAGGCCATCCCCAAATCCCCGAAAAGTGTAAATCAATACAGTTTTCATCTGGCGTTCAAACGCCATCCTCAAAATACGTTATATACATCCACGCACTATCGTATTATAATACTCCCTGAGAAATATGAAAAATACATAGATAATATAGGAGCCATCAAAAATAAATATGGATATCAATTTCGAATACTATAAAATCTTTTACTACGCTGCAAAATACAAAAACATCACAAAAGCCGCCGCTGCCATGGGAAGCAGCCAGCCGAATGTGACGAGGGTTATCCGCTTGCTGGAATCGGCGCTCCAGTGCCGGCTGTTTGTACGCGAAGCAAGAGGAATTGCTTTGACCGAAGAAGGGGAACGGCTGTATGCCCATGTGGAAATTGCGGTGGCACAGATTCAGAGTGCACAGGAAGAACTGATGGCCGCAGAGCCAGGCAGTGCAGGCACTGTGGAAATCGGAGCGACGGAGACGGCGCTGCATTTATTTCTGCTGGATGCGCTGCAGGGATTTAAAGAAAGCCATCCCAAAGCAAGGATAAAAATCCATAATCACACAACACCGGAAATTTTAAAAAAGCTTGCCTATGGAAGCCTGGATTTTGCGGTGCTGACAACGCCTTTCCAGGTGCAGAATACATTTACGGTAACAAAGCTTGCCGTATTCCGGGAAATGCTTGCTGCCGGAAGCCGTTACCAGGAACTGGCCCTGCACAGATGGAACCTGCCGGAGCTGGAACCGTTTCCGTGGGTCGGGCTTGGGAACGGGACGGCGACCTATGAGCTTTATAAAGACTATTTTTCCAGGCATCATGCGGATATCCGGCTGGACGTGGAAGCGGCAACATCCGACCTGCTGATTCCGCTTATCCGCAGCCATTTTGGAATCGGATTTGTGCCCAGGGAGCTGGCGCTGCCGTTTTTGGAAGAAAAGGAGCTGGTGCAGATTCCGTTAACGTGCAGCCTGCCAGAGCGGAGAATATGCATGGTTTGTGACCGCGGAAGGGAAAAGAGCACGGTATCGGTGAACCTGCAGAAATATCTGAAAGAAGTCCGGCATGCATGTGAGTGATGATTCCTGGGAATGGCACTTGAATGCATGTGCGTAATGTGTTACTGTTCACACAGGATTTTGCAGGGTCTGCCCCAG
>CAJTSV010000192.1:0-557 GCA_910579075.1 uncultured Eubacterium sp.
CACAGCCAGTGCTATCCGGTTCATGTACCCGTTCATGCCTTCCAGGTCTCCGGTCAGCAGCGATTTGATAAAATCGTTATAAGAAGAACTGCAGGAAGCAAACCATCCGCGTATCATTTTTCGGAACGTAAAAACAATCTCAAGATTCGTCAGCATAAGCTGGCAGACGATTCCCCCTTTTATAAAATCGGGATTTTCTGTTTCGCACCCTGCAATCTTCAAATATCCTCCCGCCAGAAGCAGGCTCCAGACAGCATCCGGATTATGTTCCAGTTCGCCAAAGACAATCTGTTCATCTACAGCCGCACAGAAAGGCTTTCCTTCCAGCAAATCTTCCATAATCCGTTTTACATCGGTTCCGCCTTCCTGAATCAGCTTTCCAGCCAGCCGGTTGGAACTTGTATTCGCCCAGTATGGTGCAAATTTTCCCTTGTCAAGAAACTGCGTAATCGACCATGGATTATAAATGCTGTCACAGGAGCCAAAACGAAACCCGTCATACCATTTTTTCACTTCAGAAAGCTTTTCCTGCAGCCCAAACTCCCGCAATGCGGTTT
>CAJTSV010000192.1:575-1083 GCA_910579075.1 uncultured Eubacterium sp.
TCCTTTTCCGTAAATCCAAAAGCAGTTTCGTACTTTTCAGAAACAGAAGTCACAGCTTCCAGGCTGTTCAGGTCAGAAAAAACCGATTCCCTGCTGATTCTTGTAACACCGGTTAAAACTGCCCGCTCCAGATATGGATTTGTTTTAAATGCAGAATTAAAAATACCCCTGATAAATCCCGCCATCTGCTCCCAGTAACCGCCTGCATAAGCTTCCTGCATCGGGGAATCATATTCATCGAGCAGAATAATCGTCTTTTTTCCATAACATTGATACAAAATCCTGGAAAGCTGTCCAAGCGCCAGTGCCGCATCTGCATCATCCATATCGGAAGAAATCATCCGCTCAAAGAACACTTCATCTGCACTGCCAGAAAGCTTCCCCTTTAACAGAAACCGGAAATCTGCATACAGGTTTACAAACATCTGGCATATCATTTTCCGCACCGTCTGATAATTCGTTCCCTTGGCACTTGCAAAGCTCAGAAAGATAACCGGAAACGTCCCCT
>CAJTSV010000193.1:0-280 GCA_910579075.1 uncultured Eubacterium sp.
GACCGCTTTGTGCCAGATGGCGAGGAACATTATTTTGTGAGTTTTCCATTTATTGAAAACGAGTATTATTATGATATTCTCCTCGGATTTGGGGATAAATGTGAGTGCATTGAACCTTTATACATTCGTGAGGAAATGAAGCGCAGAATTTGTCATATAGCCGCCATCTATGGTGATTAGCGATTGCAAAAAATATCCAGGACATGATGGATATATCAAGAAGCGGAACGGGGGAACGCTATAGTAGCAAGCATAGGGAGTGTGGCCACACTCCCCAAAA
>CAJTSV010000193.1:290-776 GCA_910579075.1 uncultured Eubacterium sp.
CCCCTGCCGGGCCGTGTCCGTTTTGCTTGTTGGGAAAGTCCCAAACCCTTATGAAGAACGGAAACGGCAACCACAGAAATAATGCGGATGCAGCGATGTATTTTCGTCAGGGTAATCCTGAAAAACCTGCCTCAAAGCACAGAAACAAGAGAATGGCAGAAGTCAGGGGTCAGGCGTAGAAAAAGCAACTCTCAGCTGCATTGAAAGCACAGGCTTTTTTCGTGGGTGTCGGAGAGGGGCAAGGTGTTTATATCTGTTCCCCCGAAAATGGAGGTAACTCTTTCTACATAGTCCCTCTATCCGGCGCTTTGCCTGACAACCCCAAATCAGCCCATCAGCCTACGCATTTAGGGCTTGTTCAGCGGCCATTTTCCAAGGCTTCCAAGCGGCGGTCACACAGGGGGCAATATGATTTGACCTGCACCCTCAAAAACGAGGTTCTTAATGCGTAGAAACAAATATGAAAAAGCCACCCTTAGCCTCAAT
>CAJTSV010000194.1 GCA_910579075.1 uncultured Eubacterium sp.
TGCAGGAAATATGGGATTGTGGAATCCATCCATAATCTGATACTCCAGCAGATTGTGGACCAGATAATGGAAAGGGATGGTATAAAAATATGATTTCATTGGAGGGAATGCATGGTGGGAGAATCAGAAAAAAGAAGCCATATAATATTGCATGGGAGAAACTTGGCATATCCAATGATTTTTTGTTTGGAAAAGTCATGCAGGATGCACGGCTGTGCCAGGAACTGCTTCAGAGAATACTGCCAGGGCTGAACATAGACCATGTGGAATATCCGGAGGGACAAAAAGCAATCCGCCCTGATGCAGCTGCAAAAAGCATCCGTATGGATGTATATGTGCGGGATGGAAAAGGGACGGTTTATGATATTGAAATGCAGGTGGCGGACACAGGGGAACTGCCAAAGCGCGCCAGGTATTACCAGGGCATGGCTGACTTGCAGCTGATAGACAGGGGCGAGCACTATAAAAAGCTGAAGCCATGTTACATTATCTTTATATGCCTGTCAGATGCTTTTGGAAAAGGGCGGCATAAGTATACATTTGAAAATACCTGCAGGGAAGATACGGATATTTTGCTGAAAGACGGGGCGATAAAAATATTCTTAAATGCATCCAGCCAGATGGATGATGTAAGTGCGGAATTAAGGGCATTTCTGGATTATGTGGCAGGAAGCGCATCGGAAGACGCTTTTGTGAAAAGGCTTGATGATGCTGTCAGGAAAGCAAAAAAGAACAGGGAAT
>CAJTSV010000195.1 GCA_910579075.1 uncultured Eubacterium sp.
GGGCAGACGTTTACGCTGTCGCATCTGGCACCGTTTGTGGAAATCAGCAGGCAGAAAATCCGCGCGTCTGTTATCGAGGAGCGGAAATCCTGCGGGGACAGCATGGACGAGGCAGTGATTCGCGAGGTGGTCGCAAAACGCCTGAAAGCGGAGATTCGAAACGGCGTCCAGACCATCCAGTACCAGCTGATTACGCTTATGACCTGTAACGGGCAGGCACCGTTTGTAACCGTATTTATGTATCTGGACGAGGTTCCTGCGGGACAGCTGCGGGATGACCTGGCTATGATTATCGAGGAAGTGCTGCGCCAGCGCATGCAGGGCGTGAAAAATGAAAAAGGTATCTGGATTACGCCTGCATTTCCAAAGCTGATTTATGTGCTGGATGAGGATAATATAACCGAACAGTCCGAATACTGGTACCTGACCGAGCTTGCGGCAAGATGCACGGCAAAGCGGATGGTGCCGGATTATATTTCTGCCAAGGTTATGCGTGAGCTCAAAAAAGGCGATGTTTATCCATGCATGGGATGCCGCTCGTTCCCGACCGTGGAAGACAGCCAGCGCAATCCGGATGGCAGCCGCAAATACTACGGCAGGTTTAACCAGGGCGTTGTGACATTAAACCTTGTGGATGTGGCATGTTCTTCTTACGGGGACATGGAACGGTTCTGGCAAATCCTGGAAGAACGGCTGGAGCTGTGCCACCGGGCACT